>JASBZD010000001.1 GCA_029983595.1 Peptoniphilaceae bacterium
AAATGATTCTAAAGTAAATGAAAAATATATTTTAAATGATGGAGATAGTTTAAAACTATATTTTTCTGATGAGACTATTGAAAAATTTAAAAGTGATGAAAAAGAAGTAATAAAAGGTCTAGATTTAGATATTATATATGAAGATGAAAATATTCTCATAATAAATAAGCCTGGAGGGGTTTTAACTCATAGTGCTACTTCAAAAGAAAAGTATTATGAAGATAATATTGTCGACTCAATGATAGCATATTTAGTAAATAAGGGAGAGTTTAGATTTAAAAAAGGGCAGAGTTTTGTGCCAAGTGTAGCTAATAGACTAGATAGAAATACTTCAGGACTATTAATTGGTGCAAAAAATTATACTGCAATAAAAGAGATAAATAAAGCCCAGAGGCTTGATAATATCGAAAAATATTATTACACAATAGTAAAAGGCAATATAAAAAATGGTGCGTATGAAGAGGCAGAATTATCTAAAATAGAAAATAAGAAAAATCAGGTTAGAATTAACACAAGTAATGAAAATTCTAAAAAAATAATTACTGAATATAAGCCAGTTATTTCTGGAAAGAATTATTCACTATTAGAGATTAATCTTATTACGGGGCGTACACATCAGATTAGAAGTCATCTTTCATATCTTAATATGCCAATTATAGGCGATAGAAAATATGGAGATAATAAAATAAATAAATATTTTAGAGAAAAATATAAAATAAATAATCAAGTTTTACACTGCTATAAACTTGTATTTAAAAATTTAGATGGTGAGCTTTCATATCTTAATAATCGAATTTTTGAGACGGATATTCCATATAATATGAAAAAATTTATAGATGGTGAAATTAATGAATAGAGTTGAGTTAAGAAATATTGGGTTTGATTTTAAAAAATATAATAATGAATTTATAAGAAACTTATCGCCTATAGAAAAATTAAATCTTTATATTATTTTACCCAATTTTTCAATGTTAGAAGAGTATAGAAAAAATCTAGCTACAGAATTTGGGGGATTTTACTTAAATAATATCTTGACTCTAGATAACGTAGCTGAAAAGTTTTCAAATAATAAAAAGTATATTTCTCGTCAAGAGGGAAGTTTTATTATTAAGAAGATTTTAGAAAAAGAAGATGTGAATTTTTCAAAATCTTTAGGATCTTCAAAGAGCATACAAGCTTATATATATGAACTAAAATCTAATAAGATTAATTATGATAATCTCTCTAGTAAAAAAATTAATAACGAGAGAATAAATGAAATTTCACTAGTTTATAGAGAATATGAAGAATTCTTGGATAAAAACAATCTCGGCGATGAGATAGATCTTTATTTAGATGCCTCTAAAAATATAAATAATACTATATCAGATAAAACATTTTTAATATCAAATTTTATAGAGTTTAGAGAAAATGAGCTTTTTCTCATAGAAAGTTTAGGGGAAAATGCAAAAGATGTAATTATTGAGATGCCATTTTCAACTAATAGATCTAATCTTAAGCTTCAAAATAGCTTATTAAAACTAGAAAAAATAGGGTTTGAGATTAATAAAGAAATAAGTATAGATAAGATAAATTCAGAGTTTTCATATAACTCACTTTCAGATATAGATAAAAAATATAATATAGATCACTCGATAATTAAAGCTTCAAATAAGTATTATGAAGTAAATGAAATATTTAATATTATTTCTAAGATACGCTCAGAGATTTCATTTGAAGATATTTCTATTATTGCTAATGATTCATATAAAAATCTTATAAAAACTATTTCTAAAGAAAGAGATATTTCAGTAAGTATTGGAAATTCACAAAAAGCAAAAGATTTATTTTTAATTAGAGATGTATTAAACTTTTTGAAATTTATAAAAAATGATGAGAAAAAATATATTATTGGGTTTATTTCAGATGAAAATATAAATAGAAGTTTTAAAGATTTAAGTAATGATGAAACTGAGAAACTATTAATTAGTCTAAGAGAGATTGAATATAAAGGAATATATCATAAATATGGAAATATCCAGGATATTTTATTTGAGTATCTAAATTTTATTAGAGATTTATTAAAAAACTATAATAATAGTCCTATAGAAACATTAAAAAATATATTTGATTTAGATTATTTAGAAAAAAAGTCATATCTAGAATTTGAAAATCACAAAAATCATGACATAATATCAGATGAGATAAAATCATATGAAATACTAGATGATATATTTAAGCAAGTAACTAATTTTAATAAAATTATAAATTTATCATCAGATGATATTACTGATTTATTTATCGAGATACTAAATAATTATGAATATTATACAAGAAGTAATAAAAAATCTATAAAAGTCTTAAATCCAATAAATGCAGTAGGTGTAAAATCAAAAATCAGATTTATTTGTGGATTAGACTATGATTATCCTAAGATTAAAATGGATTCTATTATAGATAATATCAGTTTAAATAAATTTCATAAAAGTTTAGGAATAGATTTAGAATCTAGGGAAGAAAAAATTGACAATATTATTTTACAATTTCAATCTCTTTTATCAGAAAGTGAAGAGTATTATTTTTCATATATTTTTAATGATAGTAAGCTTATTGATAATAGATCATTTATACTAAATCAAACTCTAGATAATCTAGAAGAAAACTCTAAAAAAGAGTATATTATTACATCTCAGCTAAAAAAATTAGATACTATAGATAAAAATGATTTAAAATCTCGTTTTATATTTGAAGCATTTAATAACGACGAGTTTATTAATTCTAACTATCTAGATAATAATGAAGTATCTTATATTAATAGAATTTTAGAGAATGAATATAAAAGATTTAATAAAAGTTTAGAATTTATAGGCAAAGTAGAGAATGAAAAAATAGAAAATTCATTGAACTATTATAGCCCCAAATCTCTTGGGATTTTAAATGAATGCCCTTTTAAATATTATATAGAATATATTTTAAAATATAAAAAAATAGAATTAGATTTTAAGGATACATTTTCACTCGATAAAGGTAATTTATTTCATCTTATACTAGAAAAATATTATAAGAATTATGATAAAGATGTAGATGATGAAAAAATTAATAATTTTGTAAGTAATTTACTAGAAGAAATTATTATAGTGGAAAATCTTAATTTACAAGACTACCAAAAATCTGTCATTATAAAAATTATTTCAGAATATATCACTATAGATTCTTCTGATCAGAGATCCAATAATTCTAAGCCGGTATATTTTGAAAAAGAATACTCTAAATCATTTGATAATATAGTTATATCTGGAAAAATTGACAGGATAGATGATTATAATGGAAAAGTTTCTATAGTAGATTATAAAAGTGGTAAAGTTCCTTCTATTTCATCTGTTAATGAATTTAGACAAATCCAATTACCTTTATATGCATATATTTATGGTTATAAAAATATTGAAGATTTAAAATATGGCAATATCACAGAAGCTAAGATAACTTATCCTTTAAAAAAATTAGAAGATATAGATCAATATTATGAAGATTTAGAAAATCTAATAATCTCTTTAAATAAGATAAACCAAAATGGCGAATATTTTGTTATGCCTAAAGATGATATTTCATGCAAATACTGTGATTATAATGAGATATGTAGAGTATCGGAGGTTAAAGTTGAAACCGAATAAAGAACAGCAAAGAGCAATAGAGACAATTAATAAAAATATAGGAGTTGTGGCTGGAGCTGGTACTGGAAAAACTAAAATTTTAACTAATAGATTTATACATATTCTTGAGAGTTCTGATAATCCAGATGAAGATATTGAAAAAATTCTTGCTATAACTTTTACTGTTAAAGCTACTGCAGAAATGGTTGATAGAATTGAAAAAGAGATACTAAAGCTATCTAAGACTAATCCTAGATTTAAAAGTCTTATTAATAAAATTCCATATTTAAAAATTTCAACTATCGATTCATTTTGCAAAAGAATTGTTGATGAAAATTATTTATATTTAGGAATCAATCCAGATTATAGAATTATAGATGATAGAGAATCAGACGAAATTCTTACAAAAATTATTGTAGATATAATAGAGAGTAACAATAGCGATCTTCTTAATAATTATTATATAAATAATCTAATGCTAAGATCTAATAGCTTAGTAGATAGAATTATGTATGTATATAAGACGTCAGTTTCAAAAGGATATAATTTTGATGACTTATTAGATTTAAATCTATTTAATAGTATTAAAATTGATTATAATTCTTATTATTTAAAATTATCTGACTTTTTTGAAGAGCAAAAAAGATTAAAGACTTTAAATAGAAGAACTAAAATTTTTAAAAATTATGAAGATGGTCTTTATAATGTAATAACTACTGATTCAGATGAAAAATATGTAGTTTTAGAAGAAATTTTTAATGGCTTAATTAGACTAAGAGATAAAAAAGCAATTGATACCGATTATGTAAATATGATATGTGATGAGACATATAAATGTCTAATATTTAATGAGAAAGATGATTATATATATTATGAGTTCTTTAATAAGCTTTTAAAGGAAATTCATACAGAATATACTAAAAAAAAATTAAATGACGGTACTTTTGAATTTATTGATTTAGTTTATCTTACTCGCGAAGTTTTTAAAAATAATGAATTACTTAGAATTTATCAAAATGAATTTAAATATATTATGATTGATGAATATCAAGACACAAATAAACTACAAAGAGATATTTTCTATAGCTTATCTACTATTGAGACTACTTTAGATAGAAATAACTTTTTTGTCGTTGGTGATCCAAAACAGTCTATTTATGCTTTTAGAGGTTCTGATGTAAAAGTTTTTGATGAAACTCTAGAAGATATTATAAAATCCGATGGTGAAATTATAAAGCTTGTAAAGAATTATAGATCATCAGAAGAAATGGTAAATTATACAAATAATCTATTTAAAGTATTAATGGGAAATAAATATGATTCATTGGAGTTTACAAGAGATATAGAAAATAGAAAAGTAGAATTTATAAATCTAAGTGAGGATGAAAAAACTGAAGCTGAAGCTATAGCTTTAAAGATTTTGGAGCTAAAAGATTCAGGTAAGACTTTTGGCGATATTGTTGTTTTATTTAGACAGTCTACACATTTATCAAAGTTAGAAGATAGATTAAATGAATATAATATACCTTATGTAAATAGCAAGAGTAGAAATTTTTATAATAAAACTGAAATAAAAGATTTAATTTTATTTTTGAAATTTATAAATAATAAAAATGACTCACTAAGTTTATATGGACTTTTAAGATCTAAGATTTTCTCATTAAGTGATGCTGATCTTTTTAAGATTTCTAAATTATCAGAAGCATCATTATGGGAAAGTCTAAATCTATATGATGGAGACAATATAAATATACTTAAAACAAGAAATATTTTAAGCGAAATGCTTAGTTTAAAAGATAAAATAGGATTATATGAATTTATCTCTAAGTTTATAAATGATACTCATTATATTGAAATTTTAAGTTTATTATCAAATAGTCCTCAGGAAATAGAAAATATTATTTTATTTACTAATATAGTGTTAGAGTTTGAAAATGAAAACTCATCTAGAATTTTTGATTTACTCGATTATATTTTATTTAATTCAGATAAGGATCAGGGTGAGGCTAGTATTTTTTCTGAAGATGCTGTAAATTTAATGACTATTCATGGCTCTAAAGGTCTAGAGTTTAATACTGTAATATTATATGATTCAGATTTTACTAGAAATCCTGATAAGAATAATTTTGTCGTAAATGGAGAATATGGATATGGATTAAATACTAGAGAAGATTCTAAATATTTAAGATTTATTAAAGAAAAAAATAGCGAAGACGACTATGAAGAGTTTTTACGATTGTTATATGTTTGTCTAACTCGTGCCGAAGAGAGATTTATATTTTTTAGTAATAAAAACATTGAAAAATCTATAAGCTCGTCATACTATTCAAAATTATTAGTAGATAATAATCCTGATTTTAATGAGATAAATGAAATTAAACCTTATGATTTAAAAGAAAAGAAGCTAAAAAAAGTTGTAATTGATAATTTTTATAAAAAAGATCTAAATATAAAAGAATATGAAATGCCACGCGGTAGTTTTTCTAGTTTTAGTACTTTTAAAAAATCTAAAAGAGATTATTTTTATAAATATAAACTAGGACTAAATGATTTTGAACCATTAGAGGATAAGTTAGAATATGAATATAAAATAGATTCATTAAAATATGAAAAAAAAGGATTTTATATAGATCCATCGTTATATGGTACAGTAGTCCATGAAATTATTGAAAATTATAGTAGTGATAAAAATATAGAAGAGTTAATTGATTTAATACTTGAAAAAAATTTAGTAGAAAAAAATCAATTATTAGTAGATAAAATAAATAGGCATATAAGTAGTTATATAAATAGTTTTGATAAATCTACTAAAAAATTTCATGAGTTTCAATTTTTATTAAAACTTGAAGAAGGCTATATCTCAGGAAGTATTGACCAGTTGGAGATAAAAGATGATGATTTTATCGTAACTGATTTTAAAACTAATAAAACAAATAATATTAGTTATTTAATAGATTATTATAAACCTCAGATTTTACTATATAATCTTGCGATAAAAGAAATAATGGGGAAATATCCTAAGAGTTCATTTTTATACTTTTTAGATATAGATAAAAAAGTGGAGATAGAAGTATTAGAAAATGAGATAGAATCATTAAAAAATGAGTTAAATGACTTCTTGAGATTTATAAAATTAAATGATAGTATAGATAAGTACGAATAAATTAAAATAATGAATATAATTGTATTAGGTGTTTATGATAGAGATTATTGATACAGATTTAGAAACTATTTTTGAAGTAGAGAACATTATTTTGTTAGGTGAAGATATAATTAATGATCTAGATTTAGTTATATCTATGCTTTTTAATTCAAATAATTCCTTAAAAGCTTATGATATTGAGTTTATTTCTGAAAAATTAGAAGAATTAAAATTAAATCTTTATAAATTTGAAGAGCTTTTATTTGAAGCTTCAAGTTATATGTCAGGATTTACATTTTCGGATGAAAAAGATTTAAAAATTAATAATATATATGAAAACTTAGAGTTTATGAATAATACTCAAGTTAAATTTTTGGCATTTAATCTAGAAAATGTAAAGCTTAATCTTGTGTCTATAAATAATGGACTGACTTATTATAATAAAAAACTTATGAAAAATAGTAATTTTATAAATTAAAAGAGCTTTTTAGCTCTTTTTTAATTGACATTTTTATATATAATCTATACTATATCTTATGCTATCGTAGCTCAGTAGGTAGAGCACTTCATTGGTAATGAAGAGGTCGCCGGTTCAATCCCGGCCGTTAGCTCCAAAGTATGGCTTTATAATAGCCATTTTTTAATGTAAGGCTAGTATTTTAATAGATGTTTCCTTGAAATAATTAGCCTAATCTGATAATATTAAATATTATGTTATGGAGGATGAGAGATGATAACTTTACTTTCAGTTTTAATTCTTGCATCTAGTATTTGTTTAATAGTTTCTACTATTATTGCTGAGCCAGCAGATAATAGTCCACAACAAATGCTTGGAGGCGGAACAAACGCTGAATCTTTTTGGCAGCAAAATAAAGGAAGTAGCAAAGAGGCTTTAATTAACAAAGTAAATATTATAGCTTCAATAGTTTTAGCTATTTCACTAATAATTATGGCTAGAATTGCATAGGAGGTAATAATTTAAAATGGATATTTCTACATTAGAATACTTAGCTCCTATAGTAGGAGTAATAGCTTTAATTTATGCTTTCGCTAGAGCTAGTTTTATTAACAAATCAGGCGTGGGCAATGAAAGAATGAAAGAGATTTCAGGTTATATTAGCGAAGGTGCTATGGCATTTATTTCAAGAGAATATAAAAATATTAGCGTTTTTGTGTTAGTTATGCTAGTAATTTTATTCTTTATTAATGGAATGAGTATAGCACTTCCACTAACTTTCTTAATAGGAGCACTTTTCTCAATGACTGCTGGATATATAGGTATGAAAGTTGCTACTAAAGCAAACGTTAGAACTGCTAATATGGCTATGGAAAGCGGAATGGGTAAAGCTTTAGATATAGCTTTTGCAGGTGGAACTGTAATGGGTATGTGTGTTGTTGGTCTAGGTATTATTGGTATTTCAGTAGCTTATTTTATAACACGAAACCCTGATATAGTTTATGGCTTTTCATTAGGTGCTTCTTCAATTGCTCTTTTCTCAAGAGTAGGAGGAGGTATCTACACTAAAGCAGCTGACGTTGGTGCTGACCTTGTTGGTAAAGTAGAAGCTCATATACCTGAAGATGACCCTAGAAACCCTGCTGTTATTGCGGATAACGTAGGAGATAACGTAGGGGATGTTGCTGGTATGGGGGCTGACCTTTTTGAATCATATGTTGGTGCTTTATTATCTGGTATTACATTAGGTCTAGTTGCGTATAATGAAGCTGGTGCTACTTTTACTTTAGTAATTGCAGCTATTGGTATTATTGCATCTATCATTGGATGCTTAGCAGTTAGAGGTGATAAAGATCCACAAAAAGCTTTAAATAGAGGTACTTTTGCTGCATCACTTATAACAATTATTGCAGCTGCATTTTTCTCAAATTATCTATTTAATTCATTTAGACCATTTGTTGGAGTTATAGCTGGAGTGATTGTTGGTTTAGCTATTTCTAAATTTACAGAAGTTTATACTTCTGGAGATTATGATAGTGTTAAAAAAATCGCGCATGATTCACAAACTGGTGCTTCAACTAATATTATTTCTGGTCTAGCTACTGGTATGATGTCAACTGTTGCTCCAATTATTATTGTAGCAATTGGTATTATAGTTGCTTATGTAGGTTCAGGCGGGAATACTAACACTGCACAAGGTCTATATGGTATAGCTGTTGCAGCAGTTGGAATGCTTTCTACTGCAGGTATTACTATCGCTGTAGATGCTTATGGACCAATCGCTGATAATGCTGGTGGTATTGCTGAAATGGCTGAATTACCAGAAAATGTTAGAGATATTACTGACTCACTAGATGCTGTAGGAAATACTACTGCTGCTATTGGTAAAGGATTCGCTATTGGTTCTGCAGCACTTACTGCTTTATCTTTATTCGTTTCTTATACACAAGTAGTAGGATTAAATTCAATAGACGTTACTCAACCATCAGTTATAGCTGGTATGTTTATTGGTGGTATGTTACCATTTGCGTTCTCTGCTTATACTATGAGCGCTGTAGGTAAAGCTGCTAATGCAATGATTGAAGAAGTAAGAAGACAATTTAGAGAAATTCCTGGAATCATGGATGGGACTGGAACTCCAGACTATTCAAGATGTGTTGAAATTTCTACTAACGCTTCTCTTAGAGAGATGATTGTGCCAGGTCTAATGGCTATTATTTCTCCAGTTATAATTGGGTTTGTGTTAGGAGCAGAAGCTCTAGGCGGAATGCTTGCTGGTGCACTAGTAACTGGTGTATTAATGGCAATTTTCATGTCTAATGCTGGAGGAGCATGGGATAATGCTAAAAAATATATTGAAGCTGGAAATCATGGCGGTAAAGGAAGCCCTGCTCATGAAGCTGCAGTTACTGGAGATACAGTAGGGGATCCATTTAAAGATACTTCAGGTCCATCAATCAATATTCTAATAAAACTTATGACTGTAGTATCATTAGTATTTGCTCCTATAATAGTAGGACATACTGGATTATTCTAATTCAAAATTTAGGGTGTGATTTATTATCACACTCTTTTTTTATGCTCTTTTATTTATGGTATAATAATAAATTGAGGTAATATGAAAAAGATAATCGAAGATATTGAAATTTGTTATACAGATGAAGGCGATAGTGAAAAGATTGCAGTTTTTTTACACGGGTGGGGTTCAA
Source organism: Peptoniphilaceae bacterium (assembly GCA_029983595.1). Lineage (GTDB taxonomy): Bacteria > Bacillota > Clostridia > Tissierellales > Peptoniphilaceae > Neofamilia. The sequence continues at coordinate 9,937 of JASBZD010000001.1, forward strand.
AAAAAGAGACAATGTATCCTATCTCAAATATAGTTAAAGATAAATATAGGATAGTAGCAATTGATTTACCAGGCTTTGGTGAATCTACAGAACCTAAAACTGTATTTAACTCTTATGATTATGTAAGAGTTATTTTAAAACTTTTAGATGAATTAGAAATTAAACAGGCTAGTTTTATTGGTCATTCTTTTGGAGGAAAGATTTCGTCAATTATTTCTGCTGAGCATAAAGAAAGAGTAAACGATTTAATTTTAATTGATTCAGCTGGCTTAATACCTAAAAGAGGATTAGAATATAAAATAAAGGTTTACTCCTATAAAATAGGAAAATTTTTTAATTCCATTTTACCAGGCGATAAGAAAGCCAGATTAGAAAATTATAAGAAAAAACATGGTTCAGATGATTACCAAAATTCATCTGGTATAATGAGAGATATTATGGTAACGGTCGTAAATGAGAATATAAGACCTATTCTTTCTAAAATAGAAGCTGAAACTCTACTTATATGGGGAGATAATGACGATGCAACGCCTTTATATATGGGTGAAATTTTTAAAAAAGAAATTCCAAATAGTGGACTTGTCATTTTAGAAAACTCTGGTCATTTTTCATATATAGATAATTATCCTGTTTTTAAGGCTGTTATTGAATCATTTATGTTGAGGTAGATTTATGGGGATTATATTTTTAATTTTAATTTTTTTAATAGGAATTTTTTCGTATTTAGATCCAGTTGGTAGATTAAAAAGTGCATTACATCTTTTTCAGCTAGAAGAGTATAATATTGAAAAATATAATAAGTGGTTTGAAAATAATGGTGGTAGTTTTGGATTTTCTAAAGTTATAAATGAAGATAAAACTCCGCTAGTTATGACTGATAGAGCAAAAAGACTTTTTAGCACTTATAGAACTTTAACTTTATCTATTATAATAATTATAGGACTATTATCTTTAATATCTGAAAATATAATTTATAAAACATTTACTTTAGTTTTGAGTATAATAATTTATATGGCATCTCCTAAAATTTTAAATTTTGCTGCTAAAATTAATGCTCCTAACGAAGCTAGAATAAATCAAGGTTTTTATAATAGTGCTCAAGAAAAAGTAAAATCGATGAAAGATTTAAAAGTAGTTGGAATAACTGGTAGTTATGGGAAAACTAGTACTAAAGTAATTACTTCTACTATTTTAAAAGAAAAATATAATGTGCAAGATACTCCAGCATCATATAATACGCCAATGGGTCTTTCGAAAGTAATAAATAATGATTTAGATGATTCTAAAGATATTTTTATTGCTGAGATGGGTGCTTATACAATCGGAGAAATAAAAGAATGTGCTGATTTAGTAAGTCCAGATATTGGTATACTTACATCTATTGGTCCTGCGCATTTAGAAGCATTTGGAAGTATTGAGAATACTATTAAGACTAAATATGAACTAATAGAAGCTTTGCCAGAAGATGGAGTAGCGATTTTTAATTATGACGACCCTAATCTTAAAGGTGTAGCTGATAAGACTACGCTTAAAAAAATTTATTATGGAATAGATGATATTTCAAAATTAGATATATATGCTACTGATATTAATGTAAATAGCCATGGATCAGATTTTAAATTAGTTATTAAAGATTTAGGTGAAATTAAGTGTCAGACTAGACTATTAGGGCGACATAATATTAAAAATATCTTGGCTGGAGCAGCTGCGTCATATATATTAGGATTATCATTAGAAGAAATTTCTGATGGAATCTCAAAAATTCAGTCAATTGCTCATAGATTAGATTTAATTGATTCTGGAAATGGAGTAATAGTAATAGATGATGGCTTTAACTCCAACCCGTCTGGTGCAAAAGCAGCTTTAGAAGTGCTAGATGAGTTTAAGACTGGTAAAAAATTTATCGTAACTCCAGGAATGATTGAACTTGGGGATATTGAGTATGATGAAAATAAGAAGTTTGGTAAAGAAATCTCTAAAGTATGTGATTTTGTATTTTTAGTTGGGAAAAATAGAACTAAACCAATTTATGAAGGGCTTATTGAAGAAGGATATAGTGAGGATAGAATATATTCTGTAGATTCTCTAAATGAAGCGATAGATATTTATGGTAAATTACTTACTCCTGGAGATGTTATTTTATTTGAAAATGATTTGCCAGATAGTTATAGTGAGGTATAAAAAATGTTAAATGTAGGTGTACTAATTGGTGGGCGTAGTGTAGAACATTCTGTAGCAGTTATCACAGCTATGCAGATGATAGAAAATATGGATAGAGAAAAATATAATATTATTCCTATTTATATAAATAACGAAGGAAAATGGCTTATAGGTGAAGGCTTAGATAAGTTTGAAACTTATAAAGCTGGAAAATTTGAGAATACTAGAGAAGTATTTTTTAATCCTAGTTTTAAAGATAGGATTTTATATAGTCTTAAAGATGTAGAAGTTTCTAAGGGGATATTCTCAGGAAAAGAGAAAATTAAAACTTTAGAAGAAATCTCAAAAATTGATGTAATGGTTTTAGGGCTACATGGCACAAATGCTGAAGATGGTTCTATTCAAGGATTTTTAGATACTTTAGGAATAGCCTATACCGGATCAGATATTATGGCATCTGCAGTGGGTATGGATAAGGTTATAATGAAAGACTTATATAAAGCTAATGATATACCTGTAGTAAATTATGTTTGGTTTTATAGAGATAGTTATAAAAATAATTATGACGAAGTTATGAATAATATAAGTACTTTAAAATATCCACTAATAGTTAAGCCTTCTAACCTTGGATCAAGTATTGGTATTAATAAAGCTACTAATGAAGAAAAGTTAATAGAGGCAATAAATATAGCTATTGAATATGATGAAAAAATTATTGTTGAAGAAGCTATAGAGAATTTACGAGAAATAAACTGTGCTGTTTTAGGAAGAAATGACGAAATAATTGCTTCAATATTAGAAGAACCAATTGGTTGGAAAGATATTCAGTCATTTGAAAATAAATATTCTAAATCATCAGGAACTACTCGTCGAATTCCCGCTGATGTAGATAAAGATATAGAAGATGAGATAAAAAGATTATCTAAAAAGTCTTTTGAGGTACTTAACTGTCAAGGTACAGCCAGAGTGGATATCTTATTAGAAGATAACGAAAAAATATATGTAAATGAGATTAATACTCTGCCAGGGTCTACTAGTTATCATCTATGGGATAAAACTAATATTAATTTTAAAGATCTGATGGATAAGTTGATTGAAATAGCTTTAAAAGATAGAGAAGAAAAAGATAAAAATATGGTTACATTTGATAGTGATATCTATGATAAAACATCTTATGGCACTAAATCAGCTATTACTAAATAGGCTATGATGAATTCATAGTCTTTTTTAAAACCAAGGGAGATAATTATGAAATACAAAATGATAGTTTCTGATCTAGATGGTACACTTCTAGATGATAATAGAAAGGTATCGAAGGAGAATATTAAATATATTAATGAAGCTAGAAAAAATGGGTTTATTTTCGCAATCGCTACAGGCAGGATGTATAAATCGGCTAAGATTATAGCAAGTTTAATAGATAAAGATATACCTATTGCAACAGCTAATGGAGCCTATACTGTAAATGGAGAAGGTAAAGTTTTATTAAATAATCCATTAAGTATTGAGAATATTCTAAAAATAAATGAGGTTGCACTAAATCATGGTTTATATTACTTCTTTTATGGAAAAGAGACAATTTATGTTCATGAAACTAAATATGAACATTTAGAAAGAAGTAAGTATCCTAAATCAGCTGACGCTGCTGAAATTATTAAATTTGATAATTTAGAAGAAGTATTAGACGATAATAATCCAATTTATAAAAGTTTATTTATTTCCGATAATTATTCGCCTCATAATAAAATAACTCTTGATTTAAGTTATATAAAAGGGCTTAATGTTACGAGTTCTATGAGCGATAATTATGAAATAACTACTATTGGAGCTGATAAAGGTTCAGCATTAGATGCATTTTCTAAAGAATTTAATATACCAGTAGAGCAAATAATAGCTATTGGAGATAATAGAAACGATATATCTATGTTAAACAAATCTGGTTTAGGAGTTTCTGTATATAATGCGTGTGAAGAAGTAAAAGATCTATCGGATATTATAACAGTTTCAAATAATGAAAGTCCTATTGCTAAGTTAATTAAGGAGTATGTTAATTGTTAAATATAGTATTTTTTGAACCAGAAATTCCATTTAATACGGGAGCGCTAGTGAGGACATGTGGCTTAACTAAGACTAAATTTCACCTTATTAGACCTCTTGGGTTTTTAATGGATGATAAACATGTAAAAAGATCTGGACTTGACTATTGGGAACTAGCTGAAATAAAGTATTATGATAGCTTTTTAGAATTATATGAAAAATATAAAAATACTAATAATTTTTATTTTGCTACAACTAAAGCTACAAAAAAATATACTGATGTAGAATATAAAGATGGAGATTTTATAGTATTTGGACCAGAAACTAGAGGCTTGCCACAGGAGATTCTTAAGCTTAAACCAGAAAATAATATAAGAATACCAATGCTTAAAGATTACGGTAGGAGTTTAAATTTAGCAAACTCTGCAAATATTATTTTATTTGAAGCATTAAGACAGAATAATTTTTTTGATTTAGAATAGAATTTATATTGCGTTTAATAATGGGTATAATTTCTAAGAGTGTTTAAAGAAGAGTATTAAGGAGGAATAGATGGAAAATTTATATGATGTAATTATAATAGGTGCGGGGCCTGCTGGTTTATCTGCTGGTTTATATGCATCTCGTGCAAAATTAAATACATTAATTATAGAAAAAGGAATAGATGGCGGTCAAATTGTTGGGACTGATAGTGTAGATAACTACCCTGGAGCTCCAGAAAATACAACAGGACCAAGCCTTGTAGCTAGAATGGTAGAACAAGCTAAGGAGTTTGGCGCTAAAAAAGTTATGGAAGAGGTTACAGAAGTAGATTTAAAATCTCAACCAAAAATTATAAAAACTAATCAAAATGAATATCAAGCCAAATCAGTAATTATAGCGTCAGGTGCCTCTCATAGATTTATAGGTGCACCTGGAGAAGAAGAGTTTTCAGGTAGAGGAATATCATATTGCGCTACATGTGATGGACCATTTGCGGAAGGCCTTCATGTTTATGTAATTGGCGGTGGTGATGCAGCTGTAGAAGAATCATTATTTTTAACTAAATATGCTTCTAAAGTAACGATTATTCATAGACGTGATGAATTTAAAGCTGCTAAATCTATAGTAGAAAAAGCTAAAGAAAATGAAAAAATTGATTTTATGTTTAATAGTCAAGTAGTTGAGATTAAGGGAGATAAATTTATAGAATCATTTATCGTAAAGGATACTATTTCTGGAGAAGAACGTGAAATAGGACTTGATGAAGGACAAAAAAGACATTCGATCTTTGTATTTATAGGATATATCCCTAATACAGGGCTATTTACTGACCAAATAGACATAGTAAATGGATATATTATGACTAATGAGCAATGTGAAACTAGTATACCAGGAGTATATGCAGTAGGGGATGTAAGAGTAAAAAATGTACGCCAAGTAGTAACAGCTACAGGAGATGGAGCTACTGCTGCAGTAACTGCAGAAAAATTTATTGAAACCAACGATTTATAAATCTATAAATGAAGGGAAGTAACTAAGTTGATATTAGGAAAAATATATAATCTTATTGGAAAAATATTCGATGGGATTTTTACTTTCTTAATCTTTATAGTTAATCTTCTTATAGGTATAGCAGGGAGTATTAGACAAGTTATAAGCATATTTTCTATGTTTCTAATACTCTTTTTATTATTTCCTTTTTTATTTGCGGTTTTACTTACTAATAAATATTTTTTAGGTATATTGCTATTTATGATACTTACACCTTGGGTCGGCGGAATACTTAATGAATATTTTAATAAAATAAGATATGTAACTAGTCAATATTTTTATGACAGAGCAAAATTAAGATTAGAAGGTATAAATGAGGTAAAGGGAAGTTTATCTGATTATAGTACTTTTTATGATAGAAAAAAGGAAGAAGAGAGATTAAGAGAAGAAGAAAGACAGAGAAGAGAGTACGAAAGACGCGCTAGAGAACAACAAAAAATATGGGAAGAGCTATTTAGACAATTTTATAACCAGACGAGTGGAGGATATTATCAAACTGGCAATAGACAATATGGTGGATATAATCAAAACACAAACAATAATAACGTCTATAACCCAACAAGTGATTTTATAAAAAAATATGAAAAAAGCTGTCTAGAACTTGGGATTGAACCTACATCAGATGAAGTAGCTATTAAAAAAGCATATAGAGAAATGGCAAAAAAATATCATCCAGATGTAAATAAAGATGCAAAATCGACAGAAAAATTTCAAAGAATCAATGAAGCAAACGAATTTTTATCTGGATCAAATATAGAAAGATATAAACAGTTAAAAAAATAAAATTATGAAATTATTTAAGCTTAACTATTAAAAATGGCTTAACTAAGCTATTTAAATTGTAAAGTTTGTAAAGTCAATTGTAAAATCATGTTAAAATATAAACGAACTTTACATTATCCTTACATTAGTTTAATAATCACTTAATAAACATAACTTATTATCAGTATGTACGAAAATTAATAAAATTCTAGGAGGAAATTTAATGAATTTTAAGAAAGTATTATCACTTATGATGGTATTCGTATTAGCTTTAGGACTAGTTGCTTGTGGTGGTGACAAACCAGCAGAAAAAGATCCAGCTACTAACGAACCAGCTGCTACAGAAACTACAGAAACTCCAGCTGAAGAATCTACAGAAGCTCCAGCTACAGACTTTGATACAGCAAAACCTATTACAGTTGTAACTAGAGATGCTGCTTCAGGTACAAGAGGTGCTTTCATTGAAATCACTGGTGTAGAACAAAAAGAAGGCGACAACAAAGTTGACAAAACTACTACAGAAGCTGTAGCTCAAAAAGAAACTAACGGTGTTTTAACTGCTGTTAAAGAAGATGAATATGCTATCGGATATATTTCATTAGGTTCTTTAAACGAAGACGTTACAGCTATTAAAGTTGAAGGTGTAGAACCAACTGAAGAAACTGTTGGAGATAAATCTTACCCAATCCAAAGACCTTTCTTATTAGTTTATAAAGAAGAAGGACTTGACCCAATTGCTAAAGATTTATTAGCTTTCGCTCTTTCTGAAGAAGGACAAAATATAGCTGTAGAAGAAGGATATGTAAAAGTTGGTACTCCAGAAGCTTACACTCCAGCTAACCTTTCTGGACAAATTACTGTATCAGGTTCTACTTCTGTAACTCCATTAATGGAAAAATTTGTAGAAGCTTACAAAGTACACAACCCAGAAGTTACTATTAACATTCAATCAAATGGTTCTTCTGTAGGTATCCAAGACGCTATTTCTGGAAATGCTCAAATCGGTATGTCTTCAAGAGAATTAAAAGATGAAGAAGCTTCTCAATTATCTGAAGAAACTATCGCTATGGACGGTATCGCTGTAATCGTAAATAAAGCTAACCCATTAAATGATTTAACAATGGAACAAATTAAAAACATTTACATTGGTGATATCACTATGTGGTCAGAAGTTGAATAGTTAATTCAATAATATTTACAACACAAGCCTAAGCTTAAATAAGCTTGGGCTTTTTTCAAAAATGGAGATATTTATGAATACAAATAGTAACAAAAACTTTTTAGAAAGCTTTATGAAAGGTGTTTTTATAGTAGCTTCTCTAATTTCTATAATTTCTATCATATTAATTATGATTTTTATTTTTCAAGGTGGAATTCCATTCATGAGAGAATATGGGTTTGTTAGATTTGTTACCGGACAAGACTGGCAACCAACTTCCACTTATCCAGAGTTTGGTGTTTTACCAATGATCTGGGGATCAATTTATACAACACTATTATCTTGTCTTTTAGGTGTACCAATTGGGGTTTTAACTGCTGCTTATTTAGCTAAATCATGTCCACCTAAACTTTATAGATTTTTTAAACCTGCATTAAACTTAATGGCCGGAATTCCATCAATTGTATATGGTTTTTTTGCTTTAGTAATAATAGTGCCTTTTATTAGAAATAATATAGGTGGAAAAGGATATAGTATCTTAGCATCTACAATCTTACTTGCAATTATGATTCTTCCTACTGTTATAGCTCTTTCTGAAAGTGCGATTAGATCTGTTCCTAAAAGTTATTATGAAGGTTCTTTAGCTTTAGGAGCTACACATGAAAGAAGTATCTATAAAGTTGTAATTCCTGCCGCTAGATCTGGTATATTTGCTGCTACTGTTTTAGGTATTGGTAGAGCTATTGGTGAAACAATGGCCGTAGTACTGGTATCAGGAGGTCAGACTAGAATAACTTTTGATTTATTAAAAGGTATTAGAACGCTTACTACTAACGTAGTTATTGAGATGGGATATGCTTCAGGACAGCATAGAGAAGCTTTAATTGCTTCAGCTGTTTTATTATTTATTTTTATCCTTATTATCAATGGAATCTTATTCTTTGTAAAAAGGAGAAGTATAAACAATGACTGATAAAATTATAAAACAAAAGCCTGAATCTAATGATTATCAAGCTCGTGGCTCTAAAATATTTAAGTTTCTAACTAGACTTTCAACATTTCTTACTTTTGGTTCTTTACTACTAATAATAGCATATATTATTGGACAAGGTTTAACCCATATTAGACCAAATATGTTTGAATGGACTTATACTTCTGAAAACTTATCTATGATGCCTGCAATTATAACTACACTTATTACTGTAGCATTATCAATTCTTATTGCAGCTCCTATTGGGGTATTTACTGGATTTTATCTAGTAGAATATGCAAAAAGAGGTAGTAAACTAGTAGAGGCTATTAGATTATCTGCAGAGACTCTTGCCGCTATTCCGTCTATTGTTTATGGTCTATTCGGTATGTTATTCTTTGTTATGAAACTTAATATGGGATATTCTATTATATCAGGGGTTCTAACTGTTACAATTATGATATTACCTTTAATAATAAGAGCGACTGAAGAAGCGTTACTTACTGTTAATGATTCTCTTAGACAAGGTAGCTTTGGACTAGGAGCAGGAAAACTTAGAACTATTTTTAGAGTAGTATTACCTTCAGCTATGCCTGGAATTGTAGCTGGTATTATTTTAGCTATAGGTAGAGTAGTAGGTGAGACTGCTGCATTAATGTATACTTTAGGTACAACTTCTAACATGCCTAGAAACCTTTGGAGTTCAGGAAGAACTTTAGCTCTTCATATGTATGTATTATCTAGTGAAGGTCTACATGTTCAAGAAGCATATGCAACTGGGGTTATACTGCTAATAGTTGTAATAATTTTAAATCAAATTTCAGAAACATTAAGTAAAAGACTAACTCAAAGGGGGATTAAACAAAAATGAATAAAATGGAAATAAAAGACCTAGATTTATATTATGGGAATTTCCAAGCTTTAAAAAAATGTAATTTAGATATTCGTGAAAATGAAATTACTGCTTTTATTGGGCCTTCTGGATGTGGTAAATCAACTTTTATAAAATCTTTAAATAGAATGAATGATTTAATAGAAGGATGTAGAATCGAAGGAACTGTATTATTAGATGGTGAAAATGTATATGATCCTAACTATAATGTAAATGATCTTAGAAGAAGAGTAGGTATGGTTTTCCAACAACCTAACCCTTTTCCTATGAGTGTTTATGATAATATCACTTATGGGCCTAAAACTCATGGTATAAAAGATAAACAAAAACTAGATGAAATAGTAGAAAGATCTCTAAAGGGTGCTGCTATATGGGATGAGGTAAAAGATAAAATTAATAGAAATGCATTATCTTTCTCTGGTGGACAACAACAAAGAATTTGTATAGCTAGAGCTCTAGCAGTAGAACCTGAGGTTTTATTAATGGATGAGCCTACTTCTGCACTTGATCCTATTTCAACTACAAAAATCGAGGATTTAGTTACTGAGCTAAAAGAAAAATACACTATTGTAATGGTTACTCATAATATGCAACAAGCATCTAGAGTATCTGATAGAACTGCTTTCTTCTTAACTGGTGAAATTTTAGAAGTAAATGATACTGAACAGATCTTTACTAATCCGCAACATGAGGAAACTGAAAGATATGTAACTGGTAGATTTGGTTGATTTGTATTTTACGATATGTTACTTTATTTGACATTATTAAAAAATATGATATTATATAATGTCATACCCAGAATATTTTAAGCAAAAAAAGTCTTAAAGGAGGGATTATTATGAGACTGACATTACAAAGACAGTTTAAAGAACTAGATGATAAGATTGTAGAAATGTGCTCTTTTGTAGAAAAAAACCTTAGAGATACGAAAATTGCTTTAGAAAATAGAGATGTAGAGCTTTCAGAACAAATCATCTCAAGAGATAAATTAATTAACGATATGGAAGCAGATATTGAATCTTTATCTACTACAATAATTATTAGACAACAACCAGTAGCTTCTGATTTAAGAAAGATTAACGCTACAATGAAAATTATTAGCGATTTAGAAAGAATTGGAGATCTAGCTTCAGAAATAGCCACAATAGTTATTTTTATGGGTGAAGATGAAGTAGAAGAAAGATATACAAATGAAAATATATTAAAAATGTTTGACACTTCTAGAGAGATGTTAAAACAAGCTATAGATTCATTTATTGTTTCTAACTCTAATCTAGCAAATAGAGTAATCGAACAAGACGATGAAGTAGATTATATGTTTGAAAATTATAAAAAAGAAGCTATTACGCAAATTATTGAAAATCAGGAATTAGCAAATGAAATTGTGGAATATATTCAAATTGCTAAGTACCTAGAAAGAATTGCAGATCATGCTACTAGTATTGCTATATGGCAAAATTATATAGAAACAGGAAAAAGAGAGTTTGGATTAAGTTTTAATTAAGGAATTAGTATGATATTTTGTGTAGAAGATGATAAAAACATTCAAGAACTCGTAAAGTATACTCTTGAAAGTAATGGGTATGAGGTAAAGGGTTTTGATGATGGAAGCGAGCTATTAAATAACCTGGCAACACATGATGTCGAGCTAATACTTTTAGACATTATGCTTCCAGGTGAAGATGGTATATCTCTTATGAGACAGATTCGTGAAGATAAAGAATTTGGTAATGTACCAATTATTCTACTTACTGCAAAATCTACTGAACTAGATAAAGTTATAGGTTTAGATGGCGGCGCTGATGATTATATCACTAAGCCATTTAGTATCCTAGAACTTTTATCTAGAATTAATGCGGTACTTAGAAGATCTAATAGAGAGCTTGACCCTAACAATTATAATTTTAATGGGCTTACATTAGATATAAATAAACGCGAAGCTCTATTAAATGGGGAAAGAGTAAACTTAACATATAAAGAATTTGAACTACTTTTATATCTTATGAAAAATAAAGATATAGTTTTAACACGTGAAAATATAATAAATGAAGTATGGGGATTTGATTTTGAGGGAGAAACGCGTACTGTAGATGTACATATTGCTACCCTAAGAAATAAACTAGATGAATGGTCTAGATATATCCATACTATTAGAAATCTAGGATATAAAATAGGGGATTCATAAATGAAACGAAGATATTTTATATCGTTTCTTGCATTATTTATAATTGGAATGATGTTTTCTTATATTGTCAATTTTAACTTTTTTTCTAAAATTATTATTGATTCATATGACTCTGAATCTAACTTAATAAAATCAGTTATAGAGTTATCTGAAGATGAAAACATATATAAATATAATATTGAAATGGCAGATAGTAAAACAATACTGCCATTTTTGATATTTGATGATAATAAATTAATTTATAAATCATCAGAGATAAATAATCTAGAAGAACTTAGTCAGTTAAATAATTATAACGATATTAATAAAACTGATTTTAAAAATTATAATAAGAAAACTAGTGTACTTAATAATGGTGATATAATTATTTTTTTAGAAAAAACACCTATTATTAAAAGTTCATTAATAGATGTTTTTCCTAACTTACTAGTTTATATTATAGCTGGAATAATAATATCTTTAATTATAGCTAAATATAATTATCAATCTACTATTGATAAACTAGTAGGGAATCTAATTGACTATAAAGAAGGAAAATTTAAAATTGATATAGATGATGATTCTTATCCTATTTTCAATGTAATTAATGAGCAATCTCAAAATATCTCTGCGAACCAGAATATCGTGAATATTCAAAATGATACTATTCATGCAATAATTTATAACATGGCAGAAGGTATGATTTTATTAAATCAAGATATGGAAATTCTTGTTTTAAATGATTCTTCACTAAAATTATTAGATATAGATTATGAGGGTTCTAATTTTCAAGGAGTAAATATAAAAAGTTTAGTTCGAAATAGTAAATTAGTTGAAATTATAGATGATGCATTAAATGGCAATAATCTTAATTACTCTACAGATCTAATAATTAAAGAAAAAATTATCACTGCTATATTAAACCCTGTTGAATATAACGAAGATAATGTTGGCTATGTATTGTTTTTAGTCGATGAAACTAAACAGAAATCTTTAGAAAAACAAAGAAGTGAGTTTAGTGCAAATGTTTCACATGAACTTAAAACTCCATTAACTTCTATAAATGGATATGCTGAAATGATTATGTCGGGGATTGCAAAAGAATCAGATATTAAAAAATTTGCTCAAGTAATCTACAACGAGGGCAATCATCTTTTAAGCATGATAGATGATATTATTAAAATTTCAAAGTTAGATGAAGAACAAGAAGGATATGATTTTGAAGTTTTAAATATCACAGATTCTATAAATGATGTATTAGATGTCCTAAGATTTAAAGCTGAAGATTATAATGTAAATCTAATCTATAATGAAAAGAGAGATTTAAAATATTGTGCTGACAAAAGACTGTTTTCTGAGCTTATGTTAAATCTTGTAGATAACGCAATAAAATATAATAAACCTGGCGGATATGTAAAAATTGAAACATCAGAGTTACCAAGTGGTTTAGTTATAAAAGTTTCAGATACTGGTATAGGCATATCAGAAGATGATAAAGCTAGAGTATTCGAAAGATTTTATACAGTAGATAGAAGTCATAATAAAAAAGACAGCTCTGGACTGGGTTTAGCTATTGTAAAACATATTGTAAAAATATTTGATGGCAAAGTTGAGTTAAATAGTAAAGTAGGCGAGGGTTCGACATTTACGCTTACTCTTCCATTAAAGAAAGGGTAGTTTATCCTTTCTTTTTTTATAGATAAAAATACTTACTTATAATATAATTTAAATATGAATACTGAAAAAGAACAAATTTTAAATAAGATAGATAAAAATAATTTACCATCACATGTTGCTATTATAATGGATGGAAATGGCAGATGGGCAAAAAAACAAAATAAAATCAGAACTTTTGGTCACAAAGAAGGGGCAGAAAACGTAGTTGAAATTGTGAGAGCTTCTTCAAATCTTGGCATTAAAGAACTGAGTTTATATGCTTTTTCTACTGAGAATTGGAAAAGACCTGCTAAAGAAGTAGATACTATAATGTCTCTTGTGGTTAAATTTATTGATAAATATATCGATGAATTAAATAGAGAAAATGTCTATTTACAGATGCTAGGTAGAAGAGATGAAGTACCTGATTTTGTTTTAGATAAAGTAGATTACGCATTAGATCTAACTAAGAATAATAATGGAATGATTCTTAATCTTTGTTTAAATTATGGATCAAGACAGGAAATTTTAGACGCATGTAAAAGTTTAGTTAAAGAATATCAAAATTATTCTATAGAAGATATAGAGAGAATTAATTTTAATGATTTTGAAAAATATTTATATAGTAAAAATTATACTGATGTAGATTTATTAATAAGACCTAGTGGTGAGCTTAGATTAAGTAACTTTTTAATGTATCAATCTAGTTATGCTGAATTATATTTTAGCGATATATTATGGCCTGATTTTAAAAAGGAAAATCTTTATGAAGCTATATTAGATTTTCAAAATAGAAATAGGCGTTTTGGAGGAGTTTAATGTCTGATTTATATAAAAGATTTATTACTGCTATAGTAGGTGTTGCTCTTTTAATAATAGTATTATATATTGGAGGAGCTATTCTAAATATAGCGGTATCTTTTTTGATTCTAGTAGGTCTATATGAGCTTACTAGAGCTTTTAATAGTAATGACTATAATATTAGATATGCCTATTCTATTATTATTACTTTAATTCTAATGATTGATATTACTGTTAGACATTCTATTAATGTTACATTATACTCAATTTTAGGTCTTAGTTTATTTGATTTATTAATAATGAGAAATAATGTTAAAAATATTTGTGCAATGGCATTTATAATGCTCTATTTAATTCTAGGATTTTCTTCATTAATGTTAATTAAGAATAATGTATATATAGGGCTTATATTTATTATTTCTTTTTCTTCAGATACTTTTGCATATTTTGCAGGAAATCTTTTTGGTAAACACAAACTAATACCTGATGTAAGTCCAAATAAGACGATTGAGGGATCTATAGGTGCTATTTTAGGTACTATTTTAACTACCTATATTTATCTTAGATTATTTAATATGAATAATGTTTTATATGATATAGCTTTAGCAGTCGTAGGCTCTATTCTAGCTCAATGTGGGGATTTAGTGGCATCTCGTATAAAAAGAGATCTAAAAATTAAAGATTATGGGAAGATTTTTCCTGGACACGGTGGTGTGATGGATAGATTTGATTCTGTAATTTTAGTTTCTTTAGTGGTTATGTTATTTTATAACATACTTTATATATAAGGAGTTTTTATGTTTATTATTTATGCTTTACTAGTTTTTCTAGTAGTTATTGTAATCCATGAATTTGGTCATTTTTTTGTGGCTAAAAGTTTTGGGATTTCAGTAAATGAATTTTCTGTGGGTATGGGCCCACTTTTATTATCTAAGAAGAAGGATGAAACTCAATATTCTCTTCGTGCTCTTCCAATTGGTGGATATGTGGCTTTAGAAGGAGAAGAAGAAAAAAGCGATGACCCTAATAGTTTTAATAATGCTCACCCATTAAAACGTATCTTAGTTTTACTAGCTGGTGCATTTATGAATTTTGTGCTTGCTGTAGTTTTAGCTATTATAGTATTTAGTATAAGTGGTACTCAGACTACTACCATTAACCAGGTTATGGACGATAGTGCTGCCTATGAGGCTTCATTGATGCCTGGTGACACTATTTTAAAAATTGATAATATAGATATAAAGTCATGGGAGCAAGTTTCACAAACTTTTAATGATCTAAAAAAAGAGAATGTAAATATTTTAATCGAAAGAAATGGCGAAAAAATAGAAAAAAATGTAAATCTTAAAGTGGTTGATGGAAACTATATTTTAGGAATTACACCTACTATGGCAAAAAATACTGGAAAAGTCATTCCAGCTTCCTTTTCATACGTAAAAAAGGTAGTTACTGATGTTTATAGATATTTAGGGAATCTTTTTACTGGTAATGTAAGTGTATCTAACTTATCTGGACCAGTAGGAATAGTTAAGATGATTGGATCCCAATCTAAAGAAGGATTTTTAAATGTTTTATTAATCACTAGTTTAATAAGTGCAAATCTTGGCGCATTTAATCTTCTTCCATTTCCTGCATTAGATGGAGGTACAATTTTAATAACTTTTATTGAATGGATTATCGGAAAAGAAATACCAGAAAAAGTAAAAACTGTTATTAATATTGTAGGTTTTAGTATTTTAATATTACTAATAGTTTATGTTACTATTTTTAATGATTTAAGAGGAATTAGAGGTTAAGATGAAAAAATCTAAAGAAATTTCAGTTGGTGGAGTTAAAATTGGTGGTGGCAATAAAATCTCAATTCAGTCAATGACTAATACTAAGACGAATGATGTAGATTCGACAGTATCCCAAATTCTAGCTTTACAACAAGAAGGGTGTGAGTTAATTCGTGTTGCAGTATCTAGCGAAGATGATGCAAAAGCTCTACCACTTATAAAACAAAAAATTAACATACCTCTTATTGTAGATATACAATTTGATCATAAATTGGCTCTTATGGCCTCTGAAAATGGTGCGGATTGTATAAGAATTAATCCTGGAAATATTGGCAACAAAGATAAGGTAAGAGAAGTAGTAGAATCTTGTAAATATCATGGTATTCCTATTCGTGTAGGTGTAAATTCTGGTTCTATTAAAAGAAGTGTAATAGATAAATATGGCGGAGTTAATAAAAATTCATTAGTAGAAAGTGCTTTAGGAGAGCTAGAAGTACTTGAAAGCCTTGGTTTTTATAATACGAAAGTCTCTATTAAAGCCAGTGATGTAATTACTAATATAGAAGCTAATAGATTATTTAGAGAAAAGAGTGATTATCCACTACATTTAGGAGTTACTGAGGCTGGTGGTCTTTTAAGTGGTACTGTTAACTCTTCTATTGGAATTGGCACACTTTTATATGAGGGAATAGGAGATACTATTAGAGTTTCATTAAGTTATGATCCAATTTATGAAATAAAAGTAGCAAAACATATATTACAATCTTTAAATTTGAGAAGATTTGGTGTGAAAATTGTTTCATGTCCTACATGTGCAAGAACTGATATAGATCTAATAAATATGGTAAAAGAGTTAGAATCTAGAGAGTCAGAGATTATTGGAGATTATAAAATTGCAGTTATGGGATGTATTGTTAATGGACCAGGAGAGGCGAGAGAAGCAGATTATGGTATAACTGGAAAAGATGGAGAAGGTTATATTTTTAAAGATGGTAAGATTATAGAGACAGTTAAAGAAGAAAGACTTATAGATAGGCTTATTGAAATAGTAAATAAAGGATGATTTA
This sequence comes from Peptoniphilaceae bacterium, assembly GCA_029983595.1. GTDB lineage: Bacteria > Bacillota > Clostridia > Tissierellales > Peptoniphilaceae > Neofamilia. The sequence goes on from JASBZD010000001.1 coordinate 26,916, forward strand.
TGTGGCTAAAGTCTTAAAAAAATTCAATGAAATATTTAAAGATTTAGATAGTTCTTGGGATGACTTTTACTTAGTAGATTTAAAAATTATAAAATCAAAATCAAAATGTATAGTTGAGTATAGTGCTAGTGGCGATTTTAAAGAAGAATATAATGAGAAAGTAAATGAACTTTTTAAAACGATTGTAACTAGTTTAGATATTGATTCTAATTTTATTATTTTAGACGAAGAAGATGGAATAGTAGATCTAAGTTATATTGTTGAAAATAAATTAGATATCTTAAATTTTCAATATAAGATAGAATCAAAAGATGAGATTTTTGAAATCACAATCTATGAGGATATTGATGAGAAAAAACTAGAGTCATTAAAAGAAGAATGCAGTTTAAAAAATTTTAACTGCAATTTTTTTGTAAATATTTCTGACACTAAAGAAAAAGTACTAGAAAATTCTAAACACATTGAAGATGAATTTATTAGTAATATCGAAATAAAAGAAGTCTCTAAGCCCAAAATAGAAATTTCTACTGAAACTGAAAAAAAGCTAACATATAGAAAGCCTCCAAAATTTGATGCTCCACTGACTTCATTAAAGGATTTAAACTCTGATATTTTAAAATGCACTACTACTGGTGAAATTTTCAAGATAGATTTTAAAGATATAAAAAATGGCGAAATGGTTATTATGACAATTTATTATAGCGATAATACTGAGTCAATTTATACTAAGTTATTTTTAAAACCTGATGAAGCAAATGGATATAGAGAATCTTTAAAAACTGGGATGAATATTTTAGTAATTGGCGAGCTTCAATATGATGACTTTTTAAAATCAAACTATATCAGACCAAACTATTTTGAAGTTTCAGATCCGGTTAAAAAAATAGATAATTATGAAAATAAGAGAGTAGAGCTCCATGCACATACTAATATGAGTATGAATGATGGAATGAATGATGTATTTGATCTTATTAAAAAAGCTAAAGAATATGGACATGATGCTATTGCTATTACTGATCATGCAGTAGTTCAGGCGTATCCAGAGGCTATGTATGCGGTTAAAGATTTAGGAGTAAAAGTTATTTATGGAATGGAGGCATATGTAGTTGATGATAGTGTGCCAATTTTACGTAAATTAGAAAATCTAAAAGATAATTATGATAATTTTGTAGTATTTGACCTTGAGACAACTGGTCTATCATCTAGAAATAATAAGATAATTGAGATTGGTGCTGTAAAGATACAAAATAATAAAATAGTCGATACTTATAATACCTTTATAGATCCAGAAGAGTTTCTAGATGGAAAAATAATTGAATTAACTAATATAACTGATGAAATGCTAAAAGGAAGTCCTAAATTTAATGAAATATGCGATGAGTTTAGAAAATTTATAAAGGATTCAATTTTAGTAGCTCATAATGCTGAGTTTGATATAGGTTTTCTAGAAAATGCTTTTAGAAATGAAGCATGTGAGTTTAATAACCCTTATATAGACACGTTGGAATTATCAAGAATTTTAAATCCTGATATAAAATCTCATAGATTAGGAAAACTAGCTAAAAAGTATGGTGTATCTTTAGTTAATGCGCATAGGGCGATAGATGATGCTATGGCTACTGCTGAAGTATTTTTAAGAATGATTAGAGATTATCTTTCAGAAGATTCATTTAATGAAACTTTAGAAAATTTAGTAAATCTTATTAATATAAGAAAACTTTCTGAAGGAGAGCCATATCATGCGGTTATTTTAGTAAAAACACAAGAAGGCTTACAAAATCTATATAAATTAGTAAGTCTATCTCATACTGAATATTTTAATAGAGTGCCAATTATACCTAAATCAATTTTTAATGAATATAGAGATGGCTTATTAATAAGCACTGCTTGCCAAGATGGTGAGTTATTTAAGGCGATTTTAAATAATAAATATGAAAAAATAGAAGAAATTGTAAATTTTTATGACTATTTTGAAGTCCAACCAGTTAAAAACTATCTAAATCTAGTTGGCTCGATGGTAAAAAGTAAAGAAGAAATAAAGGATCTTATAACTGAAATAGTAAATATTTCTAAAAAATACAATAAAATATTAGTCGCGACCGGAGATGTGCACTATATTTCTGACGAATATAGATTACCTCGTCAGATTATAAAGCATAATATGCTTTTAAAAGATAGGGATGAGTATAATAATGATTATTCGTTTTTAACTACTGATGAGATGATTAAAGAGTTTGATTTTCTAGGAAATAAATCATATGAGATAGTAATTGAAAACTCTAATAAAATTAATGATTTAATTGAAGAAGTAACTCCATTACCATCTGATACATTTCCACCAGTGATAGAAGGTTCTGATAAAATGCTCAGAGAAATCTCATATAATAATGCGCATAAACTCTATGGTGAGAATATTCCAAAATATGTTAAATCTAGAATGGATACTGAGCTTGATTCAATTATAAAAAATGGTTATTCGGTATTATATATTATTGCCAGAAAACTGGTTAAAAAAGCTAATGAAGATGGATATCTAGTAGGTTCAAGGGGATCAGTAGGTTCTAGTTTTGTAGCTAACTTATGTGAGATTACAGAAGTAAATCCATTAAAGCCACATTATTTATGTAAAAAATGCCATTATTCAGAATTTCTAGAATCTAATGAAATAGGAATTTATTCTGGTCACGATCTACCTCATAAAAAATGCCCTCAGTGTGGTGAAGATTTGGAAAGACTGGGAGATGAAATCCCATTTGAGGTATTTTTAGGGTTTGATGGAGATAAAGAGCCTGATATAGATTTAAACTTTGCTGGTGAATATCAAGTTACAGCTCATAAATATGTAGAGGAACTTTTTGGTACTGGCAAAGTATTTAGAGCTGGCACGATTGGTAAAATTAAAGATAAAACTGCATATGGATATGTCTTAAAATATATTGAAGAGTCCGATCTTAATATATCTAAAGCACATATTGAAAAACTTTCCACTTTAGTAACTGGAGTAAAAAGAACTACTGGACAGCACGCTGGTGGTATAATGATCGTTCCAGATTATAAAGATATTCATGATTTTACTCCTATACAAAAACCTGCTAATAAATTAGATGTAGATACTATTACTACTCATTTTGATTATGCAGCTATAAGTGGGATTATTCTAAAGTTAGATATCTTAGGTCATGATGTACCGTCTATGGCTAGAATGTTAGAAGATTTTACTAATACAGATATACTAGATGTGCCTTTTAATGATGAAAAGACTATGAGTCTATTTAATTCATCTGACGTTTTAAATTATAATACTGAAATATTTGATTCTAAAGTAGGCACATTAGGTATACCTGAATTTGGTACTAATTTTGTACAAAACATGTTGGAGGAGACGAAACCTAAAACTTTTTCTGAATTAACTAGAATTTCAGGTCTAAGTCATGGGACCGATGTATGGTCTGGAAATGCTGATGAACTTGTAAGATCTAATCAGGCTGAACTTAAAGATCTAATTGCTACAAGAGAAGATATTATGCAGGATTTAATTAATGCTGGCGCAGATAAAAAGTTTTCATTTTTTACTATGGAAAAAGTAAGAAAAGGAAAAGGATTAAGCGAAGAAGAAGAAAACTTAATAAGAAATCTCGATCTTCCTAGCTGGTATATTGATTCTTTAAATAAAATTCAATATATGTTCCCTAAAGCTCATGCTGTAGCTTATGTATCTATGGCGTATAGATTAGCTTATTATAAAATAAATTATCCATTGGAATTTTATGCAACATATTTGACAACCAAAATAGATGAGTTTGATATTGATGCTGTCTATCGTGGAGAAGGTGCTATAAAAGATAAGATTCAGTCTATAAGAGATAAGAATATGAATAAGAAGATGTCTAAAAAAGATGACGATATTATAACTGTTCAGAATATCTGTCTAGAAATAAAATCTAGAGGTATAGAAATAGGGACAATAGACTTATATAACTCTGAAGCGACTAAATTTATAATTAGAGATGAAAAAATCATCCCTCCTTTTATGGCTGTTCCAGGACTTGGAGAGTCTGTAGCAGAGGCGATCGTAAGATGCAGAGAAGAGGATAAGTTTATTTCAATTGAAGACTTTAGAGTAAAAACTAAAACTTCAAGTACATGTATAGAATTTTTAAAGAATATTGGGGTATTAGATAGTCTAAGTAACACGAATCAAATGTCACTTTTTTAGAGTAAAGATTTGAAGATTAGCTAGATTTGTGGTAATATATTAATAATTAAAGTAAGAAGTCTGGAGGAGTGGTTATATATACCACTCTTTCTTTTTGGAGTGATTAAGTGAATAAAAAAGAATTAGAATTAGAAATTGAAAATCTCTTATTAGAAAATGGATATGAACTAGTTGAATTAAATGTTAAAAATGGGCAAAACCCAATTTTAGAAGTTTATATCTATAAAGAAGATGGTATTGGAATAGATGAATGTAAATTTGTATCTGATTTAATTGATAATAATATTGATACTGATTCATATTTTCCAAATAACTATAATCTTGAAGTAGCTTCGCCAGGATTAGATAGAAATTTAAAAACTGATGGGGATTTAAGACGTAATCTTAATAAAACATTAGAGATTAAACTTTACCAAAAAGTAAATGATAAAAAAGATTTAGTAGCTGATTTAATTGATTTTAATGAAACTACGATAAAGGTTAAAAATAATGATGAAATATTAGAGATTAACCGAGATATAATTGCGACTATGAAGCAATATATAGATTTTGGGAGGATATAAAAATGGATAATACAGAGTTTTTTGGTGCTTTAGAGGAACTTTCTAAAGAAAAAGGCATCTCACCCGATATAATATTTGAGGCGATTGAGGCAGCATTAATTTCTAGTTACAAAAAAAATTATGGAACAAATCAAAATGTATTTGTAAATATCGATCGCGATACGGGAAGTATGGATATTTATGCTGAATATTTGGTAGTTGACGAATTAGAAGATGAAGCGACAGAAATATCACTAGAAGATGCTAGAAAAATTGATCACAATTATGAAGTTGGTGAGACACTTAGAAAGAATGTAACTCCTTCAGAATTTGGTAGAATTGCTGCTCAGACTGCTAAACAAGTAGTAGTTCAAAGGCTTAAGGATGCTGAAAGAGATGTAATTTATTCTAACTATGTAGATAAAGAAAACGAGCTTTTAACTGGAATTGTACAGAGAGTTTCTAAAAATATAGTTTATTTTGATTTAGGAAAAACTGAAGCTATTATGAAACCTTCTGAACAAATTGAAGGAGAAAAATACAATCCTGGGGATAGGCTTAAACTTTATGTAGGTGAAGTAAAAAAATCTCCTAAAGGGCCGCAAGTATTTTTATCTAGAACTCATCCAAACTTAGTAAAAAGACTTTTTGAACTTGAGGTACCTGAAATTCAAGATGGTGTAGTTGAAATTTTCTCTATAGCCAGAGAAGCAGGATCTCGTACAAAAATAGCTGTTTTTTCTAAGGACGAGAACGTTGATCCATTAGGAGCATGTGTAGGATTTAAAGGTCAGAGGGTAAATGCTATAGTAGATGAGCTTTCTAATGAAAAAATAGATATAGTCATTTGGTCAAAAAATATTAGACAATTTATAGCAAATTCTTTAAGCCCATCAGATGTAGTAGAAGTTGTAGCTGATATAAAAGAGAAGTCTGCATTAGTAATTGTTCCTGATAATCAGCTTTCATTAGCAATTGGTAAAGAAGGACAAAATGCTAGACTTGCTGCAAAACTTACTAACTGGAAAATAGATATAAAAAGTGAATCTCAGTTTGATGAATACTATGAAAGCCTATCTGAAGAGGAAGAAGATTATCTAAATGAACTTATGAATCTTAATTCTGAAGAGCTAAATAGAGAAATTAAAAACTTTGAAGCTGAGAGTATAATAGAAGATTCTGATGAATTAGTAGCTATAAATTATGATGATGAAGTAGAAATTAAAGATGAATCTAATAATGAAACTTTAAATTTTAATAGTGAAGAAGATTTAGATGTAGTAACAAATGACGATATTGATACTATTGAAGAAATAGAAGATGAATTTAGTAAAAGTATAAATAATGATGATATAGAAAAATACTTTGACGAAGCTAAAGAAAATGGGGAAAATTAATGAAACAGAAAAAAGCCCCTATGCGTAAGTGTGTTGGATGTGGTGAGCAGAAATCCAAGAAAGAACTTATTCGAATAGTAAAAAATAATGAAGATGAAATTTTTGTTGATGATACATCTAAGGCTAATGGCAGAGGCGTATATATTTGTAACAATGTAGATTGTTTTGAAAAAGCGCACGCCAATAAACAACTTGAAAGAAGTTTAAAATGTAGAATAAATGAGGATTTATACGATGAATTAAAAACTAAGATAGATAAATAAAACGGAGGTGTCTTATTTGAGAGTACATGAAATCGCAACCAAAACTGGTCTAGATAAAAGAAAAGTGGTTCAAATAGGAAAGGATTTAGGTCTTGATGTAAAAAACCCAATGACTAACCTATCTGATGATGATGCTAACAAGATTTTTGAAGCTATTAAATCTAATAACAATAAAAAACAAGAGAGTAAAAAACCTAGTCCAAGAGTTGATGTCCAAAAAATAGAAAAAAAGCTTCAAGAAGAAGAAAAGATTAAACTTGAAGAAGAGAGAAAACAAAAAGAAAAACAAGAAAAAGAAAGACAGGAAAGAGAAGAAAGACAAAGAAAAGAAAAAGAGCTTAATGATAAGAAATTGATAGAATCAAAAAACAAAGAAAAAACTGATAATAGACCAGCTCAAAAAAGACAAAATAATAAAACAGAAAATAAAGAAGAAAATAAAAATAATAATAACCAAAGATCTAGAGATAACAAATCTTCATCTGATAATAGAAATTCTAGATCTAGAAATAGAAACTTTAACAAGCAAGTAGAACCTGAAACTATTCCAGTAGAAAATAAAGATAAGAAACCTAATAAAAAGAGAAGAAAGAATTCTTCTAATGAAGATAGAAAATATAATGACAATATACCAAGTAACAATAAATTTACTAGAGATTTAACTAAAAAAACTGGTAATACTGTTTCTAAAAATAAAGCTCAAAATAGAAAAGAGAAAAAATCTGACGAAAATAAAGTTTATAAAGTAGAATTCCCAACTACTGTAAAAGATTTTGCTAACTCAGTAGAACTTACTGCTTCTGAAGTAATTATGAAGCTTATGGGAATGGGCGTAATGGCAACAATTAATGAGAACTTAGATGAAGATATTGTTGAGCTATTAGCATTAGAATTCGGAATTGAGATTGAGACTCCAGAACCTGAAGAACAAGTTCCGATAGAAGAAAGATATAATTTAATTGAAGAAGATGATGAAAAAGATCTTAAAACTAGACCACCAGTAGTTACTGTTATGGGGCATGTTGACCATGGGAAAACTTCTCTACTAGATAAAATAAGATCTGCTTCAGTACAAACTGGAGAAGCAGGAGGAATTACTCAACATATTGGTGCTTACACTGTAAGAGTAAATGACGATAAAATCACTTTCTTAGATACACCTGGCCACGAGGCTTTTACAATGATGCGTATGAGAGGTGCACAGGTTACTGATATTGCGATACTTGTAGTGGCTGCTGATGATGGTGTTATGCCACAGACTATAGAAGCTATAAGTCATGCAAAAGCTGCTGATGTGCCTATTATTGTTGCTATAAATAAGATGGATAAACCTGAAGCTAATCCTGATAGAATTAAACAAGAACTAGTTGAGCATGATTTAGTTCCTGAGGATTGGGGCGGAGATACTATTGTAGTTCCAGTTTCAGCAAGAACTGGTGACGGAATAGATAATCTATTAGAAATGGTCTTATTATTAGCTGAAGTACAAGATCTTAAAGCTAATCCTGATAAAAATGCTGTCTGCTCTATTATTGAAGCAAAACTTGATAAGGGTAAAGGCCCTGTTGCCAGTGTATTAGTACAAAGTGGTACGCTTAGAGTAGGAGATAACGTAGCTTCTGGCTCTACATCAGGAAGAATTAGGGCTATGATAAATGATAAAGGAAAAAATGTAAAAAAAGCTACGCCTGCTATGCCTGTAGAAATCCAAGGACTTTCATCCGTTCCTAACGCTGGTGACTTATTATACCAATTTGATGATGAAAAAACTGCTAGAAATTTTGCAGCAGAAAATGAAGAAGCAGAAAGAAATGAACAACTTAATGCTTCACGTGTTAGCGTTGATGATATATTTAATAGAATTAGAGAAGGCGAGCTAAAAGACTTTAATATTGTTTTAAAAGCTGATGTTAAAGGTTCTCTGGAAGCTGTAACTCAATCTTTATTAAAATTATCTACTGATGAGGTAAAAATTAACATTGTTCACTCTGCAGTAGGTGGAGTTTCTGAATCTGATATAAACCTTGCTTCTGCTTCTGACGCTATGATTATAGGTTTTAATGTTAGACCTAATAATGCATCTTTAGAGCTTGCTAAAAATGAAGGCGTAGATATTAAAACATATACTGTTATCTATAAAGCTTTAGAAGATATAGAATCTGCTATTAAGGGAATGAATGCACCTGAGTTTGTAGAAAATTACATCGGTAGAGCTGAAGTTAGAGATACATTTAAACTTCCAAATAACTCTATTATTGCTGGTAGTTATGTAATTTCTGGTAAAATAACTAGAGATTCTTTAGTTAAAATTTTACGAGATGATGTAATTATTCACGAGGGAGAGGTTTCATCTCTTCGCCGATTTAAAGATGACGTTAAAGAAGTAAATAGCGGATACGAATGTGGTATCGGAATTGACAATTTTAACGATATTAAAGAAGGCGATATTATAGAAGCTTCTATAATGGAGGAAGTTAAGAATGAATGATAAAAAGATTAGAAGAATAGAAGAAGATATAAAACAAAATGTTTCTCAAATAATTTTTAGAGATATAAAAGATCCAAGAATAGATATGCTAGTGAGTATTACAAATGTTGAGCTTTCTAACGATAAATCTCACGCTAAAATTTATGTTTCTACAATGGATAAAGAAAAACGTGAACAAACTGTAGAAGGCTTAAACTCTGCAAAAGGATTTATAAAAAGAGAGTTAGGTAAAATTTTAGAATTAAGAATTATGCCTGAGCTTACTTTTATTGCTGATGATTCAATAGAAAAATCTTTTGAATTATTTGATAAAATAGAAAAAATAAATAAGGAAGACTAAATGACACCTCGCGATATTATTGATAAATCTGAAAAAATTGCTGTTATTTCTCATATTAAGCCAGATGGTGATAACCTAGGTTCTTTAACTGCAATGAGTGAGTCTTTAAGACTCTATGGAAAAGATGTGGATTCTATAATTATTGATAGTATTCCATCTAATTTAAAGTTTTTATATGGACTAGATAATTATACTTCAGATATTAATTCTAATTATGATTTATTAATCATGTTAGATTCTTCAGATGAAAATAGATTAGGTAGTGCAAAAATATTAATTGAAAACTCAACGAAAGTTTTCAATATAGACCATCATATCTCAAATGAGATGAATTATGATTATAATAAAGTTGAACCAACAAGAAGTTCAACCGGTGAAATTTTATATGTATTTTTAAAAGAGAATAATCTTCCGATAGATAAGAACGTAGCAGAAAGTATTTTTACCGCTATAACTAGTGATTCAGGTTCTTTTAGGTATGATACTGTTTCTAGTGATACATTTAAAATAGCTGCGGAATTATTAGAATATGATATTGATAGAGATAAGATAAATAGGAATTTATTTTCTTCAAATAGTGTAGCTAAAGTAAAACTATTAGAAACTGCGCTAGAAAGACTTGAGTTTTATAAAGATGGTAAAATTGGTCTTACTTATCTACTAGAAGATGATTTTACAAAGTTTAATGCTGAAGATTCTGATAGTGATGGAATAGTTGAATTTATTAGAGATATAGATTCTGTTGAAATTTCTATCTATCTAAGACAAGTAAAAAATGAATTTAAGGGAAGTTTTAGATCTGTAGAATATAATGTTGAGCCTATTGCTAGAAAACTAGGCGGTGGAGGGCATAAAAGAGCTGCAGGATTCTCTATAAAATCAAATGATATAGATGAAGTTATTAAAATAGTTTTAAATGAAATATGAGAAAATACAATGGATTTATAGTAGTTGATAAACCTAGAGATATGGGTTCTACTGATGTAGTAAGAAAGATTAAAAAAATATTTAATATGAAAAAAGTAGGCCATTCTGGTACGTTGGATCCACTTGCTACTGGAGTATTAGTAATATGTCTTGGAAAGGCTACAAAAACTATAGAATACCTACAAACTTGTAAGAAAACTTATATTGCAAGGATGGTTTTTGGTAAAAAAACTGATACTCTGGATATAGAGGGTAAAGTAACTAAAGAATCTGATAAAAAGATTAAAATTGAAGATATAGAAGGCGTTCTAGATAACTACATTGGTACTATTAAGCAGATCCCGCCCATGTATTCAGCACTAAAAGTCGATGGGAAAAGACTTTATGAATTAGCTAGGGAAGGAATAGAAATAGAAAGAAAATCAAGAACTACAAATATTTATGATATTGAAATTTTAGATTTTGACTATAATAATCAGTCTTGTAATATAAAAGTTGAGTGCAGTGCTGGAACCTATATAAGAACTCTTATAGATGATATAGGGGATGAATTAGGCTCATATGCTTTTATGTCAGATTTACGAAGAATAAACTGCAGTGGTTTTACTATTAATGATTCAGTAGATTTAGATAATGATGAAAAAGTTAAAGAATCTTTTTTAGATCTAAATAATTTTCCAAAAATTATGGAAGATATTATAGTTGATGACGATACTTTAGATTTTATTTTAAATGGAATGACTTCAAAATTAGATGTTATTAATAATCCTGGAAAATATATAATTAAAAATAATAACAATATAGTAGGTATAGGGAATTTATTTACTTCAGACAAAGGAAAAATGTTAAAATTAGAAAAACATTTATACAACCATGAAAATAATTGATTTAAATAATAATAATATAATTTTAGAAAAATCTTATATTGCACTAGGCAATTTTGATGGTCTTCATATAGCCCATATGGAAATTATCGATAATCTAGTAAAAGAAAGTAAAAAAGATTGTATAGCTAGTTCAGTTTTAATTTTTAAAAATCATACTCTAAGAGAACTTAAAAATTCAGATTTTGAGGTTCTAACAAACCTTGACCAAAAAATTAATATCTTAGATAAAGCCAATGTCGATTATTTATATTTAATAGATTTTAAAGATATTAAAGATTTAAGTCCTAATGATTTTTTATTATTTCTAAAAGAAAGATTAAAAATAGAAGGTGTTTTTGTCGGATATGATTATAGATTTGGTAAAGGTGCTAAGGCATCTATAGATGAACTTTCAAATAATCATCTTAATATAAAGATATTTAAACAAGAACCTGTATATTATAATAATGAGGTTGTTTCATCAACAAAGATCAAAGATTTAATAAAAAATAATGAGCTTTCTCTTGCTGAAAAACTACTAGGTAGATCATATTATTTAGAAGGAATAGTAGACCATGGTAAAAAAATGGGTAGCAAACTGGGCTTTCCAACAGCTAATATAAAACTTTCTGAAAATTATGTACTTCCTCCAGAAGGGGTATATGTAAGCCAAGTTATTATAAATGATAAAAATTATATTGCTGCATCGAGCTTAGGAATAAATTATACATTTAATGAAAAAATCCCAAAGATAGAAGCACATATACTTGATTTTGATAGAATAATTTATGATGAAAAAATTTCTATAAATTTTATAGAAAAGATTAGAGATATGAAAAAGTTTGAAAGTGTTGATGAATTAATTGAGATAGTAAATAAAGATATTTCATATGTCAGAAACTTTAGGGATAATTTATAATGGAAATTTTAAAAAAATATAATAGATTTTATATTGGAGAAGAAGATAGTCCCATCGCGTTCATTGATTTTGAAATCAATGAAAATATTATCGAAATAACAAGTTTAAATATTGTTAATCATTTAAAAGGCGAGGGGATTGCTGAAAAACTTTTAGTAGAACTTTATAATTACGCTAAAGAAAATGATTTTATTATAAATAGTCAGAAAGTATTTGTAAAAGGTTTTAATAAAATATAGGAGTAAAAAATGAGTACACCACATAATGAAGCTAAGAATAATGATATAAAAGAAACTATACTTTTACCTGGGGATCCTCTTAGAGCTAAGTTCATAGCTGAGAACTTCTTAACTGATGTAAAAAAATTCAATGAAATAAGAAATATGTATGGATTTTCCGGAAAGTATAAGGGAAAAGATGTTTCTGTAATGGGTACAGGCATGGGTATCCCTTCTATAGGAATTTATGCGTGGGAACTTATAAATAATTATAATGTAAAAAATTTAATAAGAGTTGGTTCATGCGGTTCATATCAAGAAAATATTGATATTAATGACATTATATTAGCTCAAGGAGCTTCAACAAACTCTAATTTTATTTCTCAATTTAATCTTCCCGGTACTTTTTCAGCTATATCATCTTTTGAGTTACTCTCTAAAGCAAAGAATATAGCTGATAATAAAAATATTAAAGTAAATGTAGGAAATATATTATCTTCAGATATTTTTTATAATGATTATCCAGAAGTATGGAAAAAATGGGCAGAGATGGGAATCTTAGGCGTTGAAATGGAAACTTATGCGCTATATGTACTTGCTTCAAAGTATAATGTTGATGCGCTAGGAATTTTAACTGTTTCAGATTCTTTAGTAACTAAAAAAGAGATTTCTGCTAAAGAAAGAGAAAATAGTTTTACTAATATGATAGAGATTGCACTAGAATTAGCATAATAATGGGTAATTTATTTATCCATTATTTTTAATTATAGAAATAAAAGGAATAATAATGAGTAATTTATTACAAGGATTAAATGATATACAATATGATGCAGTAGCAGATGTAGAAGGTCATAAACTAATTTTAGCTGGGGCAGGTAGTGGAAAAACCAAAGTCGTGACTACTAAAATAGCTTACCTAATTGATAATGGTGTAAGTCCATTTTCTATTTTAGGATTTACTTTTACTAATAAAGCTGCAAATGAAATGAAAGAAAGAATAGATGGGCTGGTTTCTTTTAATGTAGATAAAATGTGGATTGGTACTTTTCACTCAATTTGTGTAAGGATTTTAAGACATAATATTGATAGAATAGGATATTCACAAAATTTTACGATTTTAGATACATCTGATCAGAGGACTTTATACAAAGAAATTATAAAAGAATTTAATTTTGATGAAAAAATTTATACCCCTAAATCATTACAATCAGAAATTAGTAACTTAAAAAATAGCAATATATCTCCAGTAGAATATGAAAAATCAATATATACCCCTAGAGATAAGGCTATTTCCAGTATTTATTATAGATATAATGAAAAATTAAAAAATAATAATTCAGTAGATTTTGATGATCTTATCTTACTTACAGTAAAACTTTTAAGAGATAATATTGATATTAGAGAATATTATCACGATAGATTTAAATATATATTTGTTGATGAATTTCAAGATACAAATAATATTCAGTACGAACTTATAAAACTTCTAACTGGTCCAGATAGTTTTTTAAATGTAGTAGGAGACTCTGATCAGTCTATTTATAAATTTAGAGGGGCTAATATAGAGAATATTCTAAATTTTAATAAAGACTTTAAGAATTCAAGACAGATTATTTTAAATGAAAATTATAGGTCTACTAAAAATATTTTAAAAACTGCAAATAATGTTATACAAAATAATGATAATAGAATAAAAAAAGAACTCTGGACAGGAAATAAAGATGGCGAGAAACCGCAATTTTTCACAGCTGATAGCAGTAGAGAAGAGGCTGAATTTGTTTCGAATAAAATAGAAGAGTATCTTCAAAAAGGAATAAACCCAAGTGAGATAGCGATTTTATATAGATCTAACTATTTATCTAGGTCATTCGAGGAGTCTTTAATGAGAAAAAATATCTCCTATAAAGTGGTGGGAGGTATAAAATTCTATGAAAGAGCTGAGATTAAGGACCTTATAGCTTATTTAAGATTGATTTCTAATTCTAATGATGATATTTCATTTTTAAGAGTGGCTAATAGTCCCAAACGCGGTATAGGAAATGCTACAATAGAGAAATTAAATTATGTTTCTAATGAGATGAACTTATCTCTTTTTGATTCTATAAATTATCTAAGAACTTTTAATATTTTAGGTAATACTGCTATAAATAAACTTGAAGATTTTAGAGAATTAATAAATTCATTAAAAGTAGATAGAGAGAATATGAATATTGAAAATCTTTTAAGATCAATAATAGATAAGACAGAGTATATAGAGTTATTAGAATCTCAAAAAACATTGGAATCTAAATCTAGAATTGAAAATATAGAAGAGTTTATTGGGTCGATTATAACTTATGAAGAAAATAATGAATCCAATCTAGAAGCATATCTTTCTGATATTTCTTTATTATCTGATGTTGATAAAACTGAGGAGTTAGATAATTCTATTACTCTTATAACTGTTCATTCAGCTAAAGGATTAGAGTATCAAGTTGTATTTTTAGTAGGATTATCTGAGGGGATTTTTCCATCTAGTTTTGTAGAATCTGATGAAGATCTAGAAGAAGAAAGGAGACTAATGTATGTAGCTATTACTAGAGCTAAGGAAAATTTACATTTAACTCGTGCTATAAATGTAGATAAATTTGGGAAATCTACAATACAAATTGAATCTTCATTTATTGAAGAAATGCGAGATTCCATTGAAATTATAGAAAATGAAAAGAAGAAGTTTTTTAACCCAAGAGAATCAAGTTATAATAAGTATAAGAGCTATAATAATTTTAGAAATGGTAATTCTTATAGAAAAATAGAAGAGCCTGTAGTTATAAATAAAAATAATAACATATATAAAGAAGGTCAAGAAGTTTCTCACGAAAAATGGGGGAGAGGCACTGTTACTAAAGTTGATAATAGTGCAAATGACATAATCATAACAGTAATTTTTAATGATGGTAATATAAAGACATTAATGGCTGATCTTGCGCCTATGGAGGTTATTAGTGAGTGATTTAGAAAAAATTAGAGAGCTTGTAGATAATCTTAATTATTATGCTTATCAATATTATGTTTTAGATGAGCCTATTATATCTGATGCAGAATATGATAAATTATATGAAGAATTAGTAAAATTAGAAGAAGAAACAAAGATTATTTTATCAGACTCTCCTACACAGCGCGTTGGTGATGTTTTGTTGGAGGGATTTGAAAAACATACTCATATAAATCGTCTATATTCACTAGATAAATCTCAGTCATTTGAGGGACTTAGAGAATTTGATTCTCGAATTAGAAGAGAATTGGGCCTTAATGAGGTTGAGTATATAGTTGAGTTAAAATTTGATGGTCTTACGATTTGTTTAACATATGAAGATGGATTATTACAAGTAGCTTCTACTAGAGGTAATGGACGAGTGGGAGAAGATGTTACTGAACAAGTAAAAAGAATTAAAGGTATACCTCTTTCTATTTCTGATAATAGAGTATTTGAAATTGTGGGTGAGGCTTATATGCCTTTATCAGCTTTTGAAAAATATAATTTAGAAAATGAAGAAACTTTAAAAAATGCAAGAAATGCTGCTGCAGGAGCTATTAGAAATCTAAACACTGAAGCTATATCTAGAAGAAATATCAGTGCATTTTTCTATAATATTAATACATATCCAGAATATTTATTTAAAACAGATCTAGAGACTAAAGAATTTCTTAAAAGTCATGGATTTATTACTAGTATCTATAATGAAGTTTATAAAAATATAGAAAGTGTTATTAATAGAGCAAAAGAAATAACTAATATCAGACATTCTTTAGATTATTTAATTGATGGTATAGTTATAAAAGTAAATAATTTATCATATAGATCACGTCTTGGATATACAAATAAGTTTCCTAAATGGGCAATCGCTTATAAATTTGAGGCTGAAGAGAGGGTTACAAAATTATTAGGTATTAATTGGAATGTAGGACGAAGTTCTAAAGTTACTCCTACAGCGATTCTAGAACCGGTTGAGATTGATGGAGTAACAATATCTAGAGCTACTTTAAATAACTATAATTTTATAAAATCAAAAGATATAAAACTAGGATCTGAAGTTTTACTTAGAAGATCTAATGATGTAATTCCTGAAATATTAAGTGCTGATAATTCATATACTGATACAAAAGAAATTGAAAAACCTGTGTTTTGTCCAGCTTGTAATTCTAAATTAGAAGAAATTGGGGCTCATCTATTTTGTCCTAACACATTAGCTTGTCCTCCACAACTTCTAGCAAAGCTTGTGCATTTTGCATCTAAGAATTCAATGGATATAGAAGGTCTATCAGAAAAGACTATTGAACTTTTAATAGAAAAAAATATAGTTAATAAAGCTTCTGATTTTTATAAGTTAAAATATAATGATTTAGATGGTCTAGAAGGATTTAAAGATAAGAAAATAAATAATTTATTAAATGCTATTGAAAATAGTAAAGAAGTTGAGTTTGGTAAATTTATTAATGCATTAGGAATTCCTAATGTAGGAGAAAA
Source organism: Peptoniphilaceae bacterium (assembly GCA_029983595.1). Taxonomy (GTDB): domain Bacteria; phylum Bacillota; class Clostridia; order Tissierellales; family Peptoniphilaceae; genus Neofamilia. Next base: position 43,599 of record JASBZD010000001.1, read on the forward strand.
AACTGCTTTTGATTTATCTATGTATTTTAATAATTTTGAAAATTTAAAAAATTCTAGCTTTGAAGAGCTATCTTCTATAAATGATATAGGTCCAAAAACTGCAGAAAGTATAGTGAAGTTTTTCGATACTAAAGAACCTATTTATGTAATTAATGAATTATTTGAATATGGAGTTAATATTTTTTATAATACCAATATAGATAATAATTTGGATGGTAAAACATTTGTAGTAACTGGTTCTTTTGAAGATTTTAAAAGAAAAGATATTGAAGAAGAAATTTTAAAAAGAGGCGGTAAAGCTTCTGGATCAGTTTCAAAAAATACTGATTTTTTAATATTAGGTGAAAATCCAGGTTCAAAACTTGATAAAGCAAAAGAATTAGGTATAAAAATTATAACTATCGATGAATTTATGGAAATGGTTAAGTAGGTGAAAAAATGAATGATGAAATATTAAAGAAGATATATAAAAGTGCAGGCTTATTATATATCGAAGATGAGGCTAAAAATATATCTAATGATTTAGAAGATATAATTTTAAAAGCAACTAGAATTGAAAAACTAGAAGGAATTGAAACTTATAATACTATTAATTTTTCTGATTTAAGAGATAATTCTGAGGGAGATACTTTTAGTGTAGAAGAAGCGTTATATAATACTAAACAAAGTAAGTATTCATATTTTGAAATTAAGGAATTTGTGGAATAATTATGAAACATGATTTTATAGAAAAATTAAAAAATGATAAAAATAATTCATTTATCAACACTATAGATAATGATATCAACGATGATGATATTATAGTATCAATTAGTGATGAATATGCTCTAAAAGATATTAAAATGACTGCTGGCTCTAAAATGCTAGAGGATTTTACACCTAAATATACAGCTAGTGTAGTTAAAAATATAATAGATAATGGATATAAGATTATTGGGAAAACTAATATGGATGAATTTGGGATAATTTCTCATTTATCAAAACCATATTTTGGAGCTAATGAAGATATTACTGATAAGAATGCATATTTTTCTAGCAGTTTAGCTATTAAAAATGATTTAGTTGATATTGCCATTATAAATGATAATAGTGGAGTTTCTAGAATTTCGGCAAACTATTTAGAATTATATGGTTTTAAGCCTACATTTGGAACTACTTCTAGAGCGGGAGTTATTCAGACTTTTAATACTTTTGGTCAAACTGCCGCTATCTCTAAAGATTATAATAATATCTATGATCTTTTTAATCAAATAGCTAAAAAAGAAAATAATGATCTTCTTTCACTTGAAAATAACGAGTTTAAAAAAGATATTAATTCTATAGATTATAAAGATATGAAAATAGCTATTATTAATGATGTAGAAAACTTAATAAAATCTAAAGATATTAAGGATAAATATTTAACTAGTATTGAACTTCTTAAAGATAAAGGATTAAATATAGAGAGTATTGATTTAGATTTAGAGAATATAAAATTAGTGACAGATATTTTATCAAATACAGAGTTTAGTTCTAATATGAATAGATATAATGGTATTATCTATGGACATAGAACAGAAGAATATAATAATACTACTGAATTATTTGAAAAATCTAGAAGCGAAGGATTTGGACTAGATGTTAAAGAACGTATAGTTTTAGGTCTAAGTTTTATAAATGGTGAAAATCACGATAATATATATGAAGTAGCAAGAAAAAATAGAAATATATTATGGACTCTTTTTGATAATCTATTTAAGAATTATGATTTAATAATCACACCTGTAAGTCCATATAATCTTGAAGATTTTAATAATCTTAATAGCATAGATGAGTTATTATATAATGATATTTTTACTTCATTTGCTAACTTATATGGTGCTCCTTCTATATCAATTCCGATTAATAGTGGAATCTTAGCTACTGCAGGAAAATTAAATGATAGCAAACTAATATATTTAGCAAAGGTTTTAGGTGAGTAAAATGAGTTATAAAACAGTTGTAGGGCTTGAAATTCATGCCCAACTTAGTACAAATACAAAATCTTTTTCAGCTGATCCAAATAAATTTGGTTTAGATCCTAATACTGCTACTTATATTGGATCACTTGGTATGCCAGGAGCAATTCCTGTATTATCTAAGGAAGCGGTAGAATATGCGATTATGGCTGGTTTAGGTTTTAATTGTAACATAAATAAAGAATCTACATTTGAAAGAAAAAAATATTTCTATCCAGATTTACCAGCAGGTTATCAAGTTACACAAGTAGATACTCCTATTGCATCTGATGGATATATAATTGTAAAAGATCTTGAAGAAAATGATAAAAAAATAAGAATCCAAAGAATCCAAATTGAAGAAGACACTGGTAAATCTCTTCATGATGGAGGAGAGTTTGCATATCTAGATTATAATAGAAGTGGAGCTACTCTTATTGAAATAGTTTCATATCCAGATATAAATTCACCTGAAGAAGCAAAAGAATTTTTAACTAAACTAAGAAATACTCTAAGATTTTTAGAAATTAGTGATGGTAAAATGGAAGAGGGTTCTTTAAGATGCGATGTAAACGTAAATGTTATAGATGAAAAAAATATTAAGAAATCATCCATTATAGAAGTTAAAAATGTTGGATCAATTTCGGCTGTAGGTAAGGTTATCGAATATGAAGCTAATAGACAAATAGAGCTTCTAGAAAAAAATGAAATAGAAGTTAGATCTACTAGAAGATGGGATGATGAAGTAAATGAGACTGTCTTAATGAGACAAAAATTTACTGCAGATAACTTTAATTATTCTTATGATGGAGATGTGCCGAATTTAATAATAGATGATGAAATTATAAATTCTGTTCGTGAAAAGATGCCTGAACTTTCTGATGAAAAACGCGAAAGATTTATTAAAGAATATAATTTATCAGAATATGATGCTTCTATATTAAGTAATGATAAAGATATTTCTATCTATTATGAGGATGTAAATAAGCTAGTAAATGACTCAACTTTAGTAGCTAACTATATTATTAACGAACTTTTAAGAAGATTAAATGATGAAAATATTGAAATTAAAGATTTAAGATTTAAAGAAAATAATTTTTCAGATTTGTTAAATCTAATAAAAGAAAATAAGATTAATAATAATACAGCGAAAAAAGTGTTTAGAGTTATGTTTGAAGAAGGAATAGAACCAATTAGTTATATAGAAGAAAATAATCTAATTCAGGTTTCTGATGAAGGATTTATTGATTCTATAGTAGATGAAGTATTAGCTGAAAATCCAGAAACTATAGAACAATATTTATCTGGAAAAGATAGGGTATTAGGATTTTTAGTAGGACAAGTTATGAAAAAATCTAAAGGTAAAGCTAATCCTTCTGTAGTTAATGAAATTATATTATCAAAAATTAAAAAACAATAGAAATTTTTATAAATAACTGATATAATAGTTTAGTCGATTACTTAGTTTTACGTTTCCTCAGCGATTACTCGGTAATTTGATAAATTAAATATTTTTGGAGGAAAAAATGATAACAAAAGACAAAAAACAAGAAATTATTGAAGAGTACAGAATAAATGAAACAGACACTGGCTCTCCACAAGTACAAATAGCTATTCTTACTGAAAGAATTAGTGAGCTTACTGAACATTTAAAAACTCATAAAAAGGACCACCATTCTAGAAGAGGTCTTCTTAAACTAGTTGGTAAAAGAAGAGGTCTTATGAGATATTTAAAAGAAAAAGATATAGACGCTTACAGAGAACTTATCGAGAATTTAGGAATAAGAGGCATATAATACAAGAGTGGGTTTTCCCACTCTTTAGTTTTAATTAGGAGATTTTATGGAAAAAAATTTTTCTTATAATTTAGCAGGTAGAAATATAGAAGTTAGTATTGGAAAAGTCGCTGAACAGGCTTCTGGGTCTTGTCTTGTTCGTTATGGCGATACTGTAGTTTTAGCTACTGCTACTGCTTCTGACAGTCCAAGAGAAGGAGTGGACTTTTTTCCACTTACTGTAGAATATGTCGAAAAACTTTATTCTGTAGGTAAAATACCGGGTGGATTTTTAAAAAGAGAAGGAAAACCAACTGATAATGCAGTTTTAAATTCTAGGCTTATTGATAGGCCTATAAGACCTTTATTTCCTGAAGGATATAAAAATGATGTTCAAATAATTACTACGGTTTTAAGCTCGGATATAGATAATGAACCAAGTATTTTAGCTATGAACGGAGCATCTATAGCTTTATCAATTTCTAATATTCCTTTTATGGGTCCAATAGGATCTGTAGCAGTAGGATATATTGATGGAGAATATATTATAAACCCATCACTTACTGATAGAGAAAATTCTGATTTATATTTAGTTATTTCTGGTACTGAAGATGCAATCATGATGATTGAAGCGGGTGCAGATATTCTAGATGAAGAAATAGTATTAAATGCTATTTTATTTGGACATGAAGAAATTAAAAATATCTGCAAATTTATAAAAGAAATTCAGTCAGAAGTTGGGGTAGAAAAATCTGAAGTAATCGTTCCAGAAAAAAATACAGAATTATTTAGTAAAATAGAAGAGTTTGGTAGAGAAAAACTTCATGATGCTATGAATAATAGCGATAAAATGAAACGTGGCGAACTTACAAACTTAGCTATTAATGAAATACACGATAGATTTGATGAAGAATATGAAGATGAAAAGAATCTAATTTCTGAATATATAGATGAAATTATAGGCGATGTATTTAGACGTCAAATATTAGATGAAAAAGAAAGACCTGATGGTAGAGCTTTCGATGAAATTAGAAATATTTGGTCTGAAGTTTCTATACTTCCAAGAACTCATGGTTCTGGATTATTTACTAGAGGTCAAACTCAAGTTTTATCAGTCCTTACACTAGGAAGTGTATCAGAAGAGCAGATTTTAGATGGACTTGAAGAAGATGAAAATAAACGTTATATCCATCACTATAATTTTCCACCATACAGTGTAGGGGATACTAGACCTATGAGAAGTCCTGGTCGTAGAGAAGTGGGACATGGTAATCTTGCAGAAAAAGCTTTAATTCCGGTAATACCTTCTACCGATGATTTTCCATATACAATAAGAGTTGTATCAGAAGTTTTAAGTTCTAATGGTTCTTCATCTCAAGCATCAGTTTGTGGATCGACTCTGGCTTTAATGGACGGTGGAGTCCCTATCAAAGCTCCAGTAGCAGGTATCGCAATGGGTCTTATTAAAGAAGAAGATAATGTGGTAATTTTAACTGATATTCAAGGTCTTGAAGACCATTTAGGTGATATGGACTTTAAGGTAGCTGGTACTAGAGATGGAATTACAGCTATTCAAATGGATATTAAAATAGATGGTATAGATGAAAATATTTTACGACAAGCTTTATCAAAAGCTAGAGATGCTAGATTATTTATTTTAGATAAAATTGATGAAACTATTTCATCACCTCGAAAGTCTCTATCTCCTTATGCACCTAAAATTTACTCTATATCTATAGACCCAGAAAAAATTGGCGAAGTTATAGGTACTGGTGGAAAAGTTATTAATAAAATTATTGAAGAAACTGGTGTGAAAATAGATATTGAGGAAGATGGAAATATATTTATTCTTTCAGAATCTGAAGAAAATGCTAAAAAAGCAATAAGTATAATAGAAGATATCACTCGTGAAATTGAAGTAGGTGAAACTTACTCTGGAAAAGTAGTAAGAATTACTAACTTTGGAGCTTTTGTAGAGATTGCTAAAGGAAAAGAAGGTATGGTTCATATCTCAAAACTTGCTCATGAAAGAGTCGAAAAAGTAGAAGATGTTTTAAAAGTTGGAGACATTATTGACGTTAAAGTAATTGAAATTGATAAAATGGGTAGAATAAATTTATCAAGAAAAGCTTTATTACCAAAACCTGAAAAACAAGAAAAAAATGAAAAAGTTATTTCAAATGAGCAATAATATATAAATTTACGGGGGTTATAATATGTCTATACAAATTGAAAAAGATTTAGGTACTTTAACTATTGATAGCGAAGTTATAGCAAAGATAGCTGGTTATGCAGCGCTAGAAAGCTATGGAATAGTTGGGATGGCATCAAAAAATACTAAAGAGGGTATTTTTGAACTATTAAAGATTGATTACCTTACTAAAGGCATTGTAGCCAATACTAATGATGACAGAATTATTATTGACCTTAATGTTATTTTAGAATATGGCATAAATATTGATGTCGTTTCTCAAAATATTATAGATAATGTCAGATATAATGTGAAAAATATTACTGGATTAGAAGTAGACGAAGTTAATGTTATAGTCCAAGGTATAAGAATAGATTAATCTTGGAGGTTTTAATTGGATAAAATATATTTAGAAGATATTAGAAATGCTGTTATTTCAGCTTCTAACAACTTATTTATAAATAAAGAAATAGTTAATGATTTAAATGTATTTCCAGTTCCTGATGGAGATACAGGTACTAATATGAATATGACTTTTCAAAGCGCTGTAAAAGTAGCTACTAAAGAGGACAGTCATACTATTAAAGAATATTTATCTAGTTTTTCTAAAGGATCTTTACTTGGAGCTAGAGGTAACTCAGGAGTTATTTTATCTCAAATTATTAGGGGATTTGTAGAATCTATTCCTCAAAATATTGAGAGTCTTGATATAAATGATTTAAAACGCGGCTTATCTAATAGTGCTGACGTAGCTTATAATGCAGTTATGAAGCCTACAGAAGGTACTATACTTACTGTTATAAAAGATATGGCCACTTATTCTAAGAGATATCCTAGAAATAAAGGTGATATATTACAATTTTTAAATGATGTCTATAATGAGGGCATGGCATCAGTTGAAAGAACTCCAGAATTATTACCTATTTTAAAAGAGTCGGGAGTAGTTGACTCTGGGGCTCGTGGATTAATGTATATCGTAGAGGGAATTTTAAAATATTTTCAAGGTGATAAAAGTTTATTAGAAACTGAAAACCTAGAAAGTGTAAAGATTAAAAATTCTCTAGATAAATCTGATAATAAACAAACAGATATTAAGTTTGGATATTGTACAGAATTTATACTTAAATTGGGTGAGCCTAATGGTAAAATAATCGAAGGCGAGCTACGAGATTATTTATCAAATATTGGAGATAGTATAGTAGCTGTAGGTTTAGAAGATGTAGTAAAAATACATGTCCATACAAATGACCCTGGAAAGGCTTTACAAAAAGCATTATCTTTTGGTTCTCTATCTGATATAAAAGTTGATAATATGAGAGAACAACATAACGAAATTATGTTTACAAAAGAACAAATTGCAGGGGAAGAGCCAATTGAAGAGTCTATCATAGAAGAAAAAAAAGAACATCTGAAAAAAGCTTTTATAGCAGTATCTTCAGGTGAAGGGTTTAATAAAATTTATAGAGATTTAGGCGTTACTAAAATTATATCTGGTGGTCAAACAATGAATCCAAGCACTGAGGATTTACTTGGTGCAGTAGAAGAATTAGATGCTGATGATATTTTTATTCTTCCTAATAACTCTAATATTATTTTAGCTGCTAATCAAGTAAAAACACTGACTGATAAAAATGTCCATATATTACCTACTAGAAGTATGCCTGAAGGTATAGCATCTATTATTTCGTCTTTACAAGAAGATAATCCACAAAACATTATTGTAAATGCAAAGGATTCAATAGACCAAATGAAGGTAGGAGAAGTTACTTATGCTGTAAGAGGTACTACTTTTAATGGTAAAGAAATTAAAGAAGGACAGATAATTGGAATAGTGGGAAAAGATTTAATATCTAAAGATGAGTCTATAGAAAAATCAACTATTGAATTAGCTAGAAATATTATAGATGACGAAACTTCTATTTTATCAATATATTATGGTTCTGATACAAAATTAGAGGATGCAGAAGTTTTAACTGAAAAACTAGAAGAGGAGTTTGATGATATAGATATTGAACTAGTATACGGTGGACAACCTCTTTATTATTACATTTTATCTGCAGAATAATGATAAATTTAACTGAGATTAATGTTACCAATATTAAAGGAGTTGGCGAAAAAAAAGCTAAACTTCTAAAAAAATTAAAAATTGAAACAATTTATGACCTTTTAACTTATTATCCCAGAGATTATGAAAACTTTTCTGAAGTTTTTAAAATAAGGGACAAAATAAATTCAAAAGGTCTTTTTAAAGTTAAAGTAACCTCAAAACCTGTAGTAAGGCTAATTAGATCTAACTTAAAATTAACTACAATTAATGTAAAAGATGACAGTATGGGGGCAGTTTTAGTTTTTTTTAACTTACCATATTTTATGCAAAGTTATTTTACAAGAGGAAACGAGTTATATATTTATGGTGAAGTTTCTAAAAAAAATTACGAAATTCAAATTACTAATGCTGAAATAGTAAATAATTCTAAAATTGGAACTTTTAGTCCTATTTATGGACTTACTGCGGGATTAAGTAATAATGAGATTACTAAAATTACCAAAAATGCATTATCTTCATTTTCTGAAAAAATAATAGACTATCTACCTGGACAAGTAAAAGATAAATCGATCTTAATGGACAAATATGAAGCTATTGAAAATATACATTTCCCAAAAAGCATTGATTTATATAATAGTGCTCGTAGGCGATTGGCATTTGATGAAATATTTTTTCTTCAAGGTGTTTTAAAATCACAAAACTTTAGATCTGACTCTAAAAATAGCAAAAATATTTTAATAGATAATGATTTACTTAATAATTTTTATGAAAATCTTCCTTTTAGCTTAACTGGAGCGCAAAAAAGAGTTTTAGATGAAATTTTTATTGATTTTAAAAATCAAAATATGAATCGGCTAGTTCAAGGAGATGTAGGCTCTGGAAAGACAGTTATAGCTGCCATATGCCTTTTAATAGCTTCAATAAATGGATATCAAAGTGCTATTATGGCGCCAACTGAAATTCTAGCAAAACAACATTTTGAAACAATTAAAAAGTTTCTTAAATCCTATGATTTAGATATAAGACTTCTTATAGGATCTACATTAAATAAGGAGAAACAGACAATATATGATGATTTAGAAAGCGGGAAAATTGATATAATAGTAGGAACACATTCTTTAATACAAGAATCAGTTGTTTTTAATAATTTAGTTTTGACAATAGTAGATGAGCAGCATAGGTTTGGAGTAGAACAGCGTAAAGCTTTATACAATAAAGGGGATCATCCATATAATCTTTCTATGACTGCTACACCGATTCCTAGATCTTTAGCTTTAATTCTCTATTCAGAAATGGATATATCAGTTATTGACGAACTTCCTCCTGGTAGACAAGAGATTGATACTAGTGTGATAAATTATAGTTATATAGATAGACTAGATAAATTCGTAATAAAGCAGATTAAAGAGGGTAGGCAGGTATATGTTGTCTGTCCATTAATTGATGAATCTGATATGCCTTTAAAATCTTTAGAGGAAGTGTTTAGCCATTACAATAGCAGTACTTTTTTAGATGAAAATATATCGACTTGTGCGCTACATGGAAAGATGAAGTCTTCTGAAAAAGAAAAAATTATGCAAGATTTTAAGGATAGAAAATATGATGTTATTGTTTCTACGACTGTTATAGAGGTAGGTGTAGATGTCCCAAATGCTAACCTAATGATTATATATGATGCAGATAGATTTGGACTTGCTCAGCTTCACCAGCTTAGAGGAAGAGTGGGTAGAGGAAAGCATAAATCATATTGTGTACTAATTACTAATAGCAACTCTGAAGTATCCTATAATAGACTTCAAATTATGAAAGAATCTACTGATGGATTTTTTATTGCTAATAAAGATTTAGAGTTTAGAGGTCAAGGCGAGCTACTAGGTACAAGACAACATGGTATAAATGATCTTTATTTTATAGATCTTAATAAAGATTTAAAAATGATAAAATATATTCAAGATAATTATGATAGAATTTTTAATGAAATAAAGAGATATGATGAACTAGAAAATGAATATAAAACTTCAATTTCTTATTTAACTAGAGATTCAAAATAAGAATACTTGTTATATTTATATTATTATGCTAATATTTTTATAAGGTATTAAATATGAGAATAATAACAGGTAAACGCAGAGGTCTCAAGCTATTTACACCTAAAGATAATAGTATAAGGCCTACGGAAGATAGAATTAAAGAATCTATTTTTAATATAATCGGAAATGTTAGTGATTCGGTTGTTTTAGATTTATATTCGGGTACTGGATCTATTGGATTAGAGTTTTTATCACGTGGTTCAAAAGAAGTTTATTTAGTAGATAAAAGTTTAAAATCTATAGAAATAATCAAAAAAAATGTTGAGAAAATATCTTTAGATGGGGTATTTATATATCATATAGATTCTACTAAAGCACTAGATAAATTTAAAAATAAAAAATTTAATTATATTTATATAGACCCACCATACGATAATATTTCAGAATATAAGAATTCTCTTAGTACTTTATATAATAATAAAAATACAGATGATACTTTAATCATAGTTGAGTCAAGAGATGAATTAGATATAAAAGAGATAGATTTATTTAATATTATTGATAAAAGAGATTATAAAAGTAAGATTGTATATTTTTTAAGAGGCAAGAATTGAAAGTAATATACCCTGGTAGTTTTGACCCAGTAACTAATGGTCATTTGGACATTATAAAACGTGCTTCAGAAAACTTTGATGAAGTTATAGTTGCAATATTAGATAATAAAAGTAAGAAACCATTGTTTAATGTAAAAGAGCGTAAATATATGCTCAAGGAATCTGTGAAGGATTTAGATAATGTAGAGATAGATAGTTTCTCAGGTCTGTTAGTTGAATATGTAAAGAAATCTGATACAAATGTAGTACTAAGAGGCTTAAGAGTAGTTTCTGATTACGAAAACGAAATGAGAAATGCTCTAGCTAATAAAAGTTTAGATAATAATATTGAAACTTTATTTATGGTTTCAAAAGCAGAATACACTTTCTTAAGTTCGAGTATAGTTAAAGAGATAGCAAGTTTTCATGGTAATGTTGAAGAACTCGTTCCAAAAGTAGTAAATGAGAATTTAAAGGAAAAATATAAAAATACATATTTGGAGGATTAAAATGGATATTTTACAAACTATTGATGAATTAGAAGAATTAGTTGAAACTTCAGGATCTGTACCTTTTAGTGGCAAAATCGCAGTAGATAAGAATAGATTATTAGAACTTATTAATAATCTAAAATTAGAATTACCTAATGAGATCAAAGAAGCTACATGGGTAAAAGATGAAAAGGAAAGAATTTTAAGTGAAGCTAAAGCTGATGCTCAAAGAACTAGAGCTGAAGCAGATGAAGAATCTAGCAGACTATTAGATGAAAATTATATTATGAAACTTGCTTATGAAAAAGCTGAAAAATTAGTTAATGAAGCTAATGAAGAAGCATCTCAAGTAAGACAAGGTGCTAGAAACTATGCTGATGAAGTTTTACAAAATACACAAGAAAACTTATCAGAAGTAATTAGAATAATTAATACAAATAGAGAGCAGCTTAAAAACTAAGAAAATTTATTCTAAATGCTGATTTGATTGATCAGCATTTTTTGTTAAGCCTATAAATGAAAGGAATTTTATGAAATTAGGAATCGTAGGACTACCAAATGTAGGAAAGAGCACACTTTTTAATGCTATAACAAATTCACAAGTAGAAGCGGCAAATTATCCTTTTGCGACTATAGAGCCAAATGTTGGTGTAGTAAATGTACCAGATAAAAGACTTAATGTACTAAGCGAAATGTTTAATTCTATTAAAATTGTTCCAGCTACTATTGAATTTTATGATATCGCAGGTCTGGTTAAAGGTGCTAGTGAAGGTGAAGGTTTAGGCAACCAATTTTTAGCAAATATTCGAGAAGTAGATGCAATTGTGCATGTTGTACGTTGCTTTGATGATTCGAATGTTATCCATGTAGATGGCTCGATTGATCCAGTAAGAGATATTGAGACTATTAAAACTGAACTAGTCTTATCAGATCTAGAAGTTTTAGAAAAAAGAAGAGATAAACTTGTTAAGGCTGTAAAAGGGGATAAGGGGCTACAAGCTGAATTAAATCTAGTTAATATGCTAATAGAAAATCTTGAGTCATTTAAACCTATTAAAAATTTAGATTTTGATGAAGAAGAAATTAAACTTTTAAAATCATTTAATCTATTATCAATGAAAAAGGTTATTTACGTAGCCAACGTTTCTGAAGATGATATCTTAGATGATGATAATATATATGTAAATGCTGTAAAAGAGTATGCTAAAGAAGAAGAATCTGAAGTAGTAAAAGTTTCAGCTGAAATAGAATCTCAAATTTCTCAATTAGAAGAAGATGAAGCTAGAGAATTTTTAAGTGATCTTGGGCTAGAAGAATCTGGTCTAGATAAACTAATTAAATCTAGCTACAATCTTTTAGATTTAATTAGCTATTTAACTGCTGGTGAAACAGAATCTAGAGCTTGGACAATTAAAAAAGGATATAAAGCTCCACAGGCAGCTGGTGTTATTCATACTGATTTTGAGAGAGGTTTTATACGTGCTGAAGTAGTATCATATGATGATTTAATAGAATCTGGAAGTATGGTTAAAGCAAAAGAAAAGGGACTAGTTAGATCTGAGGGAAAAGAGTATATAGTTAAAGATGGCGATGTTATTCTATTTAGATTTAATGTTTAGTTAAGATTAAGAAGTTGCAAAAATTTTGTAAAATATAATTGACATTTGAATTTAAAAATAGTATAATAATTTTTGCAACGTTAAATGGTGGATATGGCCTAGTTGGTTAAGGCGTCAGATTGTGGTCCTGAAGATCGTGGGTTCGATTCCCACTATCCACCCCATATATTACGCGGGAGTGGCGGAATTGGCAGACGCGCTAGACTTAGGATCTAGTGTCATTGACATGGGGGTTCAAGTCCTCTTTCCCGCACCAAACAGAAACCTTTATAGAAGGTTTTTTTTATTGCATCCGTAACTCAACTGGATAGAGTAACTGGCTTCGAACCAGTAAGCTGGGGGTTCGAGTCCCTCCGGGTGTACCATTTTATTTGCTAGCGATATATTATACATTAATTATATTGCTAGTTTTTTTTAATCAAATATACTTCTATTTTATTATAAAATATGGTATTATACTATATGATAAATGTATTTTAGGTGGTTGCCAATTCCATAATTGGTAGTTTTTATCTGATGCCTATATATGCGATTAAGAGCCTGGTAGATTCCTGATGTGGCGTCTTCAAAGGCTAAAAAGGGTACATAGAAGCTCAGATGTTTTACAAGAAAAACAATCATACAAAAAAGCATCAACACCATCAATAGATTGCAAGTACGAAGGTTTATCCTTACGACCATAAGCAGTCTTTTTTTGTGGTCGTATAAAGAACCCTCGTCAAAAAACAATGAGGAGGTGTCTATAAAATGCTTTATCAATTTTTTAAGTGGTTAGGTATAACTAAAAAAGGATTTAAAAATATTATACTAGGTTGTGCACTTATGGCATTTGTTGTAGTAAATATTCATATACCTAATAAAATAACAGAAGGTGGAATTTTAGGACTAACATTATTTTTAAAAAATATTTTTAATTTAAACCCAGCGATAATAACTCCTATTTTTGATATTAGTTGTTTTTTATTTGCATTTACCTTGTTTGGAAAATCTTTTTTGAAAAAAACTGCAATAGCATCTATCTCTTTTGCTATATTTTATGAGATATTTCTTAAGCTTGGACCTATTATGCCTAGTATGTATAACGTGCCATTAACAGCTTCTATTTTAGCAGGATTAGGTATTGGTGTAGGTTGTGGTTTAGTTATTAGACAAGGAGGAGCATGTGGAGGAGATGATGCACTGGCAATGATTATTTCTAAAAAAACTAGCTTATCGATTTCTAAATCTTATTTTTTATCTGATTTAGTTGTTTTACTTTTTTCACTTGTCTATATTCCTTATACAAGAATAATTTATTCTCTTATAACTACAGCTATTTCATCATATGTGGTAGATAAAGTTTCTCTTTTTAATACTAATTATTCTTCTGTTAAAACTTTAAAAAATAATAAATATATTAATGTTTAAATATAGATATTTATTAAATCTTAATTTATATTTATGCTATAATATAAGAAATAATTATTATTCATTTAAAAGGAGACTTTATGAATATATTAGAATTTAATAACGTTACAAAAAATATTTTTAATTTTGATATAAAACCTACTAATATTTACTTAAAAAGTAGAGAAATACTAGGTATTCTTGGTCTAAAAGGTTCAGGAAAAACTACTCTATGTAATTTAATTTTGAATTTTTATAGACCTAAAACTGGCTCTATAACTGTTTTTGGTATGGATTCAGTTAAAGATTCAAAACAAATTAAAATGGATTTAGGTGTAATACCTGAATCTACATGGTTTGATGAAAATATAAAACCAATGACTTATATAAGAAACTCTCAAAAAATTAGAGGAGTTAATGATAAAGAAGAGATTAAATATCTCTTAGACTATTTTGATTTAAAGCTACCTAGAAAAGTTACTGAAATGAACTTATTAGAGCTAAAAAAACTCTCTATAGTCGCTGCATTATCATCTAATCCTAAGCTAATTATAGTAGATGAACCTGATTCAATACCTGATTCAGCTACTAGAATGAAGTTTTTTAATATACTTGATGAAAAGAATAGAGAAGGAGCTTCAGTTTTAATTTTTAGTTCTAATTTAAGAGAGGCGCAAAGTATCTGCCAAAACATATATTTTCTAGATAAAGGCGAGATTATAAAACAAGAAAACCAGAGAAATAAATTATCTAATGATAAAATTCTAAAATTTTATGATACTGATGTAGATAAAGAAATTATTGAAAAAACTGGTGCAAAACTCGTTAAAACCGGCGATGAAACTGCATATTATTTTAGTGGTCCATTAAATAGTTTATCTGAAGCTATATATAGATCAAGTTTAATAGACTATACTTTAGAAGACTCAAATCTTGCTGAAAAGATTACTATTTTAAAGAAAGATAGACTATATGGAATTGATACTGATAATCAGGTAGAAATAATAGATGAAAATACTGATGATAAAGAATCTGTTATGATTAATAATAACGAAGATAACGTTGAATCTGATATAAGTAATGAAAACACTGTGATTATAAATTATAATGAAGAAGAACTAAATGATCTTATAGAAATACCAGAAGATAATAAAAATTCTAATAATGTTATAGATCATGAAATAAAAGATAATGAATTAAATAATGATGATTATATAAAAAATGAAAATAAATCAGATGATACTATAATTATTAAACAAAGCGGCAATTCTTCTAATGTTATTATTAAAGATATTAAAGAATCTAGTGATATAAAAAAAATAGAAGATAAAAGTGATAACAATTTGGATGAGAATTTAAATCCTAAAGATATAGAAGGGGAGGAAATATAATGTCAATTTTCTCTAATGAATTTAATTATAATACTAATAAAATGATAGCTTGGTTTGTGGTAATTATTTTATTAACTTCTATGTTTTTATTTGCATTTCCTATTTTGACAGATCCAACTATTCAGCCATTTATCTATAATAATATTAATAGAATTCCGGAAAAATTAACTAGTATTTTATTACCATTTGGACCAGATACTTTTAATAATATAGATAGTTTCTTTAATACTATTATGTTATTTACTCAGTTCTTACTTTCAATATTTGCTCTTAGCTTAGGTCTGATATCTGTAGCACGTGAACAAGGATTTGGAACTATAGATTTATTATATATAAATCCTGTTAGTAGGAAAGAGATAGTAATTAAAAAATTTATTGCAAATATCATACTTTTATTAATTATTAATATACTCATAGATATTATAGCTACATTTATATATATCTATCTATCTGAATCTCAAATAATGGATTCAATAAACAACAACCTTATTTTATATATTTCTATATTTCTAGAGACAATTTTATTTCTTAGTATAGGTACTATGATATCTTGTCTATCTAGAAGAACTGCTTATATGGGATTAATTGGACTTATTATAGTTGCAGGATTTTTAGCATTATATGTATCAATATCTACTAATATATTGCCGATAAATAATTCATCTATAAGAGCATTAATTCCTTATAATACTACAATAGAAGTATTAAAGAACACTGATTTAATATTGAATATAGTTATTCTATCCTTATCTAAATTGGTACCGGCAATAATATTTTTAATACTTGGAAAATTATATTATAATAGGAAAGATTTAATTGTTTAAATTATAAAAAGCTAGTCAAACTTTACTGACTAGCTTAATTTTTTATATCATCAATAATATCTTCTATTTTAATTTCAAGTCCTTTCAAAAGATTTGGATAAGCTCTAAGAATTCTCTTCTCTCCAAATCCCTTAAATTTTTCTTTAAATTCTTTATTTCTATCATCGAATTCTTTAAATTTTTCAGTACTTTCAAGTTTTTTCTTTTTATCAATTGCCTCAAATGTTCTGTCAGCGACTTTTATTCCAATATCATCAGATAACTTTCTAATAGCTTCATTAGTTTTTTCTATTTCTTTAAACTTTTTATTTAAGCCAAAAAGTGTCATAATTGTAGCAATAAAATCAGATAAAAAAATTATAAAGAAAACTATATTTAAAATAACTAATATATTATACGGGATTTTCCCAATTGATAATACAATTAAAGGATGTATAGCTTCATATAATATAAAACTGATAGCGCCCCAGATTAATGAGAATTCAAGACAGATATAGCCTTTATAATTAAATTTTTTATCTGAATAATCCCACCATCTTTTATTAAATAATTTTTCAAGTATAAATCCGGTTATAAGTTCTAATATGGTAGCAATTATCATAGAATAAATAAATAATTTTATTTTATTATCTGCATGGGTATCAGCTATTAGATGTAAAATTGATAATGCGCCAAATCCATAAATAGGGCAGTATGGACCATTTAAAAAGCCTCTATTTATAAATCTAGCCTTTGTGATTACATGAAATGAAACTTCAATAATCCATCCTAAAAAAGAATATATAAAAAAGTAAGCAAAGTAATAAAGATAAGACATCTAAATCACCCTAATCTAGAAATTTCTATATAGTCCTATTATATGGCCTAGTACTTCTACGTGATTAGTATAAATCGGCTCCATAGAATCATTTTCTGGTTGCAATCTATAGTGATCTCCATCATAATAAAATCTCTTAACAGTTGCGAATTCATCTATTAAGGCTAATACAATATCACCATTTTTTGCAGTATTTCTTTTTTCTATCAGTACATAATCCCCATCTAAAATTCCTGCATTAATCATACTTTCCCCAGAAATACGTAACATAAATAGATCTTTATCTTTAGCTAGATAAGAGGGAATAGGGAATGTATCTTCTATATTCTCAACAGCAAATATAGGCTCACCAGCAGTAACCTTTCCTAAAAGAGGTACATCAATTGTTTCTTTTTTTCCTAATATCCCATCTGAATCTTGGTCTTTTAAAGCAATAGTTCTATTTTTCATGGAAGTTTTAACGATATAATCCTTCTGTTCTAATCGTTCTAGATAGCCATGGACAGAAGATGGGCTTTTTAATCCTACACCTTCACAAATTTCTCTTATAGAAGGAGGGAAGCCTTGTTTGCTTATTACATCTTTTAAAAAAAATAAAATTTCTAATTCTTTGTTAGTTAAATCATCATACATATAAATCACCTACTTTATTGTATATTAACACATTTTTAGAAAAACAACAAACAAAAGTTCAATTTTATAAAAAATACCGAACAAATGTATTGACAAAAAACAAATGTTTGTGTACTATATGTATAGAACAAGTGTTTTATAAAGGTGGTAATTATGAAATATAAAATTAGAAGAATAGTTTGTTTATTGTTATTAATTGTATTTTCATTAGGAGTAACAACTGTAAATAATGAATCTAAATTCACAATAAAATCTAATAATTTAACTGAAGACATCTCAGTAGTCGTTCAAAATGGGGATACAATATGGGATATAGTTGAATCATACTATAATGATATTAATAAGCCATTTTATGCTGATAAAAGATATGTTGTAAATTATGTTTCAGATTATAATAATGGAAGTGATCTAAAGATAGGTCAAACAATACTTATACCTAAAGATATAAAATAACTATATCTTTAGGTTTAATTCTTTAATTGGGTTTAATTCTACTGCTTTTGCTATTCGTTCTTCATCTACATGAGTATAAATTTGGGTAGTTGATACGCTTTCATGGCCCAATATAACCTGTAGTGTACGAATATCTATATCTCCATATTTATAAAGTAGGGTAGCTGCAGTATGTCTAAGAGAGTGTGGAGAGTATTTTCCTCCTAGTCCACATTTTTTTAGATACTTCTCTAGCATATATTGAACTCCTCGTGTCCCTAGAAAGTTATCGCCTTTTTTATTAAGGTATAAATAGTCTAGATCGCTATCTGGCCTTATATTTAAATAATCAGATATAGTATCTAAAACCGCATTATTCAAATATACTACTCGTTCTTTATTACCTTTACCTATAATTCTTATAGAGTTTTTATTCTTATTAAAATCAGTTAATTTTATATTTACAAGCTCCGATAATCTTAGACCAGTATTTAAAAATAACATTACAATTGAAAAATCTCTATAACGATAAAAATCATCTTCATTTTCTAGAATACTCTTTAATAATTTATTTACTTCTTCTAATTCTAAATAATGAGGAAGTCTTTTAGGTATTTTAGGACCATCTATTAAACTCATAGGATTTTCATCTATTACAGCTATAACTTTATACATATAATTATAAAAACTTCTTAATGATGAAAATTTACGTGATCTAGTGGATGAAGAATTATTTAAGTTTTTATCAGTATAATTAATATAAGCGATTAAATCACGTACATCAATAGTATTAACGAAAGATTCATCAATATCTTTTATATCTAGATCTGATATTTTATCTATACTAATATCTAAGTTATTCTTTCTATATTTCATAAATTGAAGAAAGTTTATAACATCTAACTCGTAATTTTTTATTGTGTTTGATGAATGGTCCTTAATAGATTCTAAATAAGAGACCCAATCATTTATAATTAAATTTCTCATAATATCCTTTTTAATTATCATTAGTGTCGTATAATTATTATTATACGACATAGTTCAAATTATTTCAAATAAAAATCTCCACAATTCAATGTGAAGATTTATCTAAATCTATATGTCCCTTCTCTATTAAGTCTCTTAAAGATATATATATAGCCAGTTTTATTTGGTCATATGATAATCCACCTTGATAATATACAAAATATGGATCTCTTAAAGGACCATCAGCACTCATTTCTATAGACGATCCGTCAACGAATCCACCAGCAGCCATTATAATATCATTATTATAGCCTGGCATTGGACTAGGTTCTGGAGAGACGTGTGAATCTACAGCAGATGCTTCTTGTATAGATTTACAAAAGCTTATTACTATTTCTGGATTATTAAATCTAATAGCTTGTACTATGTCATATCTTTTGTCATCATATTTCGGTATAGTATTAAATCCAAGGTCATTATATACTTTACCTAGTAAAATCGCCCCTTTTAGAGCTTCTGAAACTACTAATGGAGCTAAAAATAAACCTTGTAAAGTAGTCCTTGTAGTTCCAAATGTAAGTCCTACTTCTTTTTCCAAACCTGGAGCGAATAACCTTCTAGATATTAACTGCACTAATCTTTCTTTACCAGTTATATATCCACCAGAATTAGCTATTCCACCGCCAATATTTTTAATTAGAGATCCAGCTATAATATCAGCTCCTACTTCTGTAGGTTCCCTATAATCAGTAAACTCGCCATAACAATTATCTACAAATATTATAATATTTGGATGTTTTTCTTTAATTAATGATATAGCTCTTTCCATTTCATCTATTGATATAGCTTTTCTATCACTATAACCTGTAGATCTTTGAATAGCTAGAAGTTTAGTG
>JASBZD010000002.1 GCA_029983595.1 Peptoniphilaceae bacterium
TAGAAGCTCGCGTTTATGGGTTATTCTACTAATTTGCTTAATTAAAAAAAACACAACTCAAGCTATTTTGAGTTGTGTAAATAGAATTTATTATAATAATTTTCTCACGCGTTTATAAATTATAAGCGTAACTAGCGCATTAATTGTTCCTTTAATTAAGTTAAATGGTAAGACTGATAAAATCATCATTTTTCCAAGGCTGTCAATTGCAGGAAATATCGCCTGTCCCATGCCAATTAATGTCTCCATTGGGATCATTACTTTAGCATATAGTGGAAAAACCACAAAATAGTTAGATGCCATCGCTAAGGCTGACATAGCTAAAACCCCGACAACTAGACCAATTAAAGCATTTTTCATTCCCTTATCTTTTCTATATATAAGACTTGAAACTATTACAAATGTAGAGCCTACTATAAAGTTAGATAAATTTCCCACGCCAGCAGTCATAGTCGTTGGAAGATCTAGAAGATTTTTAAGAAATTGAACTAGAACCCCAAACCCTGGACCCATCGCAAATCCCGCTACTAAAGCCGGAACATCTGAAATATCCACAGTCATAAAAGGCGGCGCTACAAATGCTATAGGAAATTTTATCTTCATAAGTAAAAAAGAAATCGCCCCAAGAACTGCAATCCTCACTAAATCTCTAGTAGTAGATTTAGATTTTGTATTAATCTTTGTGTCAAACATTCTAACCTCCGATAATTTTTCGGGCATAAAAAAATGCCTAATATTTTATCTCAGGCAAAAGAAAGGTTTATAAAACATATAAATCTTCTTTCATCCAGACTTTACTGTCGGTTTTGGAATTTCACCAAATCATTCTCATTAAGAGCTCGCGGACTTTACCGCCGGTCAAGGAATTACGCCTCGCCCTGAAGATATTTATATGTTACTACTTTATTAAATTTTTGTCAAGTTATTTAATTAACACTTACTCTGATAACTCTTTATTCTTAGTTCTTCCTAATTTCTGGTTAATTACCTCGATTAACATCCTTATTTCTCCTACTCCTAGTATATATGAAATCGCTCCGTAAATTATAATAGCTATAAATACTACAATCAATAGAATTAATAATCTAGTAAGAGTTGACGCATCTAATGCTGGAATAGCTTTCATTATTCCAAAATATGATATATAGCAGAACACGCCCATTATTAAAGCTGCTACTGTATTTTTAATAAATGCACGAAGATAACTATAACCGTAGAAATGTCCGATTTTTTTTCTTAATACTAAAAATGATATAAATACCGAAATATTAGTCGCAAGAGATAAGCCTAGCGCGATACCTCTGTGCCCAATAAATCTAATAAATATAGCATTAAAAATTATATTTAAAACTACTGAAATAGCAGAAATTATTAGAGGTGTCGTCGTATCTTGTAATGAGTAATAAACACGATTTAATAAGTTTGATAGACTAAGAGCAGTTAAGGATAACGCATAAAATTTTAAACTCATAGCCGTCTGATCAGCATCAAACTGTGTGAATTTTCCTCTTAAAAACGCAATTTCTATAATTGGCTGAGATAATACTATTAGACCTATAGTAGCTGGTATTGTAATAAGCATTATAAGTCTTACGCCAAACGCCATTGATTTTCTGCCTTCTGTGTAATTCCCTTCTGAGAAATGTTTAGATAGAATTGGGAATGCTATAGAAGTTATAGCAGATACAAAAATACCTAAAACTAGAAGGTTCATCTGGTTAGATAAATTCAGCCACGTTACTGTACCAGTCTGTAAAGAAGATGCAAAACGTGTATTTATCATAATATTAAAATCATTTATCGCTACAGAAAATAAAACTGGAGCTGATAAAGCTAGGGCATGACGCACATATTTATCTTTTGGATTAAATACTGGAAAATATTTATGTCCTGTACGCTTAGTTTCAGGATATAAAAATATAACTTCAGCTACTACTGCTAAAATACTAGCAATAGTAAGTCCCTCTATCCCAAATTTAGAAGATAATCCTACTAGATAAATTATATATACTGCGTTTAATGGTATAGGAATTGCACC
The DNA here is from genome assembly GCA_029983595.1 of Peptoniphilaceae bacterium. GTDB lineage: Bacteria > Bacillota > Clostridia > Tissierellales > Peptoniphilaceae > Neofamilia. The sequence continues at coordinate 2,039 of JASBZD010000002.1, forward strand.
AGTTGCACCAAAATACCCCTTAGACTGCAATATGCCCGTCATTACTCCTAGGATTGCCGAAAATATTATAACCGGCATTCCCATTCGAGTAAGTTTCATCGTAAGGTTAAATGTCTCATCGTTAAATCCGCCACCAACGAGTTTTACTATTATAGGTGAGAAAACTATACCTATTAGAGTCATTATAGCTCCTGCGATTATCGATAATGAAAGCATATTATTAGAGTGATAATTTACTGTATCATCGCCCTCTTCTTTTCGCACACGTGAAATCATCGGTATAAAAGTATTGGCAATGGCTGCCGTAACTATCATTGATAAAAGGCTGGTCGCACGTAAAGATGCGTTAAATGCATCTGTCTCTATACCAGCTCCAAAATAGTTAGTCTTAAGCTGCTCTCTTACAAACCCTAAAACTTTACCGACCATGGCGAAAATTACTAGTGCCATAGCAGATTTAGAAAGATTTTGAGCCTCATTTTTAGTTTTTATTTCTCTTTTTTTCATCTATATTAATAATTCCTTAATAATATTTTAATTCAAATCATATAATACTCTATATTTTATCGATAATCAATAAAAAATCACGACTATAATTTAGCCGTGATTTAATTTATTTTTTAAAATATTATTGTAGTTTTAAATAGATCCCCATCTATTTCTAGATTAAACTCTCCGCCTTGTATTTCAGTTAGGCTTTTTGCGATAGAAAGTCCAAGTCCAGATCCTTCTGTATTTCTAGACGCATCACCTCTTATAAATCTCTCCATAAGCTCTTCTTCAGAAATATTAAGTGGATATTTAGAAATATTTTTTATTATAAGCTCTGTTTTATCAGCTATATTTTCAAAATTTATATACACACGCGAGTTTTCCATCGCATATTTGTCGATATTTGAAAATAGATTATCTAATATTCTAGAAGTCTGATTTCCATCAATATTTACTATATATGGAATTTCATCAGCTTTAATAATAGTCTCTATATTTTTAGAATTATATTTATCTTCATAAGAGCCTAAAACCTGTAAAGTAAGCTGATATAAGTCCACATCTTCTAGTTCTAGATCTATATTTTTAGAAGAAACCTTAGATATCTCAAATAGATTCTCTACTAGGATCTTAAGCTGGTTAGACTTATCATTTATTATCTCTGCATATTTTTTAATATCCTCATCTGTAGTTTCGGGTGAATTTATAAGCTCTGAATAATTTATTATAGATGTAAGAGGAGTTTTAAGGTCATGGCTTACATTAGTAATAAGCTCAGTTTTCATTCTTTCAGATTTTACAGCATGTTCCACTTTACTATCTAAGTCACTACCAATAGAGTTTATATTTTTAGCAATTTCAGAAAATCTTATATTTTCATCTATTTTAGTTTTAAAATCGCCTTCTGATATTTTTTTAGTAGCTTCATTTACTAGTTTAATATCTTCAAAGTATTTTAAAATAAAACCAGTTACTAAAAATACTAAGAATGTATAGGCTAATAAAAGGATAAACCTATTAGACCCAAATATAGCAATCAGTAAATATCCTAAAAATAAAATTAGAATAAATGTGAGTACTACATTAATAGTTTTAAAATCTGTAAGTTTAAATCTTCTAAATAATGGACTGAAAATCTTATAGATAATTGAGTTTCTAGCGAGTTTACTATTTAAAAATCCATCTCTTATCCCTTTTAGTCCATATACTGCATAAAATATAGTAAGTCCAGTACAAAAAATTACTATAAATGCACCTAGCGCTATTAAGAAATTGTTACTATAAAATAAATCGATATATCTTTCTTGGCTATAGAAGTAATAATCTGGTGAAAATATCTCAGATGAGATAGCCATAAGTGCTATAAATAAAAACACAACTATTTCTACAGGTACTTTAATTATCTTATTATAAAACTCGTCGATATTTTGGTTTTCATATTTTAAGATAATAGCTGTCAGAACAAATATTATAGAGCTTATAATAACTGATAGACCCATTCTAGAAGATATATCAATTTGAGATATCCATCTATCCATATCCTTTTCTAAAAATCCATTATCTACATTTATAGCATAGGCAAACTCTATAGACTCAATTCTTTCATCTCGTAAAATATCACTATAGTTATTTCTAATCGTATCATTTAATGTAGAAGATACTTGTCTAGAAAGTGGAGTAATCTCAGAGGTATGATCATCATTAAGAACTAATCCATCTTCTGAAATTTTACCCTTTATTACCACTTGACCAGAGGTAAAATTTATTTCTTCAGGGTTAAATCCTTTGCCATACCCTAATTTTCTTTTAAAATTATCATCATTAGATAAGTAAATATCTCTATACCTTACATTTTCACTAGAACGTGTATTTTCTTTTGAATTTACAACATTTTCTAGAGAATAATCTTCATCGTCGTAAGAAACCTCTTCAGTTATAGTCTCTCCAGTTTCAGAAGTTCTTTTAGATTTTTCATAGCTCTTTTTTACTGAATGTATATAATAATTGGCATAATCTCCCATAAAATCTGCATCTCTACCAAAGATAGAGCTACCTACAAAATCTGAGATCTGATTTCTTAAAATATCATTTTTATCATATCTATTACTCATACTAAAAGGCGCAAAACTTACAAATATACCGCCAATAATAGATATAATAAGTAATAGCGTAAGCGATCTTTTACCTGTGTTATTCATATTATCTCTCCTTTTGGAATTTATAACCTAGCCCCCAGACGACTTTTATATATCTAGGTTTTGCTGGATTAATCTCGATTTTATCTCTGATTCTACTTATATGGACTGTTACAGTTTTAGTTTCAATAGCTGGCTCGTTCCATACTCTCTCATAGATTTCATCGACTGAAAAGACGCGATTTGGATTTTTCATTAATAGTTCTAGGATTTTATACTCAATAGACGTAAGCTCTACATTTTCTCCATCGATAGTAATAGATTTCTCATTAGTATCTAGCCTCGCACCATCTATTTCGATAATTCCATCAGAATCACCACTAGTTTTATATCTATAAAATCTCCTAATAGATGAATTTACTCGCGCGATAAGCTCTAATGGATTAAAAGGTTTAGTAATATAATCATCAGCCCCAATGTCAAGGCCCATGATTTTATCATAATCCTCAGATTTTGCTGATAAAATAATTACTGGAATCATATAATCCTCACGAAGCTTCATAATTGCCTCTTCACCAGACATATTGGGCATCATCAGATCCATTATTACTAGATCGATTTTATCATTATCTAAAATATTAAGAGCCTCTAGCCCATCATTAGCAAATACGGGTATATAACCCGCATTTTTTAAATAAATCCCTATCGATTCACGTATTGCTTTATCATCTTCTGCTACTAAAATCCTATAATTTTCCATTTTCGTCTTCTCCTTTAAGATAATAATACAAAATAGGTTTTACAAAATTTCTAATAAAGTATAAAGAAAGTATAACAAAAAAATACGACCAAATAAAATTGGCCGCAAACTTTAAAAATCTTTATCTATTATTATATCGTAATCCATATCTCCAAAATAGAATATAAGATATCCCTTAGCTCTTTTAATCAGTTCTTCTTCATCTTTAAGGCTATTTATCCTATCTTTATCTGTAACAAGATCAACTGCCCCATGGAGACGTCCATCTATATTTACAACCGATATATCGTGATATGAGACTATAGAATCCTCAGTTTTTATAAAATTTTTTAAAATTTTCTCAAATTCCACCTCAAATGCGTTGTGAATCCCTACATCCATCTTTACAGTAAGTAAAATATTAAATTTATCATATACTCTATGTTCTATTTCTTCAAAGGTCCTAGCCACCTCTATTATATTTGTGGTAGAGGGCTCTATTAATACGTCTACTGTACCATATGCCATCCCATGACCATATGAGTGGATCATTAAATCGTGATAATCTTTTACAATACTAAAACTTTTTAAAATATCCTCAATCCCCTCTATTATCTTAGCATCTGGTGGCGATCCAACTATGTTATTAATCATCTCACGAATTAATTCAAACCCACTATATAAGATAAATATAGAGATTATTAGACCACCAATTCCATCGACTGGCAGATTTATAAATCTAGAGATAATTAAAGAAGCTAAAACTACGCCAGTAATAGCTACATCAGCAATAGAATCCACTGCTGCTGCTTTTAGAGTCTGACTTTCTATTTTTCTAGCAATAATATTATAAAATCCATACATTAAAAATTTAGCAATTATTGAAACTACTAAAACTATTATTACGCCATAAGAAAACTCCACTGGAGTAGGATTTCTAAGCTCTGCTATAGAGCCTTTTAATAGATTAAATCCTACTAAAAATACACCTATAGCCACTACTAAGGCAGAAATATACTCATATCTTCCATGGCCATAAGGGTGTTCTTTATCTTTTGAACGAGATGAAATCTTTATTCCGATAAAAGATACAATAGATGAAAAAGTATCTGTAAGATTATTTATTCCATCTCCTAAAATAGAGATTGAATTAGAAATAATCCCAAATAAAATTTTAAATCCCGCAAGAAGGATATTAATAACTAGCCCCACCAAAGTCGTGCGAGTGCCAATATCGGTGCGTGTTTTAATATCTTTAAAATCAGTATTATCCCCAATTATTCTATTAGCTATAAATTCAGCCATTTATATATCCCTATTTTTTTCCTTATATAATTTATTTAATTTTTCTTCAGTAATATCGTTACCTTCTTCATCTACGACCATGATATTTAATAGTTGTTTACGCATACCAACTCTAAAACGTCTTAGATATTCTTCCCTAAGCTCAGATCTTTCAGCCTCTTCTTCATCAGTTAGTGATCGCTGTTTAGCTATTGCAGCTAATTCGTTAATTCTAGGTAAAATATCGTCCATTGAGCGAGGTACAGCTAAAATAGCAGGAGCAGTAATATAATCATCAAGCCCCTCAATAATATTTTTACGCCCCATTCTAGCATATATTCCAGCTAGATTTTCGTTATATGAAAATAATCCGATATTTGATGCAAATTTTTCAGTATAGACTTCACCATTTTCATCAAATTCAATAAACTCAATAATGCGAGGTTTTACATATTCTTGATAGATATAATTATCTCCAGCTGCATTATTTACCATCTCGCTCCATTTTTTATCATCATAATCAAGACCAGCATAAACTCCAGTCGACGCATTTCTATCCATTGGTTTAATAATGTAGCTATCTTTATTATTTATAACTTCTTCAGCAGAATCTTTTTCTAAAATATAAGTTTTAGGGACATGTTTTTCTATCCATTCATTTTCTGAATCTTCTAGGATAGATTTAGTCTCTTTATCAAAAAGTATTTTAAAAAATATTTTAGAGTGAATTATCTGAGATCTAATTGGCCCAACTGTTACCATCGCTGAGTCCATATAGGCATCTATAAAATCTTTACAGTCTTCTTTATAATTAATTAACTCAAAAGTAACGATTCTTCTATAGATTAGATCTATTTTATAATCACCATGATATAACGCTCCATCACGATATTCTAGCTCTCTAATATCTAAAATCTCACAATTTAAGCCTCTTTTTTCAAACGCGAGTTTAAAACGCATAAATTCAGCCTTAGTAGCTGATTCCATTACATCTACTATAGCGACATTAGGAAATTCCACAGAAGGCTCTACTTCATTATAAATTTTTAAAGCCTCGTCTACCCAGCTATCAAATAGCTCAAATCTCTCTATATAATAATCCTCCGACAAAACAGTAAGACCTTTTGAATTTTTTAAAATCTTTCCAATTACCGCATCTTCGTTCATAGCAGAAGAACCATCTGTATTGATTTCACATAGCTTATAATCTTCGTTATTATTATAAAAAACGTCATATCTAGCTATTGGAAATGGACAGTCATATCCTGGATCTTTTAAAATCATCTCTTCTATCCAATCAGGATAGTTAAATAATTTTCTATATTCCTCATTATTTAGATATTCATTTACGACTTTTCGCCCAATTCTATTAATCATATCATTTATATCTTTTAGATTTTCATAGTCTTTAATATCTAAAAATAAAGGTTCATAGTTAAAAGGAACTGGATGACCTTTATAATAAGCTGTGGAGTTTTTTACTATTTCCTTAGTTACTTCATAGTCTTTTGCGTATTTTTCTGGATTTTTCTTTATTAGTTCAAGATAATCTTTTTTTATTTTATCTGCGTACAATATTTACACCATCTTTCGTTATTTTATATATATCTATCTTATTAATCGAGGTAGCTTTCTTTACATCTTCTGTATCTTTATAAATTTTCTCAGTTTTTTTATAAAAACTACCATCATTTTCTATAAGCTCTTCAAGTGGGTTAAGATAATTTTTTTCACTATTATCTAGCCCATTTTTAGCTAAACTTACTAACTTTTTAGACCAATCTTTAAGGCTAAGACCCAAATACATAGCCTCTTGCCCATTTTTATACATCTCTTCTCTAGTAGAAATTATATCTTCTCTAGAAATATCTTTAAATTTATCATATAAGAAATTTAAATTCTCTTCATTATATATTATTCCTTTTAAAAGTGCATAGGCTGCAAAGTTATAAGGATAAGTTACAGCATCTAAAACGCGAATCTCGATAAATTTTTTAGCTCTCACATCGGGAAATACCATAGTCATATAATGCTCTATCTCTTCTTTTAGATCTTCTAATGACTTGCCCTTACTTATTTCTCTTTCTAAAAGATCCCCAATTAAGTCTAGTGTAGGGTAAAATTCTCCATCTTTTAGCCCAAAAATCGCAGGGGTACTACATACATATTCTGCATATCCTCTATAAGAGTTATCTATAAATGCATTTCTAGCAAGTCCTGATCTCTCAGGATCAGTATTTTCCCATATCTTAGCTCTAATATTATGAATGGCAGGTTCTCCTTCAAAAAAGTAACCATTATCAAAAATTGAATATAAAATATTAGTTATTCCATTAGCTACTACAAATTTTTTAATAAAGTCCTCTTCAGATAAAAAATCCATAGATAATTGTAAACCTGCAGTTCCCTTCATCATATTATGGCCCATTAACCCAGAATTATCAAAATACTTCCACATAGAATCGTATCTCTTTTTAGGTAAAAGATTAAGCTCTTCTATTTTAGTAACTGGATGATATGCAATAGCTAATATATCATATTGAAGTTTATCTAAAATAGGTAGAAGTATATTAAAAAACTCAATATATTTATCCTCTATTTCTTTAATATACTCCTTAGGTTTATTTAAACTAAACTCAAACTGACCTCCCGGCTCGGTAGATATAGTTACCTCATCTTTTATAAGTCCAAGAATATGGTCTTTTTCATAAATTGGCTCATAACCTTTTTTTATAAGCTCTTTAAAAATATACTCAATACCATATTCTTCATCATAGCTTACGCTTTTATAGTCACTTCTATGCACAATAATATGTTCCATTTCAGGACCGAGTTTTAAATTATTACTTTCTTTTTCGTTAGATTTTATATATTTTACTATTAAATCTATAGCATTTTTAAAATTTTGTGATTTATCCATAGTCTTACCTCTATGTATCTATACCCAAAATATAGAAAAAGATTTCTTAATATTAGTTTAATTTTTATCATAAATTTTGACGATTATTTTAATTTTTTATTAATTTTATTCATTTTGATGTTTACATTATTAAAGTATGTGGTATAATTTAATTAGAAATTGAAGATTCAATATAAATATTATTTCAAGGAGAGAGATTTATGAAAGATTACTTAAATAGTTGTCCAGTTTGCGATGGGAAGTTATATATTACAGAATACTCATGCGATAACTGCGGAAGTACCATTAATGGATTTTTCCCAGGCTCAAAATTCAGTAAATTATCTGAAGAAGATTTAAAATTTATCGAGATATTCGTTATGAATCGTGGAAGTATTAAGGAGATAGAAAAAGTTTTAGGAGTTTCATATCCTACTGTACGTAATCAGCTTGATAATGTAATTAAAGCACTAGGACATGCAGTCAACACAGAGACTTCTAGAGTAGAAATTTTAAAACTTTTAGATGATGGTGAGATTTCAGCTGAAGAAGCTAAAGAGATGTTAAATAACTTAGAGCTATAAAATAGATTAATAGGAGATCAAAATGAAAGAAGAAAGATTATTAATTTTACAAATGGTTAAAGAAGGTAAAATTTCAATAGATGAAGGTATGACTTTACTTGATTCACTAGAAAAAAGTAACGTATCTGATGAAAATGATCTAGAAAAAAGATTTTCCTTATTTTTAGACGAAATAAAAAATGAATCAACAGATTTATACACTAAATTTACAGAAATGTTAAAAAATTTTGACTTTGAAGATATAAGATATACAGCCCAATCTACAATCGACGATATGAAAGACACGATTAAAGATGCTATAAATAGAATGTAGGAGATGATTTAAATGACAGACGATAAAAAATTAATATTAAAAATGTTAAAAGAGGGAAAAATCACAGAAGAAGAAGCTATTATGCTACTTGATTCTATTCAATCAGGCCCTCGTAGAGATAGAAAAAATAACCAAAGCGAGTTTGAAACTAGTATATTAGATAAAATCGGAGAAAGCTTTGCAAAATTTTCTAAAAGCGCTTCAGATATGATAAATAGCTTTGATTTTGATGATTTTGCGTTAAAATATAATTCTAATTATAAATCAAAATCAGAAACTGAAAGAGTAGTTTCAGCAGATAGCGCAGAAAAAGAAAATATTGATTTAGAAATATCAAATAGAGATGGAAAAATCGAGATTTATACTTGGGATAACGATACTATCGAGGCACGCGCTAACGTAGTATATAATGATAAATTCGTACCAGCTAGTTCTGATTTTATTAAAATAGAAGAAGAAGACGAAAAAATAATTATTAAACCAGATTTTGCTAAAAAGAACGAAAGATATTTTAACCTTAATCTAACAGTAATTTTACCAAAAAAATTATTTAGATCTTTAAAAGTAAATTCAACTAACTCAAATATAATAATGAGAAATATTAAAGCTGAAGATCTTTTAATAAGTTCTACAAACTCTAGAATAAATATAAATGATATTAATGCTAAAACTGCTAGAATCGAATCTACTAACGCTAGAATATATTTAGAAGATATTGAAGGCGAAAATTTAGAAATCGAAACTACTAATGGGAAAATAGATGTAGTTGATGTTTCGTCTAATAAGGTAAATGTAAAAACTACTAATGGAGCTATAAATATAAACACTGTAAAACCTGAAGTAGAATCTCTAGATTTAAAATCATTTAATGGAAATATTTCAGTAAACTTAGGTGAAATTACTAAACCTATAAAAGCTAAAGCGTCTACATTTATTAAAACTATAGACACAAATAACATATCTAATAGCTTATTTACTAACTATCTAACAGAAGATAATATGGTAATTGCTTTTACAGATGGATATGACGAAAATGAAGATAGACTAGATATTAATGCTGATACACATATCGGTTCAGTAAATATAAAATAAAAATAAACATTAAAAAAGCATCTTGTGAGAATTTTACTCACTTGATGCTTTATTTTTATTAATCTTCACTAAATATAAAGCTAATATACACTTTTCCATTTATATCATCTCTAAATACGCCAACTGCTCCATATTTAGAATCTTTATCTAGTAAATAATTATTATGCTCTTTGCTTGCTTGCCAATTTTCTAGTACTTTTTGTTGGTATAATGAATGGTAAGCTACATAAGCGTTAAAATTATGCGATTGTAGAAGTTCTCCATATGATGTAAGAGGAGCTAATCTGTCATTAGCTCCTTCATGAGATAATGCACCATAGGTAGATACATAATAAGTCTGTTCTTTAGCTCTAGCTTCAGCTAAGGCTTCTATATCATCTCTTGTAGAAAGCGCATTTAAACCATTTGCTAATCTATATTTATTTATCTCATCTAATATCTGTTTACCATGTTGCTCTGTGATATCAAGACCTTTTATCTTAAAACCATTATCTAGTGTATATTCTTTCACAGCTGTGTTAATTTTAGTTTTATCTAACTCTTTAACAGTTCTGTCTATTAAAACAGTTTTAGAACTCTGATCCCAATCTACTGAAAGTCCCATATATTCAGAAACATATCTAATCGGCACATAAGTTCTATCACCATAAGCAAAAGTATAGGCATCTGATACTAGTTCCGTCATTTTACCATTTTCACTCATTCTAACTATGTTTGAACCAAGTGTGAAAATCAGACTTCTATTACCTTGTTTTACAATAGCTAGATCTCTATCATTTGATTTTTCATAAGTTACTTCATATCCTAATTTTTCTGATACAAATCTTAATGGCAACATAATTCTGTCAAATCTAGTATCCGCAAACGCACGACCCATATCTGATGGGATATTTTGGATATTTCCGTCGATAGATATTTTGATTTCGTCATTTGATATAAACTCCGGAAGCGAGCCTACTTCTACTGCACTAGCTATATTATTTATAGAAAAAGCTAGCGTCATGGAAAGAAAAACAGTTAAAATTTTCTTTTTCATTTTATATTATATCTCCTAAATATTTATATATTAAATTTTACCAAAATTTTAGATTTAAACCATCTCAAATTTGAGTCATTTTAATTTTTCGCTTCATTTATAGCGTCAGTTATAGTAGGAACTACCTGTTTTTTACGTGATAGTACACCTTTTGCTGTAAATTTACCATCTTTTATCTCTGAGTTAAAAGCTCTGGCTATCTGTTCTTTATATTTTCCAGTAATTATAATTTCTGAAGTTTCCTTAATTATATCGGTAAGAACTAGAACAAATGTCGAAATTTTATTCTTACTAGTTTCTGACTCCATCTCTTTAACTAAATCATCTTGAATCGAGCTAATCGACTCTAGATCCATCGTAAAAACTTGTGCAATTCTCACATTTTCAGACTCTATCTCAAAAGATTTTACATCACCAGTTAGAAGGTCCTCTGCACTTTTTCCATCAAGGCTAGTACCTGCTTTAAACATCTCTACAGAATATGAATCTTTATCTATTCCAGCAATTTTTGCCATAATATCTAATATTCTAGCATCTTCAGCAGTCGTTGTAGGACTAGATAATAGTAATGTATCAGAAATTATAGCACTAGCTAAAATACCAGCTATTTGACGAGATGGTCTAATCCCCTGTTCTAGATACATTGACGACACAATAGTAGCAGTTGAGCCAACTGGCATATTTCTAAAAAACACTGGTTGATTTGTTGCAATGTTGGCCACTCTGTGATGATCAATAATCTCTATAATCTCTGCATACTCGATATCTTCTACCGCCTGATTTCGCTCATTATGATCTACCATAATAAGTGGTTTTTTTTCACTAGTTATAAGATGATATCTAGCAATAGAACCTACCACCTTTTTATTATTATCTACTACTGGATAGGCTCTATATCTAGTTTTTGTCATAATATCTTTTATCTCATCTATATAATCATTTTGATTAAAAAATATAAGATCATCAGATTTCATAACATAGCTAATCGGTAGAGAAAGTGGTAAAAGTCTGGCGGCCAAAAAGCTGTCTAATTTAGTCGATAAAATAGTTACATCATTCTCTTTTGCTAGTTTTAAAACTTCATCAGACACTAAAGCCCCCATCGTAACAATTAAAATAGAAACTTTTCTCTCAATAGCCTTTTTCTGTGATTCTTCTCGCCCAGCAACTATTACAATATCATCTTTAGAGATTGTATCATCTATATCGTTGGGATCAGCTGCAAAAACTCTCATCCTACCAGATAATTCTCTATGATTTTCTGGTTTAAAAACTTCCTTAGCACGCAAAACTTCCTCAATATTAATTAAAGGGGTTTCTGCTCGTCCTAAAATAGAGTCATCCCAAATATCTAGATATGCATTAGTAAGGTTAGATAAAGTAACTACCCCGATAAGTTTTTCTTCTTCATCTACTATCTGAAGATTCTGTGCATTATGCTCTTTTATTAGTTCTAGCGCCTTATATAGAGAAATATCTTTAGAAACTATATTAGCTCTATCAATATCAATATCTAAAATTTGAGGCTTCATTGTAGTTTTTAAAATAGGAGGATTTATATCGAAGTAGTCTAGAATAAACTGAGTTTCGCGATTTATATCTCCTATCCTAATTGGCACGGCATTATATTCACCCATTAAATTTTTAAGCTCTGCATAAGCTATTGCAGAGCAAATTGAGTCAGAGTCTGGATTTCTATGACCTGACACATAAACTGTTTTTTTATTTTCCATAATACCCTATTTTACTTTTTCAAAAAATACACTATCATCTAAAAACTTATATAATTCTTCTTTATTAAATGTTTTTAGTCCAAGCTGTAATTTTACATAAGTATTCTCTACTGAATTGTCATAGACTATTTTTAAATTATCTACTTTAACTAAGTTTTCAGAAGATTCATAAATTTCTTCGCTAGAGCTTACCTCAGTTATAAAAGCTGGAATATTTAGCTCTTCAGCACGTTTAAAAAGAGTGTTTATCGAAAATTCTGGCTCACTATCATCAGTATTTACAGTACCAGAGTGATAAGTTTCTACTACTACCGCATCATAAGAGTCTAGATCGATTTTTTCATAATTTAACCCAACATAAGAGTAAAGCTTCAAAATATTAGGCTCTTCTATTTTATCAATATCAAATTTATAGTTAGATTTTTTTGAAAAATCAACACCGTCAAAAACCTCAACCTTATTATTCTCTACTCTTCCATAAATATGACCTCTATAGCTATCATATCCATCTCTAATCTGATCCATCTGTTTCATTCTAGAGCCTAGGTGGATTTCTACATCTTTAAGATCAATAGCATTCTTTTTATAAACTACAAAAGTCCCTCTAACTCCCTCAGTAAATATTAGATCTATTGCACCTAAAAAGTTTACTCGACCATTAGATTTTTCCATAGTTATAGGGTGATTAGCTCCAACTACTACTATTGGAGTATCAATATCGTTAAAATATAAAGATAATAAATTAGAAGTAAAAGCCATAGTATCTGTACCATGAGTTACAATAACTCCAGCATACTTGCTAAGATCTTTAGACTCAATCGCTTTTATAATTTTTCGTTGTTTATCAAAAGTCATATTTTCAGATAAAGTAAAAATAGGTCTTTCAATCTCAAACTCGAATCCATATTTTTCCTTTTTTTCGAGTACTTCCTTATACTCATAGATTCCAGATTTTTTAGCTAGACTTCTCACACCATCTGAAGATTCAGTCGCAAATGTACCACCAGTTTCCATTACTAATACTTTTTTCATAAACACTCCTTCTTTCTATTAATAATAATTTTTCATAGCTTTATCAATTTTGCGTTTAGTCTCACGCTCTCTTATAGCGTCTCTCTTATCATGTAATTTTTTACCACGAGCAAGCGCAATCTGAACTTTTACCATACCGCGATTAAGGTATAATTTTAAAGGAATAACAGTAAGTCCCTGTTTTTTTATCTCCTCATCAATTTTTCTAATTTGTTTTTTATGAAGTAATAGCCTTCTTGATCGAAGTGGATCTACATTAAATCTATTTCCCTCTTCATATGGAGAAATATGCATACTCTCTATAAAAGCCTCCCCATGTCTAATCGATATATACGCATCTTGTAGATTAGCAGAGCCTTTTCTTATAGATTTTACTTCAGTCCCCTTAAGCTCAATACCTGCTTCATAAGTTTCTTCTATAGTATATTCATGTCTTGCTTTTCTATTAGTTACTAAATCGCTGCTTTCTTTTTTTGCTACCAATATAGCTAAAACCCCGACAACTAGACCAATTAAAGCATTTTTCATTCCCTTATCTTTTCTATATATAAGACTTGAAACTATTACAAATGTAGAGCCTACTATAAAGTTAGATAAATTTCCCACGCCAGCAGTCATAGTCGTTGGAAGATCTAGAAGATTTTTAAGAAATTGAACTAGAACCCCAAACCCTGGACCCATCGCAAATCCCGCTACTAAAGCCGGAACATCTGAAATATCCACAGTCATAAAAGGCGGCGCTACAAATGCTATAGGAAATTTTATCTTCATAAGTAAAAAAGAAATCGCCCCAAGAACTGCAATCCTCACTAAATCTCTAGTAGTAGATTTAGATTTTGTATTAATCTTTGTGTCAAACATTCTAACCTCCGATAATTTTTCGGGCATAAAAAAATGCCTAATATTTTATCTCAGGCAAAAGAAAGGTTTATAAAACATATAAATCTTCTTTCATCCAGACTTTACTGTCGGTTTTGGAATTTCACCAAATCATTCTCATTAAGAGCTCGCGGACTTTACCGCCGGTCAAGGAATTACGCCTCGCCCTGAAGATATTTATATGTTACTACTTTATTAAATTTTTGTCAAGTTATTTAATTAACACTTACTCTGATAACTCTTTATTCTTAGTTCTTCCTAATTTCTGGTTAATTACCTCGATTAACATCCTTATTTCTCCTACTCCTAGTATATATGAAATCGCTCCGTAAATTATAATAGCTATAAATACTACAATCAATAGAATTAATAATCTAGTAAGAGTTGACGCATCTAATGCTGGAATAGCTTTCATTATTCCAAAATATGATATATAGCAGAACACGCCCATTATTAAAGCTGCTACTGTATTTTTAATAAATGCACGAAGATAACTATAACCGTAGAAATGTCCGATTTTTTTTCTTAATACTAAAAATGATATAAATACCGAAATATTAGTCGCAAGAGATAAGCCTAGCGCGATACCTCTGTGCCCAATAAATCTAATAAATATAGCATTAAAAATTATATTTAAAACTACTGAAATAGCAGAAATTATTAGAGGTGTCGTCGTATCTTGTAATGAGTAATAAACACGATTTAATAAGTTTGATAGACTAAGAGCAGTTAAGGATAACGCATAAAATTTTAAACTCATAGCCGTCTGATCAGCATCAAACTGTGTGAATTTTCCTCTTAAAAACGCAATTTCTATAATTGGCTGAGATAATACTATTAGACCTATAGTAGCTGGTATTGTAATAAGCATTATAAGTCTTACGCCAAACGCCATTGATTTTCTGCCTTCTGTGTAATTCCCTTCTGAGAAATGTTTAGATAGAATTGGGAATGCTATAGAAGTTATAGCAGATACAAAAATACCTAAAACTAGAAGGTTCATCTGGTTAGATAAATTCAGCCACGTTACTGTACCAGTCTGTAAAGAAGATGCAAAACGTGTATTTATCATAATATTAAAATCATTTATCGCTACAGAAAATAAAACTGGAGCTGATAAAGCTAGGGCATGACGCACATATTTATCTTTTGGATTAAATACTGGAAAATATTTATGTCCTGTACGCTTAGTTTCAGGATATAAAAATATAACTTCAGCTACTACTGCTAAAATACTAGCAATAGTAAGTCCCTCTATCCCAAATTTAGAAGATAATCCTACTAGATAAATTATATATACTGCGTTTAATGGTATAGGAATTGCACCAGTTGCACCAAAATACCCCTTAGACTGCAATATGCCCGTCATTACTCCTAGGATTGCCGAAAATATTATAACCGGCATTCCCATTCGAGTAAGTTTCATCGTAAGGTTAAATGTCTCATCGTTAAATCCGCCACCAACGAGTTTTACTATTATAGGTGAGAAAACTATACCTATTAGAGTCATTATAGCTCCTGCGATTATCGATAATGAAAGCATATTATTAGAGTGATAATTTACTGTATCATCGCCCTCTTCTTTTCGCACACGTGAAATCATCGGTATAAAAGTATTGGCAATGGCTGCCGTAACTATCATTGATAAAAGGCTGGTCGCACGTAAAGATGCGTTAAATGCATCTGTCTCTATACCAGCTCCAAAATAGTTAGTCTTAAGCTGCTCTCTTACAAACCCTAAAACTTTACCGACCATGGCGAAAATTACTAGTGCCATAGCAGATTTAGAAAGATTTTGAGCCTCATTTTTAGTTTTTATTTCTCTTTTTTTCATCTATATTAATAATTCCTTAATAATATTTTAATTCAAATCATATAATACTCTATATTTTATCGATAATCAATAAAAAATCACGACTATAATTTAGCCGTGATTTAATTTATTTTTTAAAATATTATTGTAGTTTTAAATAGATCCCCATCTATTTCTAGATTAAACTCTCCGCCTTGTATTTCAGTTAGGCTTTTTGCGATAGAAAGTCCAAGTCCAGATCCTTCTGTATTTCTAGACGCATCACCTCTTATAAATCTCTCCATAAGCTCTTCTTCAGAAATATTAAGTGGATATTTAGAAATATTTTTTATTATAAGCTCTGTTTTATCAGCTATATTTTCAAAATTTATATACACACGCGAGTTTTCCATCGCATATTTGTCGATATTTGAAAATAGATTATCTAATATTCTAGAAGTCTGATTTCCATCAATATTTACTATATATGGAATTTCATCAGCTTTAATAATAGTCTCTATATTTTTAGAATTATATTTATCTTCATAAGAGCCTAAAACCTGTAAAGTAAGCTGATATAAGTCCACATCTTCTAGTTCTAGATCTATATTTTTAGAAGAAACCTTAGATATCTCAAATAGATTCTCTACTAGGATCTTAAGCTGGTTAGACTTATCATTTATTATCTCTGCATATTTTTTAATATCCTCATCTGTAGTTTCGGGTGAATTTATAAGCTCTGAATAATTTATTATAGATGTAAGAGGAGTTTTAAGGTCATGGCTTACATTAGTAATAAGCTCAGTTTTCATTCTTTCAGATTTTACAGCATGTTCCACTTTACTATCTAAGTCACTACCAATAGAGTTTATATTTTTAGCAATTTCAGAAAATCTTATATTTTCATCTATTTTAGTTTTAAAATCGCCTTCTGATATTTTTTTAGTAGCTTCATTTACTAGTTTAATATCTTCAAAGTATTTTAAAATAAAACCAGTTACTAAAAATACTAAGAATGTATAGGCTAATAAAAGGATAAACCTATTAGACCCAAATATAGCAATCAGTAAATATCCTAAAAATAAAATTAGAATAAATGTGAGTACTACATTAATAGTTTTAAAATCTGTAAGTTTAAATCTTCTAAATAATGGACTGAAAATCTTATAGATAATTGAGTTTCTAGCGAGTTTACTATTTAAAAATCCATCTCTTATCCCTTTTAGTCCATATACTGCATAAAATATAGTAAGTCCAGTACAAAAAATTACTATAAATGCACCTAGCGCTATTAAGAAATTGTTACTATAAAATAAATCGATATATCTTTCTTGGCTATAGAAGTAATAATCTGGTGAAAATATCTCAGATGAGATAGCCATAAGTGCTATAAATAAAAACACAACTATTTCTACAGGTACTTTAATTATCTTATTATAAAACTCGTCGATATTTTGGTTTTCATATTTTAAGATAATAGCTGTCAGAACAAATATTATAGAGCTTATAATAACTGATAGACCCATTCTAGAAGATATATCAATTTGAGATATCCATCTATCCATATCCTTTTCTAAAAATCCATTATCTACATTTATAGCATAGGCAAACTCTATAGACTCAATTCTTTCATCTCGTAAAATATCACTATAGTTATTTCTAATCGTATCATTTAATGTAGAAGATACTTGTCTAGAAAGTGGAGTAATCTCAGAGGTATGATCATCATTAAGAACTAATCCATCTTCTGAAATTTTACCCTTTATTACCACTTGACCAGAGGTAAAATTTATTTCTTCAGGGTTAAATCCTTTGCCATACCCTAATTTTCTTTTAAAATTATCATCATTAGATAAGTAAATATCTCTATACCTTACATTTTCACTAGAACGTGTATTTTCTTTTGAATTTACAACATTTTCTAGAGAATAATCTTCATCGTCGTAAGAAACCTCTTCAGTTATAGTCTCTCCAGTTTCAGAAGTTCTTTTAGATTTTTCATAGCTCTTTTTTACTGAATGTATATAATAATTGGCATAATCTCCCATAAAATCTGCATCTCTACCAAAGATAGAGCTACCTACAAAATCTGAGATCTGATTTCTTAAAATATCATTTTTATCATATCTATTACTCATACTAAAAGGCGCAAAACTTACAAATATACCGCCAATAATAGATATAATAAGTAATAGCGTAAGCGATCTTTTACCTGTGTTATTCATATTATCTCTCCTTTTGGAATTTATAACCTAGCCCCCAGACGACTTTTATATATCTAGGTTTTGCTGGATTAATCTCGATTTTATCTCTGATTCTACTTATATGGACTGTTACAGTTTTAGTTTCAATAGCTGGCTCGTTCCATACTCTCTCATAGATTTCATCGACTGAAAAGACGCGATTTGGATTTTTCATTAATAGTTCTAGGATTTTATACTCAATAGACGTAAGCTCTACATTTTCTCCATCGATAGTAATAGATTTCTCATTAGTATCTAGCCTCGCACCATCTATTTCGATAATTCCATCAGAATCACCACTAGTTTTATATCTATAAAATCTCCTAATAGATGAATTTACTCGCGCGATAAGCTCTAATGGATTAAAAGGTTTAGTAATATAATCATCAGCCCCAATGTCAAGGCCCATGATTTTATCATAATCCTCAGATTTTGCTGATAAAATAATTACTGGAATCATATAATCCTCACGAAGCTTCATAATTGCCTCTTCACCAGACATATTGGGCATCATCAGATCCATTATTACTAGATCGATTTTATCATTATCTAAAATATTAAGAGCCTCTAGCCCATCATTAGCAAATACGGGTATATAACCCGCATTTTTTAAATAAATCCCTATCGATTCACGTATTGCTTTATCATCTTCTGCTACTAAAATCCTATAATTTTCCATTTTCGTCTTCTCCTTTAAGATAATAATACAAAATAGGTTTTACAAAATTTCTAATAAAGTATAAAGAAAGTATAACAAAAAAATACGACCAAATAAAATTGGCCGCAAACTTTAAAAATCTTTATCTATTATTATATCGTAATCCATATCTCCAAAATAGAATATAAGATATCCCTTAGCTCTTTTAATCAGTTCTTCTTCATCTTTAAGGCTATTTATCCTATCTTTATCTGTAACAAGATCAACTGCCCCATGGAGACGTCCATCTATATTTACAACCGATATATCGTGATATGAGACTATAGAATCCTCAGTTTTTATAAAATTTTTTAAAATTTTCTCAAATTCCACCTCAAATGCGTTGTGAATCCCTACATCCATCTTTACAGTAAGTAAA
This sequence comes from Peptoniphilaceae bacterium, assembly GCA_029983595.1. Classification (GTDB taxonomy): domain Bacteria; phylum Bacillota; class Clostridia; order Tissierellales; family Peptoniphilaceae; genus Neofamilia. Next base: position 21,368 of record JASBZD010000002.1, read on the forward strand.
ATATTAAATTTATCATATACTCTATGTTCTATTTCTTCAAAGGTCCTAGCCACCTCTATTATATTTGTGGTAGAGGGCTCTATTAATACGTCTACTGTACCATATGCCATCCCATGACCATATGAGTGGATCATTAAATCGTGATAATCTTTTACAATACTAAAACTTTTTAAAATATCCTCAATCCCCTCTATTATCTTAGCATCTGGTGGCGATCCAACTATGTTATTAATCATCTCACGAATTAATTCAAACCCACTATATAAGATAAATATAGAGATTATTAGACCACCAATTCCATCGACTGGCAGATTTATAAATCTAGAGATAATTAAAGAAGCTAAAACTACGCCAGTAATAGCTACATCAGCAATAGAATCCACTGCTGCTGCTTTTAGAGTCTGACTTTCTATTTTTCTAGCAATAATATTATAAAATCCATACATTAAAAATTTAGCAATTATTGAAACTACTAAAACTATTATTACGCCATAAGAAAACTCCACTGGAGTAGGATTTCTAAGCTCTGCTATAGAGCCTTTTAATAGATTAAATCCTACTAAAAATACACCTATAGCCACTACTAAGGCAGAAATATACTCATATCTTCCATGGCCATAAGGGTGTTCTTTATCTTTTGAACGAGATGAAATCTTTATTCCGATAAAAGATACAATAGATGAAAAAGTATCTGTAAGATTATTTATTCCATCTCCTAAAATAGAGATTGAATTAGAAATAATCCCAAATAAAATTTTAAATCCCGCAAGAAGGATATTAATAACTAGCCCCACCAAAGTCGTGCGAGTGCCAATATCGGTGCGTGTTTTAATATCTTTAAAATCAGTATTATCCCCAATTATTCTATTAGCTATAAATTCAGCCATTTATATATCCCTATTTTTTTCCTTATATAATTTATTTAATTTTTCTTCAGTAATATCGTTACCTTCTTCATCTACGACCATGATATTTAATAGTTGTTTACGCATACCAACTCTAAAACGTCTTAGATATTCTTCCCTAAGCTCAGATCTTTCAGCCTCTTCTTCATCAGTTAGTGATCGCTGTTTAGCTATTGCAGCTAATTCGTTAATTCTAGGTAAAATATCGTCCATTGAGCGAGGTACAGCTAAAATAGCAGGAGCAGTAATATAATCATCAAGCCCCTCAATAATATTTTTACGCCCCATTCTAGCATATATTCCAGCTAGATTTTCGTTATATGAAAATAATCCGATATTTGATGCAAATTTTTCAGTATAGACTTCACCATTTTCATCAAATTCAATAAACTCAATAATGCGAGGTTTTACATATTCTTGATAGATATAATTATCTCCAGCTGCATTATTTACCATCTCGCTCCATTTTTTATCATCATAATCAAGACCAGCATAAACTCCAGTCGACGCATTTCTATCCATTGGTTTAATAATGTAGCTATCTTTATTATTTATAACTTCTTCAGCAGAATCTTTTTCTAAAATATAAGTTTTAGGGACATGTTTTTCTATCCATTCATTTTCTGAATCTTCTAGGATAGATTTAGTCTCTTTATCAAAAAGTATTTTAAAAAATATTTTAGAGTGAATTATCTGAGATCTAATTGGCCCAACTGTTACCATCGCTGAGTCCATATAGGCATCTATAAAATCTTTACAGTCTTCTTTATAATTAATTAACTCAAAAGTAACGATTCTTCTATAGATTAGATCTATTTTATAATCACCATGATATAACGCTCCATCACGATATTCTAGCTCTCTAATATCTAAAATCTCACAATTTAAGCCTCTTTTTTCAAACGCGAGTTTAAAACGCATAAATTCAGCCTTAGTAGCTGATTCCATTACATCTACTATAGCGACATTAGGAAATTCCACAGAAGGCTCTACTTCATTATAAATTTTTAAAGCCTCGTCTACCCAGCTATCAAATAGCTCAAATCTCTCTATATAATAATCCTCCGACAAAACAGTAAGACCTTTTGAATTTTTTAAAATCTTTCCAATTACCGCATCTTCGTTCATAGCAGAAGAACCATCTGTATTGATTTCACATAGCTTATAATCTTCGTTATTATTATAAAAAACGTCATATCTAGCTATTGGAAATGGACAGTCATATCCTGGATCTTTTAAAATCATCTCTTCTATCCAATCAGGATAGTTAAATAATTTTCTATATTCCTCATTATTTAGATATTCATTTACGACTTTTCGCCCAATTCTATTAATCATATCATTTATATCTTTTAGATTTTCATAGTCTTTAATATCTAAAAATAAAGGTTCATAGTTAAAAGGAACTGGATGACCTTTATAATAAGCTGTGGAGTTTTTTACTATTTCCTTAGTTACTTCATAGTCTTTTGCGTATTTTTCTGGATTTTTCTTTATTAGTTCAAGATAATCTTTTTTTATTTTATCTGCGTACAATATTTACACCATCTTTCGTTATTTTATATATATCTATCTTATTAATCGAGGTAGCTTTCTTTACATCTTCTGTATCTTTATAAATTTTCTCAGTTTTTTTATAAAAACTACCATCATTTTCTATAAGCTCTTCAAGTGGGTTAAGATAATTTTTTTCACTATTATCTAGCCCATTTTTAGCTAAACTTACTAACTTTTTAGACCAATCTTTAAGGCTAAGACCCAAATACATAGCCTCTTGCCCATTTTTATACATCTCTTCTCTAGTAGAAATTATATCTTCTCTAGAAATATCTTTAAATTTATCATATAAGAAATTTAAATTCTCTTCATTATATATTATTCCTTTTAAAAGTGCATAGGCTGCAAAGTTATAAGGATAAGTTACAGCATCTAAAACGCGAATCTCGATAAATTTTTTAGCTCTCACATCGGGAAATACCATAGTCATATAATGCTCTATCTCTTCTTTTAGATCTTCTAATGACTTGCCCTTACTTATTTCTCTTTCTAAAAGATCCCCAATTAAGTCTAGTGTAGGGTAAAATTCTCCATCTTTTAGCCCAAAAATCGCAGGGGTACTACATACATATTCTGCATATCCTCTATAAGAGTTATCTATAAATGCATTTCTAGCAAGTCCTGATCTCTCAGGATCAGTATTTTCCCATATCTTAGCTCTAATATTATGAATGGCAGGTTCTCCTTCAAAAAAGTAACCATTATCAAAAATTGAATATAAAATATTAGTTATTCCATTAGCTACTACAAATTTTTTAATAAAGTCCTCTTCAGATAAAAAATCCATAGATAATTGTAAACCTGCAGTTCCCTTCATCATATTATGGCCCATTAACCCAGAATTATCAAAATACTTCCACATAGAATCGTATCTCTTTTTAGGTAAAAGATTAAGCTCTTCTATTTTAGTAACTGGATGATATGCAATAGCTAATATATCATATTGAAGTTTATCTAAAATAGGTAGAAGTATATTAAAAAACTCAATATATTTATCCTCTATTTCTTTAATATACTCCTTAGGTTTATTTAAACTAAACTCAAACTGACCTCCCGGCTCGGTAGATATAGTTACCTCATCTTTTATAAGTCCAAGAATATGGTCTTTTTCATAAATTGGCTCATAACCTTTTTTTATAAGCTCTTTAAAAATATACTCAATACCATATTCTTCATCATAGCTTACGCTTTTATAGTCACTTCTATGCACAATAATATGTTCCATTTCAGGACCGAGTTTTAAATTATTACTTTCTTTTTCGTTAGATTTTATATATTTTACTATTAAATCTATAGCATTTTTAAAATTTTGTGATTTATCCATAGTCTTACCTCTATGTATCTATACCCAAAATATAGAAAAAGATTTCTTAATATTAGTTTAATTTTTATCATAAATTTTGACGATTATTTTAATTTTTTATTAATTTTATTCATTTTGATGTTTACATTATTAAAGTATGTGGTATAATTTAATTAGAAATTGAAGATTCAATATAAATATTATTTCAAGGAGAGAGATTTATGAAAGATTACTTAAATAGTTGTCCAGTTTGCGATGGGAAGTTATATATTACAGAATACTCATGCGATAACTGCGGAAGTACCATTAATGGATTTTTCCCAGGCTCAAAATTCAGTAAATTATCTGAAGAAGATTTAAAATTTATCGAGATATTCGTTATGAATCGTGGAAGTATTAAGGAGATAGAAAAAGTTTTAGGAGTTTCATATCCTACTGTACGTAATCAGCTTGATAATGTAATTAAAGCACTAGGACATGCAGTCAACACAGAGACTTCTAGAGTAGAAATTTTAAAACTTTTAGATGATGGTGAGATTTCAGCTGAAGAAGCTAAAGAGATGTTAAATAACTTAGAGCTATAAAATAGATTAATAGGAGATCAAAATGAAAGAAGAAAGATTATTAATTTTACAAATGGTTAAAGAAGGTAAAATTTCAATAGATGAAGGTATGACTTTACTTGATTCACTAGAAAAAAGTAACGTATCTGATGAAAATGATCTAGAAAAAAGATTTTCCTTATTTTTAGACGAAATAAAAAATGAATCAACAGATTTATACACTAAATTTACAGAAATGTTAAAAAATTTTGACTTTGAAGATATAAGATATACAGCCCAATCTACAATCGACGATATGAAAGACACGATTAAAGATGCTATAAATAGAATGTAGGAGATGATTTAAATGACAGACGATAAAAAATTAATATTAAAAATGTTAAAAGAGGGAAAAATCACAGAAGAAGAAGCTATTATGCTACTTGATTCTATTCAATCAGGCCCTCGTAGAGATAGAAAAAATAACCAAAGCGAGTTTGAAACTAGTATATTAGATAAAATCGGAGAAAGCTTTGCAAAATTTTCTAAAAGCGCTTCAGATATGATAAATAGCTTTGATTTTGATGATTTTGCGTTAAAATATAATTCTAATTATAAATCAAAATCAGAAACTGAAAGAGTAGTTTCAGCAGATAGCGCAGAAAAAGAAAATATTGATTTAGAAATATCAAATAGAGATGGAAAAATCGAGATTTATACTTGGGATAACGATACTATCGAGGCACGCGCTAACGTAGTATATAATGATAAATTCGTACCAGCTAGTTCTGATTTTATTAAAATAGAAGAAGAAGACGAAAAAATAATTATTAAACCAGATTTTGCTAAAAAGAACGAAAGATATTTTAACCTTAATCTAACAGTAATTTTACCAAAAAAATTATTTAGATCTTTAAAAGTAAATTCAACTAACTCAAATATAATAATGAGAAATATTAAAGCTGAAGATCTTTTAATAAGTTCTACAAACTCTAGAATAAATATAAATGATATTAATGCTAAAACTGCTAGAATCGAATCTACTAACGCTAGAATATATTTAGAAGATATTGAAGGCGAAAATTTAGAAATCGAAACTACTAATGGGAAAATAGATGTAGTTGATGTTTCGTCTAATAAGGTAAATGTAAAAACTACTAATGGAGCTATAAATATAAACACTGTAAAACCTGAAGTAGAATCTCTAGATTTAAAATCATTTAATGGAAATATTTCAGTAAACTTAGGTGAAATTACTAAACCTATAAAAGCTAAAGCGTCTACATTTATTAAAACTATAGACACAAATAACATATCTAATAGCTTATTTACTAACTATCTAACAGAAGATAATATGGTAATTGCTTTTACAGATGGATATGACGAAAATGAAGATAGACTAGATATTAATGCTGATACACATATCGGTTCAGTAAATATAAAATAAAAATAAACATTAAAAAAGCATCTTGTGAGAATTTTACTCACTTGATGCTTTATTTTTATTAATCTTCACTAAATATAAAGCTAATATACACTTTTCCATTTATATCATCTCTAAATACGCCAACTGCTCCATATTTAGAATCTTTATCTAGTAAATAATTATTATGCTCTTTGCTTGCTTGCCAATTTTCTAGTACTTTTTGTTGGTATAATGAATGGTAAGCTACATAAGCGTTAAAATTATGCGATTGTAGAAGTTCTCCATATGATGTAAGAGGAGCTAATCTGTCATTAGCTCCTTCATGAGATAATGCACCATAGGTAGATACATAATAAGTCTGTTCTTTAGCTCTAGCTTCAGCTAAGGCTTCTATATCATCTCTTGTAGAAAGCGCATTTAAACCATTTGCTAATCTATATTTATTTATCTCATCTAATATCTGTTTACCATGTTGCTCTGTGATATCAAGACCTTTTATCTTAAAACCATTATCTAGTGTATATTCTTTCACAGCTGTGTTAATTTTAGTTTTATCTAACTCTTTAACAGTTCTGTCTATTAAAACAGTTTTAGAACTCTGATCCCAATCTACTGAAAGTCCCATATATTCAGAAACATATCTAATCGGCACATAAGTTCTATCACCATAAGCAAAAGTATAGGCATCTGATACTAGTTCCGTCATTTTACCATTTTCACTCATTCTAACTATGTTTGAACCAAGTGTGAAAATCAGACTTCTATTACCTTGTTTTACAATAGCTAGATCTCTATCATTTGATTTTTCATAAGTTACTTCATATCCTAATTTTTCTGATACAAATCTTAATGGCAACATAATTCTGTCAAATCTAGTATCCGCAAACGCACGACCCATATCTGATGGGATATTTTGGATATTTCCGTCGATAGATATTTTGATTTCGTCATTTGATATAAACTCCGGAAGCGAGCCTACTTCTACTGCACTAGCTATATTATTTATAGAAAAAGCTAGCGTCATGGAAAGAAAAACAGTTAAAATTTTCTTTTTCATTTTATATTATATCTCCTAAATATTTATATATTAAATTTTACCAAAATTTTAGATTTAAACCATCTCAAATTTGAGTCATTTTAATTTTTCGCTTCATTTATAGCGTCAGTTATAGTAGGAACTACCTGTTTTTTACGTGATAGTACACCTTTTGCTGTAAATTTACCATCTTTTATCTCTGAGTTAAAAGCTCTGGCTATCTGTTCTTTATATTTTCCAGTAATTATAATTTCTGAAGTTTCCTTAATTATATCGGTAAGAACTAGAACAAATGTCGAAATTTTATTCTTACTAGTTTCTGACTCCATCTCTTTAACTAAATCATCTTGAATCGAGCTAATCGACTCTAGATCCATCGTAAAAACTTGTGCAATTCTCACATTTTCAGACTCTATCTCAAAAGATTTTACATCACCAGTTAGAAGGTCCTCTGCACTTTTTCCATCAAGGCTAGTACCTGCTTTAAACATCTCTACAGAATATGAATCTTTATCTATTCCAGCAATTTTTGCCATAATATCTAATATTCTAGCATCTTCAGCAGTCGTTGTAGGACTAGATAATAGTAATGTATCAGAAATTATAGCACTAGCTAAAATACCAGCTATTTGACGAGATGGTCTAATCCCCTGTTCTAGATACATTGACGACACAATAGTAGCAGTTGAGCCAACTGGCATATTTCTAAAAAACACTGGTTGATTTGTTGCAATGTTGGCCACTCTGTGATGATCAATAATCTCTATAATCTCTGCATACTCGATATCTTCTACCGCCTGATTTCGCTCATTATGATCTACCATAATAAGTGGTTTTTTTTCACTAGTTATAAGATGATATCTAGCAATAGAACCTACCACCTTTTTATTATTATCTACTACTGGATAGGCTCTATATCTAGTTTTTGTCATAATATCTTTTATCTCATCTATATAATCATTTTGATTAAAAAATATAAGATCATCAGATTTCATAACATAGCTAATCGGTAGAGAAAGTGGTAAAAGTCTGGCGGCCAAAAAGCTGTCTAATTTAGTCGATAAAATAGTTACATCATTCTCTTTTGCTAGTTTTAAAACTTCATCAGACACTAAAGCCCCCATCGTAACAATTAAAATAGAAACTTTTCTCTCAATAGCCTTTTTCTGTGATTCTTCTCGCCCAGCAACTATTACAATATCATCTTTAGAGATTGTATCATCTATATCGTTGGGATCAGCTGCAAAAACTCTCATCCTACCAGATAATTCTCTATGATTTTCTGGTTTAAAAACTTCCTTAGCACGCAAAACTTCCTCAATATTAATTAAAGGGGTTTCTGCTCGTCCTAAAATAGAGTCATCCCAAATATCTAGATATGCATTAGTAAGGTTAGATAAAGTAACTACCCCGATAAGTTTTTCTTCTTCATCTACTATCTGAAGATTCTGTGCATTATGCTCTTTTATTAGTTCTAGCGCCTTATATAGAGAAATATCTTTAGAAACTATATTAGCTCTATCAATATCAATATCTAAAATTTGAGGCTTCATTGTAGTTTTTAAAATAGGAGGATTTATATCGAAGTAGTCTAGAATAAACTGAGTTTCGCGATTTATATCTCCTATCCTAATTGGCACGGCATTATATTCACCCATTAAATTTTTAAGCTCTGCATAAGCTATTGCAGAGCAAATTGAGTCAGAGTCTGGATTTCTATGACCTGACACATAAACTGTTTTTTTATTTTCCATAATACCCTATTTTACTTTTTCAAAAAATACACTATCATCTAAAAACTTATATAATTCTTCTTTATTAAATGTTTTTAGTCCAAGCTGTAATTTTACATAAGTATTCTCTACTGAATTGTCATAGACTATTTTTAAATTATCTACTTTAACTAAGTTTTCAGAAGATTCATAAATTTCTTCGCTAGAGCTTACCTCAGTTATAAAAGCTGGAATATTTAGCTCTTCAGCACGTTTAAAAAGAGTGTTTATCGAAAATTCTGGCTCACTATCATCAGTATTTACAGTACCAGAGTGATAAGTTTCTACTACTACCGCATCATAAGAGTCTAGATCGATTTTTTCATAATTTAACCCAACATAAGAGTAAAGCTTCAAAATATTAGGCTCTTCTATTTTATCAATATCAAATTTATAGTTAGATTTTTTTGAAAAATCAACACCGTCAAAAACCTCAACCTTATTATTCTCTACTCTTCCATAAATATGACCTCTATAGCTATCATATCCATCTCTAATCTGATCCATCTGTTTCATTCTAGAGCCTAGGTGGATTTCTACATCTTTAAGATCAATAGCATTCTTTTTATAAACTACAAAAGTCCCTCTAACTCCCTCAGTAAATATTAGATCTATTGCACCTAAAAAGTTTACTCGACCATTAGATTTTTCCATAGTTATAGGGTGATTAGCTCCAACTACTACTATTGGAGTATCAATATCGTTAAAATATAAAGATAATAAATTAGAAGTAAAAGCCATAGTATCTGTACCATGAGTTACAATAACTCCAGCATACTTGCTAAGATCTTTAGACTCAATCGCTTTTATAATTTTTCGTTGTTTATCAAAAGTCATATTTTCAGATAAAGTAAAAATAGGTCTTTCAATCTCAAACTCGAATCCATATTTTTCCTTTTTTTCGAGTACTTCCTTATACTCATAGATTCCAGATTTTTTAGCTAGACTTCTCACACCATCTGAAGATTCAGTCGCAAATGTACCACCAGTTTCCATTACTAATACTTTTTTCATAAACACTCCTTCTTTCTATTAATAATAATTTTTCATAGCTTTATCAATTTTGCGTTTAGTCTCACGCTCTCTTATAGCGTCTCTCTTATCATGTAATTTTTTACCACGAGCAAGCGCAATCTGAACTTTTACCATACCGCGATTAAGGTATAATTTTAAAGGAATAACAGTAAGTCCCTGTTTTTTTATCTCCTCATCAATTTTTCTAATTTGTTTTTTATGAAGTAATAGCCTTCTTGATCGAAGTGGATCTACATTAAATCTATTTCCCTCTTCATATGGAGAAATATGCATACTCTCTATAAAAGCCTCCCCATGTCTAATCGATATATACGCATCTTGTAGATTAGCAGAGCCTTTTCTTATAGATTTTACTTCAGTCCCCTTAAGCTCAATACCTGCTTCATAAGTTTCTTCTATAGTATATTCATGTCTTGCTTTTCTATTAGTTACTAAATCGCTGCTTTCTTTTTTTGCTACCAATATATCTAAACCCTTTCAACTAGCTTAAAGTCCACAATTGCCTTTTCTGCATCAGCATTTATTACCTCGATTATGAGCTTATCACCTAGATTAAATTCTTTACCTTCTTTTTCTCCAATTGCCTTCATCTTATCTGGATCATATATATAAAAATCATCGTCTAAAATATTATAGCTAATTAGGCCCTCCACAGTATTAGGTAGTTCTACAAATATACCAAATCCGGTAATTCCTGAAATAAGCCCCTCAAACTGCTCGCCAATATGATCTTCCATATATTCAGCTTTTTTAACTTTTTCTACATCTCTTTCAGCTTCTTGAGCTGTGCGTTCAGCAACACTTGAGCTATCTGCCACTTCTTTTAAAATACCAGAATAGTGCTCAATTCTACCCTCATTTAGTTTTCCATTTAAGTTTTCTTTTATAATTCTATGAATTTGAAGATCTGGATAACGCCTAATTGGGGATGTAAAATGTGAATAATACTCTGAAGCTAGCCCAAAATGAAAATCCTGAACATTAGAATATCTAGCTTTTTTAAGACTTCTAAGCATCATTCTAGATACTACAGCCTCTTCTTTTTTCCCTTTTACATCTCGTATAAGATTTTGAAGCTCTCGAGGATGGATTTCATTTTGAGTTAGTTTAATAGAATATCCTAACCCTCTAGCAAAATTTGTAAACTCATTTATTTTTTCCTCGTCTGGATATTCATGAATTCTATATAAGAATGGAACATCCATCCAGAAATAAGTTTCAGAAACCGTTTCATTAGCTAAAATCATAAATTCTTCAATTAGACGATTAGCTACTCGTCTATCTTCTTTCTTAATATCTATAACTTTAGCATCTTTATCTAGATAGATTTTTCCTTCAGCAAAGTCAAAATCTATAGCCCCTTTAGACTCTCTTTTTCTATTTAGAATTTCCATTAGTTCTTTTGCATTATCTAGCTGAGTAATTAACTCTTCTCCATATCTTTTCGCTAGATAATCATCGCCATTTTCTAGATAATTTGATACATCATCATAAATAAGTCTAGCGTTAGAATTTATTACAGATTCCACAATATTAGAGTTTTTTACTCCTCCATTTTTATCTACTTCCATAAATACCGAAAGAGTAAGTCTATCTACATCAGGATGAAGCGAGCAGATCCCATTAGATAGCTCTTTAGGAAGCATTGGTATAACTCGATCTATAAGATAGACAGAAGTACCGCGTTTTCTAGCCTCATTATCGATAGGAGAATTCTCTTTTACATAATGAGTTACATCAGCTATATGTACCCCAAGATAGTAATTTCCATTATCTAATTTTTCTATAGATATAGCATCATCTAAATCCTTAGCATCAGCTCCATCTATAGTAAAAATATATTTATCTCTTAAATCAAGTCTTCCCTCTAGTTCATCTTCAGATACTTCATCTTCTAAATATTTTGCATCTTTTAAAACCTTTCTAGAAAACTCCATGCGTATTCCATGTGAGTAGGCTATAGATAATACATCTAACCCCTTCTCCCCAGGATATCCTAAAACCTCCGTGATTTTACCTTCTGGGTTTTTATTTCCTGTGGGATACTTAGTGATTTTTACATATACTTTCTGTCCATTTTTTGCATCACCAATATTTTTTTCTTTAATAAAAATATCAAAGTTTACTTTTTTATCATCAGGTATAACAAACCCAAAATCGTCTTTATTATTTTTTTCTAAAGTCCCTACTAGCTTAGTAGTCTTTCTTTCAATGACCTCATTTATAACGCCAATATCACGCCTATCGCCTTTTCTACGCTCTTTTATGGTAACTAAAACGCGATCTCCATTTAATGCTGAATTTAGATCATCTTTAGATATAAAAATATCCTCATCTCGTCCATCTACAATAACAAACCCAAACCCAGCTTCAGCCATATCGAGAACCCCCTCAAAAGTTCTCTCGCGGTTAATATATTTAAAATTTCCCTTTTCGTCTTTTAATAATGAGTTGTCCTTTTTCATCTGATTTAGTGTATCTGATAAGATCCTCTTTTCTTTTTTATTAATTTCTAAAATCTTTGCTATATCATCTTCAGATAAAGCCATATCAGAAAATTTTAAAATTTCTCTAATTTTTTCTTTAAGTGTCATAATATTATCCAATCTTTATATTCTAACTATATTATATCAAAAATATATGGAAAATATGGGCAAAAAAATAAGCCCCATAAAAGGGCTTTAAATATTTTAATTATCTTCTAATACGTATACTCTTACTGGACGTCTACCAAATTTTAAGCAATAGTTATAATCTTCATAGAATAAATCTATTTTATTACCTTTAATAGCTCCACCAGTATCTTCAGCCACAGCCATCCCATAAGATGCAAATCCATCCATTGACTCGATATAAAGCTTAGATCCTAGAGGTATAACTCTTTTATCAACTGCTACTACACCAGGTCTAAGTTTAGTACCCATAGCAGTTACATTTCCCCACTGACCATTACATGCGCCATATGAATAAGCTGAACCATTCATTTCGATAACTTTTTTAACTTTCATACCATTGATAGTTTTTCCATTATTATCTTCTTCTACTTCAACTTTTCCATGGTTAGTTTTAACAACTTGTGCAGTTTTAACTTCAGGTCCTACTTCTTTTATTTCATTTACTGGAGCATAAACTAACTCTTCTCTAATTACTCTATACTCTATGTCTTTTTCAGTACCTAGAGGATTATTAGAATAAACACCTACAGTCTGTTTTTTAAGACCATTTTTACCCTCTTGGATAACTTTTTCAGTACCAGGTTCTAGATCCTTATTTTCTCTTACTTCAGTTTCAAAAGGTATTTCACTATTATTATAAACTACATCTGTATATTTTCTATTGATAATAACAGTTCCATTAGATTCGCTAATTTCAGAATCTAAATCTGGGTAAGTATAATCTATAGTATCTATTATAAATCCTTGTTCGCTTAATATATCTCTTACAGTAGTGTTTTGAGTAGTAGAAACTATCTCTTCGCCATTATCAAGGATAACAACATCCTTTAAAACACCAGCGCCCATATTATTAAATGCTAAAACTCCCATTAACGCTACTGCGCTTAGTTTAATAGCGATTTTCTTACTAAAATTCATCTTAATACTTTCTCTCCTTAATTTTTACAAAATTGTAAATATTTGTTACTTTTTTGTAACTTTTAGAATTGATGTTAAGATATTAATACATTAACTAAACTATGTCAATTTTTAGTGAATGCTTAACAATGGCTTAATTAAGCCATTTTATAAAGATACATATTTTATATATAATTATTTAATAACTATTATTTGGCTATATTGCTAGCTTATAGCTTAATATTACAAAACGGTAACAATATTGTTACAATCTGTAATATTTGTAAAGATTTTCTTAAAATATAACAAAATATAAGAATATTACTAGTTTTTAGAAAACTTTTATTATCTAAATAATAAGAAATGTTTTGTCTATTATGTTAAAATAATTATACAATTAGTAAAAATAATAATTATTTTTTTAATATAGGGTGATTAAAATAAATAAGAAAATAAGAGGGTTTTTTATCCTATTTTTAGTTATAATAACTGGAATATTTACACTACTTTCACTTACATCTTTTAGTAATGAAAGTAACGAGCCTATCTGGTCACAGTATTATCTAGAGTGGGCTAATAGCTACGGATATATTAAAGGGCTACCAGATAATAGTTTTGGTGCTAATAAAAAAATTTCAAAAGCTGAATTTTATACTATTATAAATAGAATGTTTGAATATAAAGATGAAAGTGGACCTGAGATAGATAGTCTAGATCATAATTTATGGTACTATAAAGAGATAAAAAAAGGCTTAAAAGCTGGATATATTACTGATCCTACTGAAGATTTTAATAAGCTTATTACCCGTGAAGAGGCTTCAAAAATTATAGCTAAATGCTACGGGCTTGAAGGTAATGAATCTAGTATTTTAAAATTTAAAGATTCAAATGAGATAGAAGATAAGGCTTCTGTCGGAGCTTTAGTAAGTCATGGGATTATTTCAGGTACACCAGAAGGTAATTTTTTACCTAAAAACCATCTAACACGTGGCGAGACTGCTAAAATTTTAAATTCATCTCATAGAGTATTTATTAATAATAAAAAACCTCAAAATATTATGGAACCTATCCATTTTGGTGAAGATCTCGATTTAGAAAAAATGCACGAGATTACCGACTATCTATTTGAAGTTTATATCTCTAACCGCGAAGAAGTAAATATTAAAGGATCAGACGGCTTTAAATATATTGTAATTTCAGAAGATTCTAGAGATTATTTTAATAATATATTTAATAATCAGGATGCATTTTCAGAATTTTTAATAAAATCTTCTAAGGGCACATATTATGAAGCTATAAATTTTCCATATAATATTGCTTATAAGGATGGAAAGCTATATTTTAAAGCTAATTTTGTTACACCTAATGAGCAAAGAATTCTAAATGAACATATAAAAAATGATATTAATTCATTATATATGTCTGGAAAAATCAAAGATGAAATGTCAAATGCTGAAAAACTTAAGGTTTTATTTGAGTTTCTTATCGATAAGGCTAGTTATGTAGATTTAGATAGCCTAGATGGGGTAAATAATAAAAACTCAAAGGGTATAGTCTTTCATTCCCCATATGCTATTATTGAAGGCTCTGACGCTGTATGTCAGGCTTATGCCGGATATTATATGCTCCTTGCAAATGAGATAGGCATAAACTTAGAATATGTAAGTGGAAATATTAAGGGAAAAGATGGGTCATTACAAAGTCATGCATGGGTTTTATATAAAGATGATGACGGAGTTCATTATATTGACCCGACTAATGGGGATCAACCCCGCGGGATAGATTATAGATTTTTCTATATCACAGATGAATTTATGAAGTTACAAGGATATGAAATTATAGATTAAATAGATTAATTAGAAAGGAGACTTTTATGAGTGCTACTATTAAAGATGTTGCAAAACTAGCTAATGTATCAATCTCTACAGTTTCTAGAGTTGTTAATAATTCAAAACCAGTTAGTCCAGATGCTAAAAAGAGAGTTTTAGATGCTATTGATGAGCTAAATTATAAGCCTAACGAAATAGCTAGATCATTAGTTACAAAAAGATCTAATATTATCGGAGTTATAGTTGAGGATTTTGGGATGAGTTATATTTCTCAAGTATTAAGAGGTGTTGAGGAAGTAGCTAGAATGTACGATTTTGATATTCTAATCTCATGTACTTATGGCGATCCAGTAATGGAAAATAGATATATGAGAGTCCTACTACAAAAACAAGTAGAGGGAATCGTTGTAATTACTGAGTCTAATAACCCAGAGAGATTAAATAATCTTAAAGCTCTAAACGTACCTGTGGCGTATCTAAATCGAAATTATAGAAACCATTCTATAAATACTACCACTATAAATAATAAAGAATCTTTAAAAATGGTAGTGGATTATCTAGTTAAGAAAAACCATAAAAACATATTATATTTTGGATATGACAAAGATATAGATATAACTAGCGAAAGATTTAAACGAGAAGGGCTTAGTGAATCTTTAGAAAAACACGGACTATCTAAAAAATAGTATCTATATATGATGAAAATGAAGAAAATCTAAATAAAGCATATAAAGAGATCTATGAAAATATAAAAAATGGAATTACAGCTATTATCTGCTATTCTGACGAAGCTGCGATTTCTTTAATGAACTTTTTATATGATAAAGGCATTAATGTACCAGATGACGTTTCTGTAATAGGTATGGGAAATATCGAAATGGGTAATCTTTACAGACCTAGACTTACTACTGTGCGTGAACCATTATATGATTATGGAGCTGTATCTACTCGTAGCATAATAAAAGATATTAGAGAAGAAGAAAAACTTCCTAACGAAACTGTTTTTCTTCCATCATCTATTATCGAGCGTGAAAGTGTAAAGACACTTTAAAATAAGGAGAAATTAATTTATGGAAAATCTTGTTATGATGGAGTATTTTGAGTGGTATCTTCCAGATGATGGAAATTACTACAAAGAATTAAAATCTAAAGCTAGAGAAATTAAAGAATCTGGAATCGATGCACTTTGGCTTCCTCCAATCACTAAGGCGACCGGTACCAACGACGTGGGATATGGAATATATGATTTATATGACCTTGGAGAGTTTGACCAAAAAGGAAATGTCCGCACAAAATATGGAACATATGACGAGCTAATTGAGGCAATAGATGCTCTTCATAACGAGGGAATATTAGTTTATGCAGATGTCGTTATAAATCATAAAGCTGGAGCTGACTTTAAAGAGACTTTTATGGCAGCAAAAGTAAATGAAGAAAATCGTACTGAGGATATAGAAGAGGCTCACGATATCGAAGGTTGGACTGGGTTTGATTTTCCTGGCCGTGGTGGCAAATATTCAGATTTTATATGGCATTTTAACCATTTTAATGGCGTAGATTTTGATGATAAAACTGGCGAGGCTGGAATTTATAGGATCCTTGGAGAAAACAAAGGCTGGGGATATGGAGTTTCTCCAGAACATGGAAACTTTGATTATCTGATGTTTGCTGATATAGACCATAATAACGAAGATGTAAGAAATGAGCTTTTTAGATGGGGCGAATGGTTTATTAATAAAGTGCCGATAGATGGAATCAGATTTGATGCACTAAAGCATATAGACTATAACTTTATCAGAGATTTTATAGCACATCTTAATGAAAAATCAGACCGACAACTTTATTTTTTTGGCGAATATTGGATGTTAGACTCAGAGCTTAAAAGAAATTATCTTGAAGAAACTGGATATTTAACTGATGTATTTGACACAACTTTACATTTTAACCTTAGAGAAGCATCTGAAAACCAACAGTACGATATGAGAAATATTTTTCAAGGCACAATGGTCTATGAATCACCTGCTAACGCTGTAACTTTTGTTGATAATCACGATACACAACCTAAAGAAGCGCTAGAGAGTTTTGTTCAGCCGTGGTTTAAAAAAATAGCTTATGGACTTATTCTACTTAGAAAAGATGGATATCCTTGCGTATTTTATGGAGATTATTACGAGATAAAAGACCCATATATCCCAGGAAATAAGGATATAATCGATAATCTATTATGGATTAGAAAAAATTATGCTTATGGTGATGAGACTAATTATTTTGAAAAACCAACTTGTATAGGATTTGTAAGACATGGAAATGAAAAACATCCTGGCTCTTTAGCAGTAGTAATTTCTACTGGAGATGCTGATACGCTAGTTATGAATGTAGGAGCTGATCAAGCAGGAAAAGTATATAAAGATTTAACTGGCGAGAATGAAGCTGAAATTACAATTGATGAAGAAGGAAATGGGGCTTTTGAAGTAGCACCAGGATCACTATCAGCTTGGGCTGAAAAATTAGATTAATATGAATAAAAAAACTGTCGTATCATAGATGTTTTACGACAGTTTTATTTTGATTATTTTAAAATAGTCATTTTTAGCTTATCAATCCTATTTTTGTCAAGTTTTAAAACTCTAAATTCTAGGTTATTATATATAAAAATTTCGCCTTCATCTGGGATTTTATCTAGCTTTTCAGTAACAAACCCTCCTACCGTTTCCATCTCTTCAGATTCTAGCTTAATTCCCATAATCTCTTCAAGCTCTTCAAGTCTGAGTTTTCCCTCTAGCTCATAGCTATTGTTATTTAATTTTTTAATAGAATCCTCAACTACCTCTACATCGTGCTCGTCATCTATTTCTCCAACTATCTCCTCAATTAAATCCTCAATAGTTACTAACCCCTCTGTGCCACCATACTCATCTAGTACTATGGCCATTGTGGAATTATTAATTCTCATCTGATTAAATAATTCTGTAGTCTTTTGAGCTTCAAATGAATAAATTGGCTTTCTTAAAATTTCATTAATATTTATAAGTTTTCTATCTTTAAAATATGGAATTAGATCTTTTATATGAATTATTCCAATTATATTATCTATATCTTTTTCATACACAGGAAGGCGTGAATATCCCTCATCTTGGAATACATCCACAATCTCCTCTAATGTATCATCTATAGATACTGTCGCCATTTCAGTACGAGGAGTCATTACATCCTTTACTGATATATCTGAAAACTCAAATACCCTCTCTATCA
This sequence comes from Peptoniphilaceae bacterium, assembly GCA_029983595.1. Classification (GTDB taxonomy): domain Bacteria; phylum Bacillota; class Clostridia; order Tissierellales; family Peptoniphilaceae; genus Neofamilia. The sequence continues at coordinate 39,597 of JASBZD010000002.1, forward strand.
TTCCATATTCTTCAACATCTAATAGACCTTCATCTTTAGATAGATTCATAGCATTATAAAGCTCATCTTCAGTGATTTTAGGCTCTTCCTTAGTTTTATCAAACCCAAAAATCTTAGCCATCATCTCTGAAATAGCCTTAATTAAAAATACTAGAGGATGAAGTATTCTTGTGATAATTCTAGTAAATCTAATAAATTTTAAAGATATTTTTTCGAAATTAGCTAATGAGATATAATAAGGTAGATTTTCACCAATTATAAGAATTAGAAAAACTCCTATTATCATAAACCCTATAGCTCCATTTTTGCCATAATAATAAAATCCTAGCAAAACAGAAGAAAAAATTACTAAGGAATTACTAAAAAAATCTAAAAGTGTTAACGCCCCTCTTACTGCAGCAAAATCATCAATTATAGTTTTTAGCTCTTTTTTTTGACGCTCACTAATCTGGCCATTTTCATTTAAACTATCTATTTTATACGAGTTTAGATAGCTATAAGAAAATTGTAAAAGATCAAAAAATAGACTTAAAAACAATGATACTACTACTATTATTATCTGGGGACCGGGGTCAATTGACATTTAGTCACTCTCCTATATATTTTATTCTTATTGTATTATATCATAATAGCAATTTTAAAATTATTTAATAAATATTACATTTTTAGTTTTTAGAAATAAAAAATCCTGAGTAATAATAACCCAGGAAATTATATTTAAATTCTGCTTACGTTAGTTTCTATTGCCGCATTTTTTACAGCTTCAGCTACAGTAGAAGCTACTCTTTCATCAAATGGTCTAGGGATTACATAATCAGCGCTTAGCTCATCTTCAGATACTAGGCTCGCTATAGCTTCTGCCGCTGCTATTTTCATCTCTTGATTAATAGATGATGCTCTAACTGATAAAGCACCTTTAAAAATACCAGGGAAAGCTAAAACGTTATTTATTTGGTTTGGATAATCAGATCTTCCAGTTCCCATAACTTTTACTCCACCTTCTAATGCCACATCAGGAAGCACTTCAGGCACTGGGTTTGCCATAGCAAATACGATAGGATCACGTCTCATAGATTTAAGCATATCAAGATCTACTATATTAGCTACTGATACACCAATAAATACATCTGTGTCTTTAATAGCCTCGCGTAAATCGCCTTTTTTATGTGTTTTATTAGAATTTTTAGCAAGCTCTAATCTAATTGGATCTAATTTTTCATCTTCAGGATCTAATACTCCCTTAGAATTTAAAATAATAACATCGCCTACTTTATAATCTATTAAAAGTTTAGCAATAGCTACACCAGCTGCTCCAGCTCCAGATATACAAACGCTTATATCTTCCATTTTTTTATCCACAACTTTTAGAGCATTTATTAATCCTGCTAAAGTTACGATAGCTGTACCATGTTGATCATCATGAAAAACTGGAATATCTAGCTCTTTTTTAAGTCTTTCTTCTATCTCAAAACATTTTGGAGCATTAATATCTTCTAAATTTATTCCGCCAAATCCTGGTGCAATATTTTTTACAGTATTTATTATTTCTTCTGGATCTTGAGTAGATAGCATAATAGGATAAGCATCGACTCCTGCAAAAGACTTAAATAATACAGCTTTCCCTTCCATAACTGGCATACCAGCTATTCCACCAATATTTCCAAGTCCTAAAACTGCAGACCCGTCAGTTACAACAGCTACAGCATTTTGTTTATTAGTATATTCATAAGCTAAATCATTATCTTTAGCGATTTCTAAACAAGGTTCTGCAACTCCTGGAGAATATGCAAGCGATAAATCATGCGCATCTTTAACTTCTACCTTAGATTTAACTTCTAATTTTCCTCTATTATCTTTATGTAATTTTAAAGCATCTTCTTTAAGTCCCATTTTTACCTCCATATCAATTATATACTTAATGATTATATTTTAACATAAATTGAAAACGTATGCTGAAATAAAATACATTTTTTATATCTAAATATAATGGAGTATTATTATTTAAATCCCTATATATGATATAATTAAAGTATAATTTTATATGGAGGATTTTATGGCACTACTAGAACTTACATTAATACCTATCGGGACTGAAACTACTAGCGTAAGTAAATATATCGCTGGTGCATATAATGAGGTTAGAGATATGGAAGGCTTTAGAATTGAGCTTACTTCAATGGGCTCTATTATCGAAGGAGATATCGATATAATCATGGACGTCGTTAGAAAGATGCAGGAATCAGTATTTAAAAATGGGGCCGATAGAGTCTATAGTGTTATAAAAGTTGATGATAGACGAGATAAAGATTCAAATATGGATAAAAAAATTGAATCTGTAAAAGAAAAGTTAGAATAGAAAAGAGTAGAATATGAAAAATCTTAAAATTTTAATAATAGCTTTATTTTTACTTACAGTTACATCTTGTGAAAAATCAGAGCCAGTTGTTGCTGATAAACTCGAAAGAATAGAGGGACTGATCCAGATAGATGGAGATAATATAAAAGTTGATAGAGTAAAAGTGGTCGATACATCTAATGAAAAGCTAGTAAAAGAGATGGGATTAAAAGATGAAGACTTACACCCTGCTTATTATATTTATAATCCAGAAGTAGAATATGAGGATTTTAAATTATCTGATAAAGCTTATTTTATTTTTACTGATATAGAAGGTAAATACATAGATGAAGATGTTGATAATAAGGAGTATATTACTGACTCCAGATCTGAATTTATGGACTATCTAGAAAATACTTATAGTGAATTTCCTATAAAAGTGCCTTATATTTTATATATAAGAGGAGATAAAATAGAAGTAATTTACGAAAATTTTAAATACACAATATAAATATAACCTATCGAAGTACGTCCTCGATAGGTTTTTTAAATCTTATGTAATATAAACTAAAAATCTTCTTTTTTTATCTTCGCAATAATTTCACCACAATTCTCACAATAGTAGGCTTTATCTACAGTTCCATGAATTATATCATCCCCTATTTTGCTATCCCCGATATTTATGGAGAACTTTAAATCTTTTTCTTTCCCATCTTCTTTCTTAAAAAAGCTTAAAACTTCTTCAGAAAGCGCTTCAAGTTCTGTCATTTGTTCACTACATCTACTACATTCCATATTGGTTTCCTCCTATCTTATAACAACCTAAGAATGTTCACTTAATATTAAAATAAGATTTTAGAAAAGTTCTAAAAAAATCATATTTAATATAAATCTATTATATTATTTTTTTATAAATTTAAAAGCTCTAGAGTAAATCTAAGGCTTAAAAAATTACTCTACATATTTTTTATATTCCCCATAACCATGAGAGTCCATCTCATCATATGGGATAAATTTTAAAGAAGCGCCATTTATACAATATCTTAGTCCCCCTTTATCTTCTGGACCATCTTCAAATACATGACCAAGGTGTGAGTCACTATTTTTAGATTTTACTTCTATACGCTCCATCCCATGACTTTTATCTTCTTTATAATCTATTACTTGGCTAGTTATTGGTTTAGAAAAACTTGGCCATCCACACCCTGAATCAAACTTATCACTAGATGCAAAAAGCGGCTCCCCACTAGTTATATCTACATAAATCCCTTTTTCGTAAAAATTATCATATTCACTAGAAAATGCACGTTCAGTATCGGCATTTTGGGTTATGTTATAAGTAGTGTCTCCAATTTCTTTAATTTCTTCATCAGATTTTTTCTCATAATCTTTATAAAGAGGTTTATTAGCAAGACTTAGATCTATATGACAATATCCATCTGGGTTTTTCTCTAGATAATCCTGATGGTAGTCTTCAGCTAAAATAAAGTTTCTTAACTTTTCTACTTCTACTACTATAGGTTTATCATACTCTAGTTGTTTTTCTTCTATGAATTTTTTAGCAAGTTCTAAATCCTCGTCATTTCTAGAATATATTCCAGTTCTATATTGGGTGCCTCTATCATTTCCCTGTTTATTAAGACTTGTCGGATCAATTATCCTAAAAAAATGCTCATAAAGCTCAATTAGACTGATTTTATTAATATCATAATCAATTCTTATAGTCTCGGCATGACCTGTCTGATCTAATTTTTGATATGAAGTTTCTTTAACATTTCCATTAGCATAGCCTACCTCAGTATGCGTAACACCTGGCAACTGTCTAAAATACCCCTCTAGCCCCCAAAAACATCCTCCAGCAAAATATATCTCTTTTATATTATTATTACCTATATTATTTATTATCTCATTTGAGCTAGGCTTATTAGCTGTCTCGATATTATTCTCCAATTTACTAGAACAAGATACAGATAGTATCATCGCAAATAAAATAATCGTTAAAATTTTTAAATATTTTTTCATAAAATTATTATATCACTTTTTTTATGAAAATAAAAACCTTAGATCTATAATTATCTAAGGTTAAATAAAACTTATTTTACAAACTTTTTAAAGTCGCTATATCCTCTATCGTCCATCTCATCATATGGGATAAATTCTAGCGAAGCACCATTTATACAATATCTTAGGCTTCCTTTATCTTCTGGACCATCTTCAAACACATGCCCTAGATGAGAGTTACTATTTTTAGTTCTAACTTCTATACGCTCCATATTATGGCTAAAATCTTCTTTATAATCTATTACCTGAGTGTTTATAGGTTTAGAAAAACTTGGCCATCCACAACCAGACATAAATTTATCTGTAGATGCAAAAAGCGGTTCCCCACTAGTTATATCTACATAAATACCTTTTTCGTAAAAATCATCATATTCACTGGTGTAAGGTCTCTCAGTTGCTGAATTTTGAGTCACTTCATATGTCAGTTCGCCTAAATCTTTTATCTCTTCATCAGATTTTTTAGAATAATTTCCATAAAGTGGTTTTGTCGCAAGATCTAGATTTATATGACAATATCCTAATGGATTTTTTTCTAGATAATCTTGGTGATAGTCTTCAGCATCTATAAAGTGATTTAATTTTTCAACTTCTACCACTATTTCTTTATCATATTTATCTTTAATTTCTTCTATATAGTTAGAAGCAATTTCTAAATCCTCTTCATCTTCAGAATATATCCCAGTTCTATATTGACGCCCAATATCGTTGCCTTGTTTATTAAGGCTAGTAGGGTCAATTATTCTAAAGAAATGATCTAAAATCTCATCAAGTGAAATTTTATTAGAATCATAAATTAGTTTTAAAGTTTCAGCATGGTCAGACTCTTTTAGCCCTTCATAAGTCGCAGTTTCAGATTTTCCATTGGCATATCCTACTTCTGTATCTAATATTCCAGAAATCTGTCTAAAATATCCTTCTACTCCCCAGAAACAACCACCAGCTAGATATATTGTTTTATAATTTTTGCTTCCATAATTTTCTATATTAACTTCTTTCATCTTTATCTCTTCTCTTTCCTTTTTAGTACTCTAATAAGCTTATACCCAAAAAGTTTATTAAATCTCTATAATACCTTTGAAAGAAAAGAGTTAGTTCTCTCATTTTTAGTTTCTTTAAAAATATGCTCTGGAGAGCCAATATCCTCAATATATCCGCTATCCATAAATACAATCTTATCAGATACTTCTCTTGCAAAACCCATCTCATGTGTTACGACTACCATCGTCATTCCCTCATTAGCTAGATCTTTCATTACATCTAATACATCTCCTACCATCTCTGGATCTAGCGCAGATGTAGCTTCATCAAATAGCATTATTTCAGGTTTCATAGCTAATGCACGAGCTATAGCGACACGTTGTTGTTGTCCTCCGGAAAGAGAGTTTGGGTAGGCGTCCTTTTTATCTAATAGCCCCATTTTTTTTAATAACTCTTCTCCAGTTTTAATAGCTTCAGATTTACTTATTTTTAGTACTTCAGTCGGTGCTAAAGTCAGATTTTCCATTACAGTCATATGTGGGAAGAGATTAAAACTTTGAAATACCATTCCCATTTTTTGACGCACTTTATCAATATCTATATCACCACCTGTTATTTCATGACCTTCAAGATAAATATTTCCAGAATCAGGAGTCTCTAAAAGGTTTAAGCATCTTAGAAGCGTAGACTTTCCAGATCCAGATGGACCGATTATAGTCATTACTTCTCCCTTATTTACATCTAGGTCTATGCCTTTTAAAACTTCTTTATTGCCATAGCTTTTTTTAAGATTTTTTACTTTAATCACTTTCTTTCATTCTCCTTTCGAAGACTCTTAAAATTAATGATAGCGTAAATGTTATAACAAAATACATAATAGCAGAAATTATTAAAGCCTCCATAGGTCTAAAACTATTTCCCTTTACAATATTTGTGTTATACATTAAATCTGCAGTACCAATTACAGAAACTACTGACGTCTCCTTTATAATAGTAATAAACTCATTTCCGAGTGCTGGCAAAATATTTTTTACAGCTTGTGGAAATACTATTTTTCTCATAGTAAGGCTTTGAGATAATCCTAGAGAACGACCAGCTTCTATCTGGCCTTTAGATATAGATTCAATTCCTGAACGAATTATTTCAGATACATATGCCCCACTATTTATCGTCACAGCGATAAGTCCTAAAATAAAAGCTGCTGTGGAGATAGGTATGCCATTAGCTCTAAAATCAAATAATAAATTCCCACCGATAAAAGCTATAAATACCTGAACCATCATTGGAGTACCACGAATAATTTCAACGAAAGCCTTAGCTATCGCATTAGATACCTTAGACGAGTTTGTTCTTAATAGATAAATTAAAACACCTAAAATCGTACCAATTGCTACCGATAAAAACGAAAGTAATATAGTAGTCTTAAACCCACTTAAAAAATAGTTAGAATATCTAGAAAATACTAAAGCTACATTTTTAAAAAAGCTAGATAAACTATTCCATTGTGTGATTAAAATTAATGCAATAAGAGCTAGAATTATAGCATTTATAATTATTGCACTATAATTTTTCTTTTGTTTCTTTTTAAAAATATTATTTTCCATTATTTATAAAATTTTCTCCCAAAAATCTTATTCCATTTCCACTAGA
>JASBZD010000003.1 GCA_029983595.1 Peptoniphilaceae bacterium
AGTTTTCTTAAAAATTTCCGACATCAGAACTGTTATTTATACGTTGCTTTCCTACCCTCTTGTTAACAATGCTACACTCTCCACATGATGAGTCATGCAGAATAAATCTACGATTTTTATTTCTTCTAATTTATATTTTTTAGATTCTATTAATAGCTTTATATCACGGGCTAAGGTCGCGGGGTCACAGCTTATATATGAGATGATTTCTGGACTGATGCGGATTATTTCAGATATTACCTTTTCACCTGCTCCTGAGCGTGGTGGATCTAGTAAAATTTTATTAAATCCGTCTAGTTTTTTTATTTCTTCAGCCACATCTCCTGCAATAAAATCAACATTAGATACTCCATTTATCTCTGCATTTTTGATTGCATCATCTACTGCTTTTTCGCCATATTCTATGGCTATAACTTTAGATACTTTATGAGCATATCCCATAGTTATCGTACCAATTCCTGAATATAACTCTAAAACTCTATCATCTGATTTTGGATTTAGATTTTCTATTCCTATTTTATATAACTTCTCTGCCTGAACTCTATTTACCTGAAAAAATGATGTAGGCGATAAGATAAATTCATTATCTAAAATAGATTCTTTAAATTCCCCATCTCCTAACAGTTTTATGCTCTTTGGTCCATAGTGAAGCCTAGGGTTTGGGTTAATATTTTGGAATATATGGCTAGATATTTTAAAAAGCTTATCATATATCGATAGATTTAGAGGTATATCATCACGAGTTACAAGAATTATCATAATTTCGCCTTTATAATTTTTTCGTATACCCACAAGTTTTATACGCTCTAACTCTTTTTCATTTTCTAAAATATTTATTATTTCTTTATATTCTTTTGGCGCGATTTTACAATTATGAGGTCTAAAAACGCCTTTATTTTTCTTATCAATATATCCAATAATCCCATCTTTTACTGAAAATTGAATATGATTTCGATAATTAAAAATATCCTCTGCTCCTACGATCTGTGGGCTTATATCTAGTCCTGCAAACTTTTTAAATGCACTTTTTACTTTTTCTTTCTTAAATTCTAGCTGTGCCTCATATTTATAGTCACAGAATTGGCATCCATTGCATCTATAAAAATCTGGACACACTGATTCTATTCTTTCTTCTGATTTTCTTATAATCTCAGTCATCCTAGCTTCAGAGAAATTTTTCTTAGATTTTAATATTTCTACTTCTACAATTTCGCCAGGATATGCATTTTCTATAAATATAGCTTTCCCATTATCTCTAGCGACGCCTTTAGCTTCACTAGATAGATCTATTACTTCTAATTTCATATTACCTCTCATATTTTAGTATATCATTTTATAAAAACCACCTCACTCCTAACTAGAGTAAAGGTGGCAAATTATCTAGAACTAGCTACACTTAAAGCGATTATATTTTCTGCCCCTCTATTTTTTAAAATTTTCGCGCACTCATCTAATGTAGATCCAGTAGTTATAATATCATCAAGTAATAAAACCCTCTGATTTTCTATCTCCTCTGGTCTATTTATAAAAAATACATCTAATAAGTTTTTAGTTCTCTCAAGTACACTAAGCTCTGTCTGCTCACGCGTACTTTTTATTTTTATAAGATTATTTTTAGACTGATCTATACTAAACTGCTCCGATATTATATCTTCTAATAGCTCAACTTGGTTAAATCCTCTACGATTTAATGTATCTTTATGGACTGGAACTGAAATAATTAAATCCACATATTTATATAATCTCTCTTCTAAAATCTTCTCACACATAAGTTCAGCTAAAGCATATTTTAAATATCGCTTTCCACCAAATTTATATCTATAAATAATATCAGCCATTACCTGATTATAGACATAACATGAATAGGCATCATCTACATATCTAAAATTTCTAACTACTGGTGCATTTTTCTTATCTAATAATAAAATACAGTCATCACAAATATTTAAAAATCTACTTGTTTCTTTTTCGCATATAGCGCAATTTTGTTTTTGTAACTTCATCTATTAAAATCCTGTCGATTTCCCAGACTTTTGTATCAAGACCAGTAAATCTGTCATTAATCATTACATTATCTATCATTGATTTTAATCTATCGGCTTTTCCCACTAGCACGACTAGCTTCTTCGCACGCGTTATAGCTGTATAAATAAGATTTCTATTAGCTAAAATTTCCGGAGCATAATGAACTGGTATAACTACTACTGGAAACTCTGAGCCTTGAGATTTATGAATAGTAATAGCATAAGCTAGAGTAAGGTTTATTATAGTTGTGTCGTCATATTCCACGACTTTTCCATCAAAATCTACAAAAAGACTATTTCCCTCAATACGTGTTACAAACCCGATATCTCCATTATATATCCCGAGCCCATTCTCATACTCTACTCCTTCAGGCGTATAAGAAGCCCATTCTATTTGGTAGTCATTTTTAGTCTGCATAACTTTATCCCCAAGCCTATAGATTTCTCCGCCCTTTTTATATTCTTCCTTAAATTTTTCATAAGGATTTAACGACTCTTGGATCTCTTTATTTAGATTAAATACTCCAGTCATTCCCTTTTTCATAGGTGCCATAACCTGAATATCTAAAAGGCTATTTACATTATAAAATTTTGGGAGCCTCTCACTAATTAACTCTTTTATAATTTTTACAGTTTCTTTTTCATTTTCTGAGTTTATCATAAAAAAATCGCTGTCTTTTTTATTTAAAACTGGAAAAGCACCTATTTTTATTCTATGCGCATTTTCTACTATCTGGGACTCGTCTTTTTGGCGATAAATTTTATCAAGCATTATAACATCTGCAGAGCGAGAATTGATTAAATCCTTAAGCACATTTCCAGGACCTACTGATGGAATCTGATTTACATCTCCTAAAAAAATAACTCTAGAGTCATCTTTAAGAGCTTTCATCAGATCAGAAAGTAGTATGACATCTACCATAGACATCTCATCTATAATAATCATCTCTTGATCTAGAGAGTTTTTATCATCTCTTAAAAACTCCATATATTTTCCAGTAAAAGTATATTCTAAAAGTCTATGTATAGTTTTAGCTTGTGAACCTGTCGCTTCCTCCATTCTCTTAGCTGCCCTTCCTGTAGGAGCAGCAAGAGCATAGCTAATTCCCATCTCCCTTGCGATTTTTAAAATAGAATTTACGATAGTAGTTTTTCCGGTACCTGGCCCTCCAGTTATGATAAGACTTCTAGTTTCAAAAGCCTTTTCTATAGCATCACGCTGCTTATCAGAAAATTTAATCTCATCTACAGCCTCAATATTTCTTATTCGATTATCTATATCATACACGCTTTTATATAGAGGATTTTTTTTAAGCTTATTCATGCGAAGAGCTATATAATTTTCCGCCATTTCTAAAGCGCGATTATAAACTACTAGCTCACCCCTTTGCATGACAAAATGCAGGTTAGTATTTGTAACTACCTGCTTTTTAGCTGCGATTATATCATCTCTTGATACTTTTAAAAACTCGACTAATCTATTTATTAAAATTTCAGCTGGGATATAGGTATTTCCCTCACTATTAAAACGCTCAACCAAAAATACAGCACCAGCCTCAATTCGTATAGGCGCATTTCTTGGCACCCCCGATGACATAGCTATTTCGTCAGCAGTCTTAAACCCAATCCCATCGCCTCGCCCAATAAGGATATATGGATTTTTCTTAATAACTTCTAAAACTCCATCACCATATTTTTGAAAAAGCTTTCTAGCAAGCTCCAGAGAAATCCCAAGGCTTGTGAGCTCCATTAAAACTTCTTCCATATCCGCCTGAGAATTAAAAGACGCCATAATTTTAGCTAGTTTTTTTTTGCCAATCCCATCGACTTCTAATAATCGCTCTGGGGACTTTTTAAAAATTTCATAAGTATCATCCCCAAAAGCTTTAAGTATTCTATCAGCCATTGCAGGACCGATCTGGTCTATGGCACCACTTTTTAAATAAGCCTCAATACTTGAGTTATAGTTTACTTCAGAATCTAGAACGCGTTTAACCTTAAATTGTTCTCCAAATTTTTCATTATAAACCATCTCCCCACTTAGTCTAAGCTCAGTACCCGGAGTTTTATAAGAAATATATCCCACTACCGTAATCGTCCCATCTTCAGTAGAAAGACGCATAACAGTATAGGAATTTTTTTCATTTCTAAAAATTATACTCTCTACAACTCCGTTAATCTCTAGCATCTTAAGATAAAGCCTCGTCTATAAGCTCTTTTAAAGTCCTAAGCTCCTCTAGCGTAAAAGTAACTCCTTTTCCCATTTTCTCGTGGTTTTCGTCCCATTCACGAATATCAAACTTAGGATCTCTATCATTATAGCTTACATAATTTAACTCCTTAGTCCATCCATTTCTACTTTCAGAAATCACACCAAGTTTTTCTTTAATCTCAAATTTAAAATCTCCTGCCATTTTAAAATCCCCCTTTTACTTAGAATACCAAAAAACCTAAATTTTATAAAGAAGCCAAACGTCATCTTCTCTCTCATAGTGAATCTCATAAGGAATAATCATATCTTTATCCTTATCATAGCTTTCACATCTGAAAATGCAGATTCTATGTCCAGCCTTCATCTCCTGCCTAGAATCTCTTATTTTATCAATTTTTATATGCTTATTTAAATCCTTAGATTTTATCCTAAATTTTAAAGGAATAGGATAATCATTATTTAAATCAAAAATCGCAACCATATCGACAGGCATATTTAAAACCTTCATCTAAACCCCCTCTAATTAAATCTATAAAAGAATTTTCATCATAGGATACTCCTTAGCATCCTCCGCTACACCGCCTATAACCGGCTCAATTTTAGAATATAAAAATGTAGAACGCACCACTTCCTTAGAGCCATATTTTCTTCTAATATTATCTACACAAGTATCAAAATTTTTATCTTTTTCATAAGTTTCCTCAAACATACTAAGCTGCACAGCCTCATTAGAAGTAAGATCTGAAACACTTACAGAAAACTTCCGGATTGGATCTCCACCCCATATCTCTTTAAATAACTCCATAGCCACCTCAAAAATCCTAGTCGTGCTATAAATAGGTGCATTAAGTTTTATCTGTCGACGTTTTTTCATAAAATCAAAATTTTTAATAGAAATCCTTATAACCTCAGCACACATATTTTCACGTCTTAGCCTAAATCCCACCATCTCAGATAAGCCTAAAATAAATCTCTCCGCATCCTCCATAGTCGTAACATCAAATGGTGTCGTAGTAGAATTGCCGATAGATTTTATCTCATCCATCTCAATATGCACATCTGAAAACTCCTCCCCACGTGCATAAGATAAAATCTGAAGCCCCGGCTTTTTTAGCCATGTATAAATATACTCATCATCCATATTTGCTAAATCGCCAATAGTCTTAATGCCGCGCCCCTTAAGTTTTTTAGAAGTTCTAGAACCTACCATAAAAAGATCACCTATATCTAAAGGCCACATCTTAGACTCTATCTCATCTTTAAAAAGGGTGTGTATCTTATCAGGTTTAGAAAAATCTGAAGCCATCTTAGCTAGGAGTTTATTTTCACTTATGCCGATATTTACAGTAAACCCAAGCTCCTCTTTTATATTTTTACTTATCTCAGAAGCTACTTTTAAATAGTCCTTTTTATAAATACTCATATCAGTAAAAACCTCATCAATCGAGTATCTCTGGATTTTATCAGTATATCTAGCTATAAGATCTACCATGGCGTCACTTGCCTTTATATATCTACTAAAATGAGCGGGAATAATTAAAAGATCGGGGCATTTATTAAGTGCCATATAAAGACTCTCGCCCGTCTGGACACCATAAGCCTTAGCTGGAATCGATTTAGCTAAAACTATTCCGTGACGAGTCGTAGGATCACCACCTACTATGGATGGAATCTCCCTATAATCAATATCTCCACCATGAGAAAGATGATATGCCGCCTCCCAAGATAGATATGCAGAATTAACATCTATATGAAAAAAAATCTTATCCATTTATAATTACCTCTTAAAAGCATTATAGTTTAGAACAACCGTTCTAGTCAATAGCAAATTAAACTTTTGTTCTATAAGATAAATATGATTTTCGCTATTATATAATGATTAAATATTGCTTATGTAATGAGATAGTTTTATAATATACAAAAAGGGGTTATAAAAATGGAAACTACTAATTTAAACGTAAGAGTTGATAAAAACGTAAAAAATGATGCTGAGCGTATTTTTAAGGATTTAGGGTTAAATATGTCCACTGCTATAAATATGTTTCTAAGAGCTTCAATCAGAGAACAGGGTCTACCTATTGATGTAAAATTAAATAATAATAACTATTACGAACTACTAGAAGCTATGGAAGAAGGAAGAAAGATAGCAAAAGACCCAAATACTAAATCATATAGCTCTATAAATGAGCTGATAAAAGCATTAGAAGAAGATAATGAAATATAAATTTGAGTTTACTAAAAAATTTAAAAAAGATTATAAACTGACAAAAAGGCAAAGTAAAAATTTAGATAAACTTTTTTTATGTTATTGAAAAATTAGCAAATGGCGAAAATTTATCCGAAAAATATAATGATCATGCTTTAACCGATGATTTAAAAGGACTAAGAGAGTGTCATATTGAACCTAATTGGTTATTAATTTATGAATATATCGATGATAAATTAATATTAATGTTAACAAGACTGGGTTCACATTCAGATTTATTTAATATGTAAGATGAGTAAATTATACTCATCTTTTTTATTTCATATAAATAAGCTCTGAAAAATTTTTATATACAAAAATATAATTATATAGTATACTCTTTTTATCGATAAACGATAAATGAGGTGTCAAATGATAGTAAAAAACTCATACGCAAAAATTAATTTATCTCTAGAAGTAGTGGGTAGACTAGAAAATGGATACCATGAAATTGATACCTTAATGAATAGAATAGATCTTTATGATGTCATGATTTTTGAAAAAATCGATGATAAAAAACTAGTTATAGAGTCGGATAATCCTGACTTCCCTATTGGTGGAGATAATTTAATACATAAAGCTTATGAGATCCTCAGATCATATTATAAAGGCGATGATGGAATAAAAATAAGAGTAGAGAAAAATATCCCTATTGCTGCGGGTCTAGCCGGCGGTACTTCTAACGCAATAACTGCTATAAAGACTCTAAATGAGATATGGGGTCTAGGATTTAAAAATAAAGATCTAATAGAGCTATCAAGACCTATTGGAGCTGATTCGACATTTTTTTACTACGATGGACTTATCAGAGCTCGTGGTATAGGAGATAAAATCGAGGTTTTAGGAGAGTTTCATGATCTGCCAATTATTATAGTAAATATTGGAAAACCTATTAGCTCAAAAGTCGTTTATGAAAATATAAAAAATTATTCAAATAAAAAAGTAGAAAAAATCGCTAGTAATATAGATGATTTTAATATATATAAAGAAAATTATTTTAACTCAATGGAAGATGTAAGTTTTAATATCTATGATGAGTTAAAAAATATAAAGTCTGAACTTTTAGAAATGGGTGCTAGTGTAGCTCTTATGAGTGGCTCTGGTCCTACAATTTTTGGAATTTTTGAAGATATAAATTTACAAGAAAGTACTTATAGAAAGATTAAGGATAAATATAAATATGTCTATAAAACTAGACTAATTTAGGTGATAAAATGTTAAAAATGAAAAAAGCTCTTAAAGAGCTAGAAGATTCGGGTTCGCCAATTAATGTAGCTGTCGTCGGTATAGGAAAAATGGGGCGTTCATTAGTAGATAGACTTCTACAGATGAACGGAATGAGACCATCTCTTATTATTAATCGTCATATAGAAAAGGCTAGAAAAGCTTTGGAATATCTCGGAATAGAAAAAGACGATATAATAGAAATAAAATCAGCTGATGAGCTTAAAAAAGTTATAGATAATAAAAAATATGCTATAGCAGATAATTATAAAATAGCTACAGAATCAGAAATAATAGATGCTATCGTAGAAGCTACCGGAAATCCAGCACATGGAGCGAGTGTAGCATATGATGCTATAAATAATAAAAAACATATTATTATGCTAAATGTAGAGTGCGACTCAGTAGTTGGTCCAAGTTTATATAAATTAGCTGAAGAAAATGGCGTAATCTACACTGGAGCTGCGGGAGATGAGCCTGCTGCTATAATTGAGCTTATAGAGTTTGCAGAGGGGCTTGGGTTTGAGGTCGTTGCAGCTGGAAAAGGAAAAAATAACCCTAAGGATATCCACGCGACTAACAAATCTGTAGCCGATTTAGCAAAAGAAAAATCAATATGCGAAAAATCTCTTACGTCATTTGTAGACGCGACCAATACAATGATTGAGCTAAATGCAGTAGCTAACGCAACTGGATTTACTCCTGATGTATTTGGGTGTCGCGGAATTACTGCTGATGTAAAAACTCTACCTAATATGATGCGCCTTAAAGAAGAAGGCGGAATTTTAGAAAAATATAAAACTTTAGAATATGTACATGGGATCGCTCCTGGAGTTTTTGTAATAATTAAGGGAAATACAAAAGAAGAAATAGATACATTAAAATATGTAGGAATGGGAGATGGTCCAAATTATATAATTTATCGCCCATACCATTTATGTAGCCTTGAGCTTCCTATTTCCATCTATAAAGCAGTAGTAGAAAATGAGTCTACTCTAGCTCCAGAAGCTGGTCAAATCTGCGATACAGTAGCCCATGCAAAATGTGATTTAAAAGCTGGAGATTATATTTTTGGGATAGGATCTGATTTTACGTATGGATCTTTAACTACCCATGAAGATGCAAAAAATAGAAATCTGCTACCTATCGCACTTATTACTGATAAGACGCGTATAAAAGTAGATGTAAAAAAAGACGAACTTATCACCTATGATATGGTAGAACTTGATGAAACTGAAATTATAACTAAGCTTAGACTTTTACAGGATAAAAATGAATGAGTTTATTAGTGTAATTATAACGGCTGGAGGCTCTGGGACTCGCATGGGAGCAGATGTGCCAAAGCTAGAGATAAAAATAGATGGGCATACTATTTTAGAACATACTCTATCTAAGTTTATAGATCTTAAATATATAGATGAGATAATTATTGTCGCACCTAAAGAACTTTTAGCTGAATATAAGACTCGATATGAAGATGAGAAAATAAAAGTCGTCGAGGGTGGAAATTCTCGCGAAGAATCTACATTTAGAGGCCTATGCTCTATTAGTGATAGATCTACTATCGTCATTTGTCATGATGGAGCGCGCCCACTAGTTGATGAAAGAATTATAGAAGATTCTATAAAATCTGCCATCGAATTTGGTTCAGCAGTAGCGGCAGTAAAATCAAAGGATACTATAAAACGAGCTGATAAGACTGTTATCGAAACTCTTAATCGAGATGAATTATATAATATTCAGACGCCACAGACTTTTAAAACTGAGATTTTAAAATCTGCTTATAAAAATTATAAAAGATTTAAAGTTACAGATGATGCGTCATTAGTTGAGAATCTAGGAAAAGAAGTATATCTAGTTGAGGGAAGCTATAAAAATATAAAAGTTACCACTCCAGATGACTTAATCATCGCTAAGGCGTTTTTAGAAAATGAAAAAGAGGAAAAATCATGCGAATTGGAATAGGATATGATGTTCATAAGCTAGTAGAAAATAGAAAACTAATTATAGGTGGAATAGAGATACCTTCTGAGAAAGGTCTACTTGGCCATTCTGATGCAGATGTCCTAGTCCACGCAATTATGGATTCTATGCTAGGCGCTCTAGCATTAGGAGATATTGGGAAGCATTTCCCAGATACTTCTGACGAATATAAGGATATAGATTCGTGTGAACTTTTATCTAGGGTATATGAAATTATAAAAAATGAGGGATATAAAATAGGAAATATCGACTCAGTCGTGGCACTACAAGAACCTAAAATTGGAAAATATATTCCGGATATGCAGACTAAACTCGCAAAAATTCTAGAAATAGATACTAATCAGATCTCCATAAAAGCGACAACTACTGAAAAAATGGGGTTTGTTGGAATTGGCGAAGGAGCAAGCGCATATTCAGTCTGTCTATTAGAAAAAATTTAAATAAAAAAAGGCTTTGCAATTATAATTTTGCAAAGTCTTATTTTTTAATCTAGCTCAAGTTCGCCAGTATAAAGTTGATAATATGTGCCTTTAAGATCCATAAGCTCTTCATGATTTCCACGCTCGATTATGCGACCATCATCCATTACCATAATTACATCAGAGTTTGAAATAGTCGATAATCTATGAGCTATAACTATAGAAGTGGATTTTTCCATTAGTTTGTCCATAGCTTCAGTAACCATTATTTCAGTAGCTGTATCGATAGAACTTGTCGCCTCATCTAGTATAAGCATTGGAGGTTTTTGAACTGCTGCACGCGCTATCGAAACTAGCTGATTCTGGCCATCTGATAAACTAGACCCATCTCCAGCTATAACTGTATTATATCCATCCTGAAATCTATCTATAAATTTATCAGCTTTAGAAAGTCTAGCCGCCTCAACTATCTCCTCATCAGTAGCTAAAAGATTTCCATATCTGATATTTTCATGAATCGTTTCGGTAAATAGATTTACATCTTGTAAAACTACCCCAAAAGCCTTTCTAAGACCTCGTTTTGTTATATCTTTTATATTTATCCCATCAATTCTTATCTCGCCACTATCAATATCGTAATATCTTGTGATGACATTAGTTATCGTGGTTTTTCCAGCTCCAGTCGAACCCACAAAAGCGATTTTTTCGCCAGGATTAGCATAAAAAGTTATATCTTTTAAAATCATTCTATCTCCATCATATGAGAAATATACATGATCAAAATCTATGCGTCCCTCTAGAGGTTTATACTTAGTCGTTCCATCTTCTTCCCACTTCCACGCAAAACAACCAGTACGCGTTACAGACTCAGTAAATGAGCCATCTTCTTTACAATTTACATACGCAAGATCAATATATCCAGTATCTTTTTCTACAGGTTGGTCCACTATCTCAAAAATTCTATTCGCCCCAGCTAGAGAGTTAAAAAATAGGTTAGATTGCTGCACAATATTTTGGATAGGAATCTGTACATTTCTGATATTAGATAAAAATACTGCAAGTTTCCCAATAGTAAGACTTCCGCCAATAGTCATATAAACACCTAAAATAGCTATAATAGCATACATTATACCTACTGAATTTATAAAAAATGGCATCATCTTTCCCGCAGTAGTATGCGCGCTAGCCACAGATTGACGCAGATTTTCACTATTTTTAGTAAACTCATCTGTTATCTTATCTTCCATGTTATGGACTTTTATAACTTTCTGGCCAGATAAACTCTCCTCGTCAAACCCATTTAATATCCCTACATTTTTTTGCACAAGTCCAAATAACTTTCCAGTTTTAAAAGATATTCTCCTTAAAACAATTGACATAAGCCCTAAGAGAAATAAAACTAATATAGAAAGTGGCACGCTAATTCTAAATAGTGCAAAAATTGTAAATAAAAACATAAAAACTGAACGGATAATACTAGGTACAGAGTTAGTCATAAATACTTCCATCGTATCAGTATCATTAGTAAATCTAGACATTATCTCGCCATTTGGAGTTTTATCAAAAAACTCAACATTTAGCTGTTGCACTTTATTAAATAGATCATTTCTAATGCTTTCTATCGCCAGTTCTCCGGCTTTTGCACTCATTCTCATATAGATAAATGAACTTATTACACTAATTAAATAGATTATCCCCACTTTTATCACTGCATTTTGAAGCCCCACTATATCTTTTGGGATAATATAGTTATCTATAATTGGCTCTAGTAAAAATACTGCATAAACCTGAGTTATAGCAGCTAAAATATTAAAAACTACCGAGATCCAAAACTCAAACTTCTCATTAAGAAGGTATCTGAAAATATGTTTCATTCCAGTAAACGAAAGATCTCTTTTATTTCTTTTAGTTAATTTTTTTGTCTTTACGCCCATGTATACCTCCTTTAATTTTGAAATTCATAAGTTTTTCTATATAATTCGTTTTTTCTTATTAGATATTCATGATCTCCAATATCTATAATATTTCCCTCTTCCATAACTATAATTCTGTCGCACTCTTCAAAACTAGAAACTCTTTGAGATATAATTATTTTTGTTAAATCCTTATTAAACTGATTTATCCCTTTCATTATTAGAGATTCAGTTTTTGTATCGACAGCAGAAGTAGAGTTATCTAAAATTAAAATCTTTGGATTTTTTAAAAGTGCTCTAGCTATACAAAGTCGTTGTTTTTGGCCTCCTGAAACTCCAGTGCCGCCTTGACCTAGCATAGACTGATATCCATTAGGCCTTTCTACAATAAATTCATGCGCCTGTGCTATTTTTGCAGCCTCTTCTACTTCTTTAGAGCTTGCATCTGGGTTACCCCATTTTAGATTTTCCTCAATAGTACCAGAGAAAAGCGTATTTTTTTGTAAAACTATAGCTACATCATCACGAAGTGCCAAAAGATCATAGTTTTCTATATTTTCACCTGATATCTTAAGCTCTCCATCAGTAATATCATAAAGTCTAGGGATCATCTGAACTAATATCGATTTTGAAGATCCAGTCGCCCCAAGTATACCAATCGATTCACCAGATTTAATTTTTATATCTATATTATTTAGTGCATTTACGTCTTTTTCATCCTCAAAATGAAAACTCACATTGTCAAACTCAATAGAACCATCTTTAAGTTTTAAACCTTCTAATGCTTTTTCATTACTCATAGATGGAGTATGAGATATAACCTCTTTTATACGCGTCATTCCAGCAGATGACTGCATTAGCTGAGCTACAACCATAGTAAGACCAATATAAGAACCCATAAGCATCATAGAGTAGATATTAAAACTTACAAGCTGTCCTACCTCTAGATTTCCATTAATTATTTCAGTACCACCAATCCACATTATCGCTAAAAATGTAGCAAATAAGATAACTGAAGATAATGGAAAAATAGTAGCCATAAGTTGTTGACCTCTATAGGCTAGAGAAAAAAGCCCATGGTTTACTTCATAGAATTTATTTTTTTCATATTCTTGGCGCACAAATGCCTTTACAACTCTTATATTTCTTAAGTTCTCTTCTAGTGTTAGATTAATTTTATCAAATTGACCTCTAGTCTTTTTAAAAACTGGTACTGCCTTATTTAGAATAATTATTACAAAAAAGAATAGAATCGGCGTACCCACTAAAAAAATAAGAGATAATTTTAAACTAGTTCTAATTGATAATATAAATGCAGACGCCGCAATAACTACAGTTTTTATAATAAATCTAGTACTCATAAAAACGCTCATTGCAGTCTGCTGAGTATCACTTGTAATTCTAGTTAAAAGTGAAGGAACAGTAAAATAATCTAAATCACTAAAACTAAATTTTTCTATATTATTAAACTGTGCAAGTCTAAGCATATGACCTGCTCCAGAAGATGTAATTCCAGAGTATTTAGTCCCCTGCATACCACAAAACATGCCTATTAGCGCTAGAACTATCATAAGTATTCCTATTTTTATAGCTTGATCTAAATCTTTATTATTTACTGCTTCATTTACAATAATCCCCATTAGAGCAGGAACAAGCATTTCGCAAATTGTCTCAAAAGCTGTATAGATCATAGCGATATTTCTGGTTTTTTGATATTTTCCAAAATAGTTAAATAAAAATCTATAATTATCTATAAATTCTCTTAAATCTTTCATTAATCCCCCTCCTCTAATTTTAAATTTTTCTCAAGTAGATGAGATAGATGTTTAAGATCAGCTATAAGGCTCTTCACCTTCTCATCACCCATCTCTTCTTTTACTTTTTTATTAATTTTAGTAATTGGATCTAAAATTTCACTTAAAAAAATCTCTCCATCTTCAGAGAGATTTAAGATTTTTGATCTCTTATCATTTTTATCTTGGCTAATAGTAATAAGTCCATCATTATATAAATCTTTAATAGTATAATTTATAGTCTGCTTAGGGACATTAATTTTATTTACTATTTCGCACTGAGTTATATCTTTTTGAGCCATCATAATCGTAAGAATAGAAACTCTGATATCATTAAACCCATATTTTTTAAGTTTTTCTTTATTTAAATATTCAATCTTTTTAATCTCATTAAAAAGCTCCACAATCGTAGGATCATATGAAATATCTATTTTTCTCACCTCATATATGATAAAGTACAAATATAAGTATAGTCCTAAATCAGACTAAAATCAATAGATATATTTAATATATAATTATAATAAATTATTAGATATTATTATTCTCAGCAAACTCAATAAAGTTATAAGTCTCTACATCAGGATTTAAAATATAAATTAAATCTTTTCTTTCTACTGCGACTTTGGTCTTATTTGCTAGTTCTCTATCTTCTTGGATAGCATCTAAAAGCTCAGAGTTTGGGTTTATAGCTATAGGATTTCCCACAAGTTTTAGCATATGATAATCGCCAATAGTATCGCCATAGGCATAAGACTTTGATAAATCTACATTATATTTTTCTTTAAACTCAAGCACCACGCGGTTTTTAGACTCAGAATCCCACATTCTATCTATTTTTCCATTAAACTTATTATTTTCATCTACATGATAAAAAGTCCCTCTAAAATCCGTAACCTCATATTTATTAGCCAGTACATCAACTAAAAAATTAGGCGATCCAGAAATGAAAAATATCATATGACCTTCATTTTTATGAAATTTAATTCGATTTCTAGAAAAACGATACACAGAGTCATAATAATCAGTAATAGTCTTTTCACCTAAAAAATAAAGATAATCCATATTCGCCCCAATAAGATTTTCTACATATACTTTAGTAAGCATATCAAGATAATCTTCATAATTTCCACGACGTTTTTTCCAAAGATCATATGACTCTTTTACTTCTCTATGCCATACCTCTTCTGGAATGACCTCATGTTTTATAAGTTTTCTAAAATTTTTATCCATTAATGAATCACGATAAATCGTGCCATCAATATCAAAAAAAGCAGCAATATTCATTAATTTCCTCCAAATCTAATATAAGTAAAAAAAGAAAAAGATGAAAACTCACCTTTTTCTAAAAATTAATTAGTATGCAAAGTTACCATTTTTAAATATTTGAACTGGTTTTCCGTCCTTATAACCTATAATATCTAAATCAGCTGCACCAACCATAAAATCCTCATGAATTAGAGAATCATTTAAACCAATAGTATGAAGTTCACTATCTTCTAAAAGATCCCCACCTTCTACTGTAGTAGGATAAGCCTTACCTAACGCAAAGTGACAAGAAGCATTTTCATCAAATAAAGTATTAAAGAATAATATACCAGACTCGTTAATTGGAGAATCAAAAGGCACAAGCGCGATCTCACCTAGATATCTAGCTCCTTCATCAGACTCAAGCATCTCTCTTAGAGTATCTTCACCCTCTTCAGCCTTAAAATCTACTACCTTGCCATCTTCAAATCTAAACTCAAATTTATTAATAACAGTACCGTTATATACTAGAGGTTTAGTAGCTACAAGTCGTCCATTTACGCCAGTTTTTAAAGGAGAAGTAAATACCTCTTCAGTAGGCATATTAGGAACAAACGCATCGCCTTTTTCATTATCAGAAATCGCAGCCTTCCACATATGACCTTTAGGAAGTTCAACAACTAAGTTAGTGCCATTTGAGGAAGTATAATGAACTTTATCAAAGTTATTGGCATTTAAAAAGTCTGCGTGTTTTGCTAAAACTATAAGATGGTTTTTCCAGTTAGTTCTAGTTTCTTCCCAGTCATCAGTAACTCGAGAAGTATCTAAAATAGCCTCCCAAAGCTTATTTACTGCCTCTCCAGCTATCATACCAGGGAAAACTTTCATAGCCCATTTTACAGTAGGGATAGAAATTAAAGACCATGAAACAATATCATTCATAGTATATTTTCTAAAAGGCTTCATAACCTTACTTCTTTCACGAATAGACTCAGCAATTTTTTTCTCATCAAGCCCTGCTAACGCATCTGGATCCTCAGAAATAACTACAATACGATTAGACCTTTTATTAGCAAGTCTATACTCTTGTCTAGCCACTTCATAATCTGGCACCTCATTTAAAGTTTCTTGGTCCTCATATTGGTATCTCATTCTTTTTAAAGCATCATCAGACCAATCAACAGAAACATGGCGAGCACCAGCCTCATAGCAAGCCTCCACAATCATTCTCGCAAACTCAGGATTTTCAACAGGAGTCATAAGCACAACATCCTCACCAGGCTTTACATTAGCCCCAAACTCAACCACAAGTCTTGCAAGATTTTTAATTCTATTATCTAAACTCATTTAATCCGCTCCTTATATAATCATTATATAAATATATATCCATTTTTTATAGGTTGAAAACTGTTTAAAGACCAAAATATTTTTTAAGAATAATCTCAGGAGTATCATCTAAATCAGCTATAATAAACCTACTAAAAACATCTGTAAAATCCGTAAATTTTATATCATTAAATATCTCATAATACTCAATTACTTTAACTAATTTATTCTCTATCGTCTCGCCATACTCGTTTATATAACTAAAATCTGGAATATTTTTTCGAAAGTATTCTAAGATATAACCCTCGCTATTAGATATAAAAAAATCTTCTTTAAGTTTTACTAAAACAATACTTTCTTCAAAGACTTTTTTATAATAATTTTTAATATAAACTTTTTCTTTATTATTAGATTCTATCAATAATGAAACAGAATAATTTAAATTATCTATTTTAACCCCTCCATTACCATTCATTTTATTTACTTTAGTATACTATTTTAGATAATAAAAAATCCACCTAGAATAATCTAGATGGATAAAGTTTTATAACCCCTTTTTATCTACTATCTCCTGATACATCTTCATAAGCTCAGCCACACATTCTGACTCAGTCATATTACGCCAGTCAAACCCATACGCCTCCATTACGGCTTTATCGTTTTCTTGGTGCGCTTTTCTAAGCTCCATCGGCATAGTAAGCTCATCATATAAATCAGCTAAAGACGAGTCTGGATATAAATCACGCGCATCTAAAATCGCCTGAGCAGTTTTCTCTATTCTAGCTTTTTGTTCTGAAGTTGGATTTGGCCATAGGAAGTTATTGTAAACAATATCTTTTGAATATCGATAATCGCTTTTTAATCTTCCTGCTACAGCTCTCATCCATGAATTATGAACATTAGAAGTAATAATACCAAAATAATATAAGTTTGCAAACGGCATTATAATAGCGGAATCAGACGTTAAGATGTCATTACTCATGAACCCCATAGGTATATACTTACGTTTTTCAGATGATACTCTAGGTATTAAAATAATATCAGAATTAGGAATATTTTCAACATGAAATCTCGTGGGTTTTTGTGCTAACTTACGAGTTCCTTCACTTTTACTATTTAATCTAAATTCTTTAACATTTTGAACTCTTTCCATTACTAGAGGCATACTTCTTAATTCATGAGGCGGACAATCTTTTAAATACAAGCAGTATCTAGGTTTATTGTCTATAAATTCTTTAGAACCAAACCACTTTTTAAACCATTTCTTACTATCTGGTTCTTTTTTTATAAATCTGAGCATTTCGTCTTTTTTAAATAAATAGTTACCTCCATCTATAGGTTTATTTCCGATCCCAACTAAAGGAACATTACATATAGGTTTCGATCTTTTATCAATAAATATATCTTTAGCATCTACTAGATAAGCATTAACATGATTTACTTTTTTAACTTGAGAAGTCTCGAATAAATACTTATCTCCTGTATATTTATACTTACAAAAACCTATTATAACAACATATACACTAGCTTTGTAGTTGACTCACTATTCCATTTGAAGGATCTATATGCAAATATTATTTCTGCTCCATTATTAAACAATGGTTTCCATAAATTTGCAACACTCTGACCCTGGCTAATAGAGTTAGTAGCTACAAAAGCTGTCTTTATTTCTGTTCCATTCATATAGTCAGATGCTTCTTTAAACCAAGCTGATACATAATCGAGGTCGCCTTTGTTTTGCCATTTTGGTCCGAAGATATTGTCTATATCAACTTTTTGACTAGGACTCATTAAACGGGCGCCAATAAATGGTGGATTTCCCATTATATAATCTAATTTATCTTTCGGTACTACATCTTCCCAGTCTATTCTTAGTGCGTTTGCCTCTACTATATTTGCATATGAAGTAAGTGGTAAAAAGTCAATCTCGGTATGGACTATATCTTCTGTCTCTTTAATCATTTGATGCTCTGATATCCATAGCGCAGTCTTTGCTACTGTTACTGCAAAGTCATTAATCTCTATCCTATAAAACTGATCTAGTTTTACTTTTATAGGGTTCTCTACCGCTCCTAGCATAATCTGTGATCCAAATCGAAGTTTTATTATCTCATTTTCTAGTTTACGAAGTGAGATATACGTCTCTGTTAAAAAGTTTCCAGATCCAGGTCTAAAATCTTAAGTATTATCAAGCACTAAACGAATGAAAAATATACAACCTTTGAAGAATTACTAACTATATTTCATACAATTGAATAATTTAAATATGTATAGAAAAATTCTCAAATCTAAAAATTCCATGTTGTTGACCTAAAATATCCTGGCTATCTAGTTTCCTTAGTGATGTATAAATTTCATCAACAATATTTCTATTTAAATTAAAATCATAGTGACCTGGAAGTACTCGCTTAAAGTTTAGTTCTTTGATTTTTATTATTGAGTTCAAGAAATCTATTGGATTCGTGCTTGGGTAATAGGCATCTAGTTTGCCTGCATATACCAAATCACCTGTATATAAATTCTTTCCCTCTTCATAAAAACAACAATGACCTGGTGAATGTCCTGGAGTATGAATCACCTTTATTAGACGATTTCCTAAGTCAATTACATCACCATCTCCATAGGTGAAATTTGGAACCCCTTGAAAAATTTCATAATTTTCAATGTTGAAATCCTTTGGAAATTCACATTCCTCTGCCAATAAATTTTTCTTTACAATATCTAATGAAAGAGGAAAGTTTCCATTAATCCATGCTTCTTCTTTTTTACAAACTCCAAATGAATCAAATAAATTGTGACCGCCTATGTGATCCCAATGGACATGAGTAGTTAAAACTACAATATCTAAATCAGTAATTTGATTAACTACTTTTCTTAAGTTGCCTACTCCTAAGCCTGTATCAATTAAACCCGCTTTATCGTCCCCTATCAGTAAAT
The DNA here is from genome assembly GCA_029983595.1 of Peptoniphilaceae bacterium. Classification (GTDB taxonomy): domain Bacteria; phylum Bacillota; class Clostridia; order Tissierellales; family Peptoniphilaceae; genus Neofamilia. The sequence continues at coordinate 19,322 of JASBZD010000003.1, forward strand.
AGGAATTGGGTTTTTCCCAATGCTTGTCTTCACTTATTACATAGGTCCTTTCATCAATTTTATTAATACTAAACCACTCATTTTCTATTTAAATCACCTCATTTCATATTTTGTTTCTCTAGTAGAGGGCTTAAAACCCAGCATCCATCATTACTATCTGCCGTTGTCATAATTATGACACGAGACCCCAGCTGCTGGGTCTAAAAAATGTAAATCTGCTATTTTATTTTGAAACTCGGAAAGTCTATTATTTCTATTTCTTTCAGTTTTTATCTCTTTTATATTATCAAACTCTTCACGCAGGTCGTTTAAAAATAGCGGGTCTATAACTTTATGAATGTTCTCAATAGATGTATAGTGCATTCCGCCGGAGCGGTGCGTCTCAGGGTTTAATGTCGATTCAAACACTGAACCAAATATCGTAGGAGAAATTCTAGACCAGTCAAACCCTCTACTAGCCTCTTCTAAAATTATTTCACGAATAGTCGGTCCTAGCTTTGGAATTTCGATATCTTTTCTCTCGAATAGCCCGCCATTTACGTAAGGAAAAGACAGTAAATCGTCATCTAAATAAGGATCTCTATCTTCTTCTTTTTGATCTAATATATTAAACAAGTCTATAAGTGCGTTTCTAAATCCATTTCCATCATATTTTGTTAGGTAGTCGTGAAACATATTTCGATGTCCAAATAGTCCCGCATCTTCAGCATAAAAACAAAAAACTAAACGTACACATAGTACGTTTAGATCCATTAGAGTCTGTGGATCATCAGGGTTATTATATTCATTTAATAGCGCATCGTACATTTTTCCTACGATTTCGCCCGCCTGTAAAGAAATTTCTTTTTCTCTTTCTGTATTTTCATCTTTTTCATTTACAAGAAAGTTCATGCGATATGCCTCATCAGGTAGGTCTTCTAGTTTTATTATTTCAGGCTCTCCTGTTGGCTTTTCCATATCGTAGATATAGAATTTTTTAAAGTTAGACGTAACTATCCAACGCGGTCTCTGAGAATATGGTAATTCGATAGAGTATCGTTTTGCTTGTTGAAATGGTGAAAGAAGTGATCCGTCAGATTGTCTAATTGGTTTATTTAAATCTTTATCTATAGATTTTTGTTCTATTAGTACATGGGTAGACGGTATAATTACATCAATAAAACTAGTTTTATCAATTACTACCGTATCTTCAAAATCTACATATTCAGTAGTTATCTATTCCATATACAAACCTTAATAACTCAATCCAAAATTTTTGACTATCGGCCTTCTCGCGACCTTTCCCCTTCCATCTCTCTGCAAAAACCTCGGCGTTTTTTTTCTGCTCATTAGCTTTAATCATCTGGCACCACCTAAAATAATTATTAAATTAATTATAACATATAGTAAATTAGTTATATTTAGCAAAATTTGTAAACATATAATTTATAGGTTGTTAATATTATAAAAAAGAGCTAATAAACTTTTTAGTCTATTAGCTCATTTAAAAGCTAAAAATAATACCTAAAACTTATAATATTATTACTTATCTTTTACCTATTCAATTTTTTCAAATACCATTGTAGCTTGAATTTTTTCTCCTGCAAAATACCCATGTGACCCATAAGAAGTAGTGGTAAAAGTATGTAACCTATATCCTAAAGAGGCTTGTTTATTAATAGTATCTTGAAGACTTTCTAGGCTAGTCACACTAGAGCCATATTCAGAAAATTTTTCATTTAAAACCACTTGTAAAACTACATACCTATCATTGTTATTTTCACTAGTTCTATCTACGTCTATATCATCTATATCTTCATCCCAACTCATAACAATCTCCTTAGGAATACTATTAGAATATCTAATAATCTTACCTACATATTTTTCTTATTTTTCAAATTTATTAATTTTTTGTACTCTATTAAAAGTTCTTCTCTTTCAACATTAGGTATATCTGATGCTAGTCTATTATTGATAGCAGTTAATCTAAAATCTATAAGCATATCATCTGTATTTTTAGCTGTATTATTTTCTTCTGTTCTTTGGTACTCCTCATAATTTCCATCGAATTCAATTATCTTTTGATTCTTTATTATTAAGATTTCATCAGCTATATTATTTATAAAAGATATATCATGTGTCACAAAAAGCATAGGTCTATCATAATTTTTTAAAAGTTCTTCTAATGCATCTATTGCTCTAATATCTAGAAAATTAGTCGGTTCGTCCATTATTAAGAAATTAAAATCTGACGTTAAAAGTTTAGCAAGTTTTACCTTTGCTCTTTCACCATCACTTAAAATATTTACTTTTTTATACACTTCATCTGTTTTAAATCCAAGCCTAGCTAATATTATTCTTGTCATAGTTTGATTATAAATGGAACTCTCAATTATATTCTCTAGAATTGTTTTTTCATAATCTACTATCTCACCAAGCTGGCTATAATATCCAATTTTAATATTAGGGTGAACCCAAACCTCTCTGTCTATAATCATATTTAGAAGTGTAGTTTTGCCTGATCCATTTTCACCTATCAAAGCTATTCTCTTATAATTTTGAATCTCTAATTTAGTATTGTTAAAAATTACATTTTCTTTAAATTTTTTATTTAGATTATCTTGACTAACTAGAACTTTCGAAAATATCTTATCTCTATCTGGTATGGTTAATTCTATTTTTACTTCTTCTTTAGGCTTTTCTTTTACTTCAAGATGATCAATTCTTGACTCTATAGACTTTACCTGATTATCAAGTTTTTTCTTATTTGATTGACCTCCCATTTTATGAAGTCTAGCTTCTGAATTGCCCATTCTTTTTGGCGAAGTTTTAACGTTTGATGATTGGTTTTTAATATCTCTTGCCACTCTCAATAGTCTGTTTTTTTCCGAAATATAATTCTCATATTCTCTTTTTAAATTTTTTTCTCTTTTTATTTTTTCTTCTAAATAAAAAGAATAATTACCATTATAAATATTTAACCTACTTTGTGACAACTCAAAAATTATACCGCATGTTTTATCTATAAAATCTCTATCATGAGAAATTATTATATATCCTTTATAACGATTATCTAAATTTTCAATCAGCAATTCTTTTTGTTTTATATCCAGATGTGATGTAGGCTCATCAATTAACAAAAAAGAAGATTCATTTTTTAAAACTTCAGTCAATCTTATTTTTTGAAATTCACCAGGACTGTATCTGTTCATATTATTTAAAATATCTAGATTATTTTCCGTAACTTTATCATTAAAGATAAAATCTATATGAGTTTTAACATCAATATAACCACTGTACTCAGAATCTAAATTAGCTAAAATTTTAAGTAAAGTAGTTTTCCCAACACCATTATCGCCAATCAATCCAATTTTATCGTATTCATTTATAGATAATTTATCTATTTCAAATAAGGTTCTAGCACCAATTTCTTTTTTTAAATTGTTTATATAAATCATAAAATCCTCCTTTTTAACGAGAGGATTAAACCTCTCTTAGTTCATATGAATTTTATAATTCGCCATTTTCATATACCTCCAAATTTCTACTTAATTTATAAAACAATTATATCATAAGAAAATATATTAACTAATGCTAGAATTTTTTATTTTACAACCCTATCTCTTCTCTAGCCCATTTTATCTGTCTTTTAACTTCATTTGGAGAAGGTCCACCTAGAGATTTTCTATTATATACTATAGTTTCTAGGTCTATAACATCATATATATCTTCTTCAAACTTTTCTGATTTTGATTTATAGGTTTTTAGATCTATCTCATCTAATGTCAGGTCTTTTTCAGTAGCATATAATACTAGCCCTGCTGATATATGGTGAGCATCTCTAAAAGGCACGCCCTTATTTACGAGATAATCTGCGACATCTGTTGCGTTTATAAATCCTTCTTTACATGCTTTTAGCATTTTTTGTTTATTAATAGTTAATGTCTCTAGCATTCCAGCCATTATTTCTAGTGATATTTTTATGGTATCTATGCTATCAAAGATTGACTCTTTATCTTCTTGCATATCTTTAGAGTAAGCTAGTGGCAGTCCTTTTAACATTATATAAGACTGATTCATATTTCCGATTAAACTAGCTGATTTAGAACGAATTAGTTCTGCCATATCTGGGTTTTTCTTCTGTGGCATTATTGAAGATCCAGTAGAATATTTATCATCAATTCTTATAAAACTAAAAGGCTGTGAAGACCAGATTATTAATTCTTCTGATAGTCTAGATAAGTGGATTCCTATTATTGATAAAATAGATTCTAGCTCTAATATATAATCTCTATCGCTTACTGCATCTATGGAATTTTGCATAATTTCATTAAACAGAAGCTCATTAGCAGTAAATTCTCTATCTATTTTATAAGTAGTGCCGGCTAGAGCACATGCTCCAAGTGGAGATGAGTTTAATCTTTTTTTATAATCTTTTAATCTATCTATATCTCTAAGCGCCATCATAACATATGCCATCATATGATGAGCAAATGTTACCGGTTGAGCAGCCTGAAGGTGAGTATATCCAGGCATTATTGTTTCTAGATTTTTTTCTGCTAATTCTAAAATTACTTTAATATAATTTTTTAAAAAGTCGATTATATTTTCTACTTCATCTCTAATATATAATTTTAAATCAGTAGTAACTTGGTCATTTCTCGAACGAGCAGTGTGCATCTTTTTAGCGACATCTCCTATTAAATCAATAAGAGATGCCTCTATAAAAGTGTGGATATCTTCAGAATTTAGATCTACTTCAAGATTTCCCTCTCTAAGATTTTTTTCTATCTCTTTTAATCCATCTATAATTTTAGATGCTTCCTCAGTTTCTAAAATTTCACATTTTTCTAGCATTTTCACATGGGATATTGAACCTTCTATATCTTTATATACTAGTCTTTTATCTATTTTTATAGATGAGTTAAATTCTTCTGCTTTTTTATCTAGATTTTCATCTAGCATTCCACTCCATAATTTCATCAGTATTCCTTTTTATTTAATGCTTTTGCGTATAGTTTTGTACTTAGACCAAAAAGATTTATAAATCCTGTCGCATCATATTGGTTATAAACGTCATCTTCTTCAAACGTAGCATATTCTTCACTATATAATGAGTTAGTTGCATCTATTGAGATTGGTCTAATATTGCCTTTATAAAGTTCTAATTTTACTTTACCAGTTACATTTTCCTCTATTTTATCGATAAGAGCATCCATCCCCTCTTTTAAAGGAGTCATCCATTTTCCTTGATATACAAGCTTTGCATAATCATATGATAATTTTTGATGATATTCTAGAGCATCTGGGTGCATAGTCGTAGTCTGAAGTTTTTCATGAGCAAAATATAAAATACTAGCAGCTGGATTTTCATATACTCCACGAGATTTCATACCTACTACTCTGCTCTCCACAATATCATCTATTCCGATTCCATGAGACCCCCCAATTTTATTTAGTTTTTTTACAAGTTCAGAGCCTTTTAAATTTTCCCCATTTAACGCTACTGGAGTGCCCTCTAGAAATTTTATCTCTACTATTTCAGCCTCATCTTTAGCTTTTTTAGGATCAGTTACCCAATATAGTACTTTTTCTAAATTAGCAGCATTTTTAGGATCTTCTAAATCCAGTCCTTCATGTGAAAGATGCCAGATATTTTCATCCATTGAGTAGTCCTCATCCTTAGTCACTTTAAGTGGAATATTATGATCTAGTGCATACTGCTCCTCTTCACTTCTGCCTTTTATATCCCAGAATCTCCATGGTGCTAAAACATCTATTTCTGGCGCTAGAGCATTAATTGATAGTTCAAATCTTATCTGGTCATTACCCTTTCCAGTACATCCATGGACTATTAAATCAGCACCTTCCTTTTTAGCTATATCTACTAAAACTTTGGCAATAAGAGGTCTAGCCATCGCAGTACCTAGAAGATATACTCCTTCATATTTTGCACCAGCTTTTAGGCATTTAAATGCATAGTCATCAATAAATTCATCCTCTACATTTATATTATAAAATTTTGAGGCACCTGAATTTATAGCTTTTTTATTTAGCGCTTCTTCATCTTCTACCTGACCAAGATCTACAGAAACACATATTATTTCATTAGCTCCATTTTCCTTAAGCCACGTAACTATAACTGAAGTATCTAAGCCTCCAGAATAAGCTAAAATTACTTTTTTTGACTCTTTTAAAATTTCGTATTCTTTTTTCATATTTAACTCCCTAAAGTAGATTTTTAAAATTAGTTAAGAGTATAAAAAAAGCTCCCATCCCCAATATAAGGGACGAAAGCTCGTGTTGCCACCCAAGTTTACCTATTTTTCACAAAATAAGCCTCAATAAGTACATAATATACTCTTCTTTTTTAACGGAAGATCCCGTATAAATCTATTAGACTTATAAACTCCTAGGCTCTATTCACTATATCTTAACTTATCCTCTTTCACCAAACTAGGACTCGCTTAAAGTATTAATATAGCTACTCTTCTATTCTCTGTTTCTAATTTTAAATTATCTCTATTATAGACATATATTATTAAAATGTCAAAAATTTTTTCTAATTTATTAAGTATTATTTACTAAAATTGCAAAAAGCAGCCATATTTCTATGACCGCTTTAATTTTGGTTCTATAATAAATAATATATCGCATATACGATTAGGACAAATATCGCAAGGACAACTATTACAGGAGGTAGCAGAGTTTTTAGTGCGTGAGCTATTATCTCTCTTTGCTCCTCTTTAGTATATTCTCTTTCTATTAACTCTTCTCGTTTTCTCTCTAATTCTTCTTCATCATATATATTTTTATCTAGTTTCAATATTTTCGCCTTCTGATCTCATTTCTTGCGCGATATTTAAGACTTCTTTCTCTTGAGCCTCTAGTCTATTTATTTCTCTTTCATCTCTATCATTTATAAATTCTTGTAGCTCGGCTTCGTCCATATCCATTAAATGGCATGCTACTAGGTGGTCTGGGCCCATTACTTGTAGCTCTGGCTCTAAAGTAGCGCATTTATCCATCGCATATTTACATCTTGTGTGGAATCTACATCCTTTTGGTGGATTTACCGCTGATGGTATATCCCCTTCTAATATAGAAAGTTTTTGGTTAGATTCTACATCTGTACGAGGTATAGCTTTTAAAAGCGCCTGCGTATATGGATGAAGTGGCTTATCAAATAAGTCTTCAGTATTTGCAATTTCTACTATATTACCTAGATACATAACTGCGATTCTATCAGATATATATTTTACTACTGAAAGGTCATGAGTTATAAATAGATATGTCAGATTATTATGCTCTTTTAAATCTTGAAGTAGATTTATTATTTGTGACTGAATAGATACGTCTAGTGCAGATACTGCCTCGTCACAAACTATAAACCTTGGTTCTAGCGCTAAGGCTCTCGCGATACCTATTCTTTGACGCTGTCCACCTGAGAATTGGTGAGGATATCTGTGGATATAATATGGCATTAAACCACATTTATCCATGATATCTTGGATATATTCGTTATATCCTTCCGCGCTATGAGATGGGAACATATCATGAGCTAGTACCCCTTCTCCGATTATATTACCTACTGTGAGTTTAGTATCTAGTGAAGAATATGGGTCTTGAAATATTATCTGAAGATCTTTTCTAAGTCTTCTCATTTCTGATTCTTTAAGTTTAGAAAGATTTATTCCATTATCACGTCTAGATTCTAGTTCTTCAAATCCTTCATTATTTCTAAGTTTTTCTCTTAGCTCGTCTAGCTTAGACTCAGCTTCTTTTACTTTATTCATCTGAGGCTCGCGTTCTGTTTTTAGTTTTTCTGCCTCAGCCATATATTGGGCGCCTTTTTTAGGGTCTTTTGATTTAAGCTCAAGATCTTCTATCTTAAAGTTAATTTCTGCTAATTTTCTAAGTTCACTATACCAGTTATTTAGAAGGTTTGATACTTCGCTAAGGTTTAAATCAGTTAAAAGTCCACCAGCTATGCGGATCATATCGAAATAAGTGTTTTGTATATCTCTACGTTTATACATTAACTTTTCATCATACTCGTCTATTTTTTCTGACTCAGTTTGAGCATTTCTCTCTTCATAAAGCTTATCAAGCTCTGCCATCTCATTTTGGTATTTAGGAAATTCTTTAGTGATTTTAGAGATTACATCTTCTACGTATTTAGGAGCATAATCTTCTATAGTTTTTCCATAATAAAGAATAGAACCTTCAGTTTGTTCATAAATCTTTATTATTGTACGTCCTAAAGTAGATTTTCCTGAGCCTGATTCTCCTACTAGCCCTAGCGTTTCACCCTCATAAATTTTTAGATTTATATTTTCATTAGCATGGACATATCTTTGTTTATCTGTGAAAAACGCCTTTTTAAGAGGGAAATATTTTTTTAGGTTATCTATCTTAAATAGTACTTTTTTATTATTTTCCACTGCTTCTAACCCCCTTTTCTGGATAGAAACATCTAATTTCTTGTACATCATTTACTTTTACTAGCTCTGGCATCTCATTAGCACAGCGCTCTGTAGCGTATGGACATCTATCCTTAAATCTACATCCTTCTGGAAGATTTAATGGATGAGGTACAGATCCAGGTATAGTATCTAGTCTCTGATTTTTATCTGATGTTATAGATGGAATTGAGCGTAGTAGACCTTCAGTATAAGGGTGAGAATATATAGATTTATCCTCTTTAAATATATAATCTACCGGAGCATTTTCCACTACTTGACCACAATACATAACTGCTACAGTATCTGCCATCTGATTTATAACACCTAAATCGTGAGTAATAAACATGATAGCTGTGTTAGTTTCATATTTTAGATCGTTCATCAGTTTTAGAATTTGAGCCTGAATAGTTACATCTAGCGCAGTCGTAGGCTCATCAGCTATTAAAAGCTTAGGTCTACAAGCTAGTGCCATAGCTATCATAACTCTTTGGTTCATACCACCTGATAACTCAAATGGATATTGTTTTACTACTACTTCAGGGTTAGGAATTTTTACAAGTTCTAGCATTTTTACAGAGTTTTCTGCTGCTTCTTTTTTATTCATACCTTGGTGTAGCATAAAAGCTTCAGAAAGCTGACGTTCTACTGTAAACACCGGATTTAGTGAAGTCATAGGTTCTTGGAAAATAATAGATACGTCATTTCCTCTAATATGTTCCATTTCTTTAGTAGATTTTTTAGCTAAATCTTCACCATTAAATAGAATTTCACCTTCATATATTTTTTGGTTTTTTTCAAAAAGTTGTAAAATTGACATGGCAGTCTGGCTTTTTCCAGATCCAGACTCACCTACTACCCCTAAAGTTTTTCCTTCTTCTACCTCTAGGTTTACACCGTCTACGGCGCGTATTAGTCCACGTTTTGTCTCAAAATATGTGTGTAAATTTTTAATTTCTAATAGTGCCATATTCTACCTCTCTTGGCTTCTTGGATCTAGAGCATCTCTTAGAGCATCCCCTACAAGGTTAACTGTAAGTGCTGTAATGAAAACTGCTAGCCCTGGAAAAACCCATCTCCACCAGTATTGTTCTAGTACGTCTATATTTTGTGCAGCATTTAGGATATTACCCCATGATGGATAAGGGTCCTGAACCCCAAAACCTAAGAACGAAAGTCCAGCCTCAGTTAATAAAGCTCCAGCATATCCTATAGTTGCATTTACGATAATTATAGATAAGATATTAGGAATCATATGAGATGCCATAATACTTTTTTCTTTTAGTCCTAATGCTTTAGCTGCAGTGATATAATCTTTTTCTCTTTCAGATAAGATTTCCCCACGTACAAGCCTTGCAATCCCTGGCCAGCCTAATAAACCTAAGATTACCATTATCATAATCAGACGCTTATATTGGTCTGTATCTACTGGTAATAAAGCCGCCAGTGTAATAATAAGTGGATAGAATGGGAATGAAGAAATGATTTCTCCAAAACGAGATAAAATATTATCTACTATTTTGCCATAATATCCTGAGATTATGCCAACTAGAACCCCTAATAAAATCTGAATTACTACCGCTACTAAAGCGATAATAAGAGTCATTTTACCCCCATTTACTACACGAGTAAATAAATCTCTACCTTGGTCATCAGATCCCATTAAGAATCCATCTAATCCCCATGTATCTACAGAGTTATCATCTGTAATAGCATAGTTATTAAAATATCCTACAAATATATCTTTATAATTTTCTCCACTAGGGAATGCTAATTCGCCATAGTTATCTTTACCCCATGAATAAACATGGCCAGTATCAGTTAAAACTGTTATATGTTCTCTACCAGATTCTGCCTTAATTACTTTACCATCCATTTCTGGAATAGATTTAATATTATCAAGACTAGAACCCCATACGATATTTTCTCCATCTTCAGTAACAGCAAGACCAGAATATCTCATTCTAGCTATTTCTTTAACTTTAACTTTGCCAGTTTTTAAATCTTCTGGAAGCTGTGTATCAATTTCAGTACCTTTAGTACCTAAAACTCTTACAGTGCCATCTTTTAGTCTAACTAGCATATTAGTAGAGGCAGCCTCAACTTCAGCGATTTGACCATTAAGATCTTTAGAAATCATATTTAGACCAGTAGGCATTGTAGCCCCCCAGACCTTAATAGTGCCATTTCCAGTAAGGATATAAGAGTATAAATCCGAAGCCCCAATTGAAGCTATTCCACCATCTTTTTGTGCAAAAGTTTTTATATCACTAGGAATTTTTGTCTGATTATGGTTATCTTGGCCATATCCATAAACTTCATCATCTTCTGTAAGGACGATAATATGGTTATCTCCAGCTGCTACGTCTTTGATTTTACCTTGATTATCTAAAATCTCTTGAGGGATAGGTTGATTAAAAGCAGGTTTATGTCCCCATACATAAAATTTTCCTTCTTCAGAAAGACCTACAGAAAAAGTAGTACCTGTAGAAATTCTCTTAATACCTTCGTTTTTTAATTCAGAAGGAACATTCATATAACCAGATCCAGGAGATATATTTTTCATTATACCTTGAGAGTAATATGGGTCATACTCCATGACAGCCGAACCAATAAATACGATTAAAGAAATAAGAATAAACCCTACTAGCCCTATTACGCCAAGTCTATTTCTAAAAAAGTTTCTAAACGCAACTTTTGAAGGAGATAATACAGCTTCTTCTTTTAATCTTTCTTCTGCTGATTTTTCTATATTTTTATCTTTTCTAGCCATACTTACCTCACTCTAATCTTACTCTAGGGTCAACTAATGAATAACCAATATCCATTAAAAGGTTACCAAACACAGTTATTAAAGCGTACATCATATTAAGAGCCATAATTACATTATAGTCACGTGCAAGAATTGATTCTATAAAATATTTACCAATCCCATTATATGCAAATAAAGTTTCAGTAATCGCAGCACCACTAAATAATCCCATAATAGACCATGCTACTACAGTAACTACAGGTATAAGCGCATTTCTAAAAGCGTGAGAATAAATAACTTTTTTCTCATTTAGACCTTTAGCACGTGCTGTACGTATGTAGTCTTGTGATAAAGCATCTATCATAGCGTTTCTTACATATCTAGAAGTAGAAGCTAAAGAACCAATAGTAAGTGTAATAGTAGGTAACACTAAGTGTTTTAGCCATGTTCCGATTTGATTATTAACTGGCATCATCCCTGGTGGGAACCATTCTAGCTTAAACGCAAATACAAAAATTAAAATCATACCTATAAAAAACGTAGGTAACGATATCCCAGCTAGCGAAAAAACTTGCCAGAATTTATCATAAAAACTACCTCTGTTAACTGCTGATTTAATACCAATTATTATCGAAAGAATAAAGGCTATTATAGTAGAACCTAAATTTAAAATTAGTGTATTTCTAAGCGGTTCACCTAATACTTCTTTTACTGGTTTTTGGTATCTAGATGACTCACCTAGCTCACCTTGGAACACTCTTTTCATCCATCCTAGATATCTTTCTGGAAGAGTACCATTAAGATTATACCTTTCTTCTAATGCTGCTTTAATCTGTGCTCTTTGGGCCTCGTTTTTGATATTTTGAGGCATTAGCTGATCTACTGGGTTACCAGGCATAGCTTCATTAAGTCCAAAAAGTAACATAGAAATTATTATTAGAACAGGTATAAGATGTATTAATCTTTTTACAATATATTTAATCATTTTTAATTTCCTTTACTATATTCTTTCTCCTATTATAGGTTAATTATATATCAAAACTTATAAAATATGCATAGTTTTTAATATATTGCATTCAACAAATCACCCATAAATAGAAAGAAATAGGGAGCAAGATACCCTCACTCCCTAAAAGTTTTATAATATAATAATTATTTACCTTCTAAAGTTAAATCAACTATTTTAGATGACCAGTCTTTAAATGGGTTAGTATCTAATCCTTTTACTCTGTTAGTATAAACGTCAAAGTATTCGTTTGCATATAGTGGGATAGTTGGTAGGTTTTCATTAAACCATAATTGGAATTCTAACCATCCATTTTCCCAAGCTTCAACATTTTCAGGATCATTTCTTCTAGTAGCAACTAAAAGTTCATCTAATTGTGGATCACTAGTTCTAGTAATGTTATCTCCAACGTCTATTTGAGAACTATGATATTGATAGTATGGATCGTTTGGAGTACCAAAGCCTGTACCCATGTTAAATATAGTTGGTGCATCTGGATCATTTTTATCTGGATGATAGTAGTTATCTAATAAAGTAGCAAAGTCTACTGGGTTTACGATATATTGGATACCGCAAAGTTTAGTATTATCTGGTAATTGGTTAGCAATTAAGTCAGATACTTGGTTATTAGTAGCACCTTGGTGAATAACTCTTAAAACATTTCCATTTTCGTCATATCTGAAATATTTGAATCCTTCTTTGTTAGAATCATATTCAGATTGAGCTTTTGCTGGATCCCATGGAGTAGTTCCATCAGCTTCAAATTTATATGGAGTAGTGTCTAGCGCTTGGTTAGCTGCATCAACGTTTCTAGTGTAGTTTATAGCTTTTTCGTTAAATTCTTCGCCTTTATCTACATATTCAAACTGTGCAACACCGAAAGCTCCATTTACTACAGAACCATATCCACCTGCGATAGTTTGGATAAATTCGTTTCTATCTAGTGAGTAAGCGATTGCTTGTCTAACTCCTTTATATTGTGTAGCTCCCATATCATTTAGGATATTTAATACACCATATCCATTTCTAGCATATGAAGTAGTCTCTACTTTATCAGAGTTTTTAGCTTTATCGATTTTAGCACCTTCTACTACACCATTTACGATGTCGACAGTACCAGCGATAGCTAAGTCTACGTCAAGCTTAGAGTTTACAGTTTGAACTACTACGTTTTTGATAGTAGGTTTTTTACCATTTTCGTCACCTTTAAACTTATCATTTAAAGTAACTTTTACCATATTGTTTTTAAATTCTACAAATTTATAAGGCCCACATGTTACTTCTGGTTTAAATCTGTAGTTAAATGCATATTCATTAGTAGCAACGTTAATTAATATTTCTACCGGAGAAAGTTCAGTAGTACCATCTTTTAATCCAGCTACAACAGCTTTTTGATCTTCTACTTCTTTATATTGTTCTAAAAGATCAGCATATACTTCATCAGTATCTTCAGCTTCTAGTGAAGCTTCATAATCTTTTAAAAGCTCGTCATATTTAGCCTCATCAAATCCTTCTTCACCTTTAGCTTCTTCTAAAGATTCGTCGTATTCTTTTTGAGCTGTCTCAACTTTTTCTTCTTCTAACTTAATAAGTTCTTCCTTATCAGCATCAGTTACTTCATATCCTTCTTTTACAACTATTTTAGATCCATCTACATCTAAGTTAGGATTTATAACATGTAATGGAACTGGATACACGTCTAAAATCGCTGTTTCATGGAAATAAGGAACTTTTTCAGCTTTTAGAGTAAGTTCAAATGTATAATCGTCAACTAATTTTATACCTTTAAATTCATCAGTTTGACCAGTACTGTACTCTTCAAATCCTAAATAGTCTTCTTTTTCTTGAGCATTATTAGCCCCTGTTTTTGCCCATAATGGGTGAGCATTTTGTAAAACACCATATACATAGTCTCTAGCAGTAATAGGAGTACCATCGTTCCATACTAAGTCCTCTACGATTTTTACAGTATAAGTTTTAGAACCGTCAGCATTTACTACTGATGGGATTTCTCCGCTTTCTACTACTGTAGGGTTAACGTGGAATTGTGCATTTTCGTCATAGTATACAGTACTATATCCAAATCCACCAAAGTAATTACCTAATAGTCTTTTAACCCATACATCATATGCTGAGTTTCCGAAACCATTAATATAGTTTCCATTTAGTTCTGGAGCGGCAACTACTAGAGTTTCAGCATCAGTGAAATTTTCTACATTTTCTTCTGTAGCTTCTTCTCCTGCTTCTTCTGTTGTAGTTTCAGTAGTAGCAGTTTCAGTAGTTTCTGTTTCTTCAGCTGGTTTATTATCGTTATTGCCACACGCTACTAATGTAACACTAAATAATAAAACAAAAGCTAAAAGTAAAGACAACTTTTTCTTGTTCATTAAGATACCCTCCTTAAATATAAAAATTGCTTTATATAATAATATATGTTTTTTTGCTAAATGTCTAGATGAAAGTAAAATTTTCGTAAAATATATTTTATATTTTTTACATAAATTACTTATTCTTATCACTTAAAAGTCTTGATTTTAGCTCATTTATGTCTATTTCTTCATTTATTTTTTCACTTCTATTAGAAAACTCTACTATTGCTTCAGAAGCTCTTTTTCCTACAGTAATTCGATATGGAATACCTATTAAATCTCTATCTTTAAATTTCACACCAGGTCTTTCTTTTCTATCATCCATTAAAACATCAAAACCTTCTTCAGTAAAATATTCATATAATTCTTCAGAAAGTTTTACCTGATCTTTATCATTTTCTTTAATAAGAGTAATAATTATCTCAAATGGAGCTACGGAAATTGGCCAGATTATGCCGTCTTCGTCGTGATTTTGTTCTACTATCGCCGCTACTAATCTAGATATCCCCACGCCATAAGAACCCATATATACATCTTGAGCTTTTCCATTTTCATCTAGATAGCTAAATTCTAGCGATTTAGAGTATTTTGTTCCAAGTTTAAAAATATTTCCTACTTCTATACCGCGATCTAGGTGTAATTTACCATCAGATAATGGGTCTTTATCACCTTCTTCGACTAGTAGTAGATCGTCTATTACTGTTGCTTCAAAATCTCTGCCATAATTTACATTTTTAATATGGTAGTCCTTTTTATTAGCTCCGACGATTATATTTTTCATGCGAGTTACTCTCTCATCTACTAGGACTTTATAATCGCCTTCTAGTCCTACTGGACCTATAAATCCTGGTTCTGATCCAGCTTTTTTAATAGTTTCATCAGATGCGATTTCTATCTCAAAATCTGATACGCCTAATGCGTTAAAAAACTTGGTCTCATTTAGTTCGCGATTTCCTGGAATTACTGCAAAAACTGGTTCTCCATCTATTTCATAAACTAGAGTTTTTACTAGTTTTTCTCGCCCCTCACCTAAAAAGTCACCCACTTCTTCTATAGATTTTACATCAGGAGTGTGAATTTCTTCGATTTCTAGTGGGTCGCCTGACTCATCTATTTCGATCACTACTTTAGCTTTTTCGTCTGTAGCTGCATAGTCTGAAGAGTCAGAATATGCTATAACGCCCTCGCCACTTTCAGCTATCGCAATAAATTCGTGAGAATCAGATCCTCCCATAGCACCAGAATCGCCTTCTACGATTTTATAATCGATATTCATTCTATCGAATATTTTTTCATATGCTTCCCACATTACTTTATAGCTTTCGTCCATTCCAGCTACATCTTTATCAAAAGAATATCCATCTTTCATTATAAATTCACGAGCACGAATCACCCCAAAACGTGGACGTTTTTCATCTCTATATTTCGTCTGGATTTGGTAT
Source organism: Peptoniphilaceae bacterium (assembly GCA_029983595.1). Classification (GTDB taxonomy): domain Bacteria; phylum Bacillota; class Clostridia; order Tissierellales; family Peptoniphilaceae; genus Neofamilia. The sequence goes on from JASBZD010000003.1 coordinate 35,332, forward strand.
AGATGAACTGGAAGTTGTTTATAACTTTTTACCTCATCTTTTATAAGATCTGTAAAATATTCTTCATGCGTTGGCCCAAGGCAGAACTCTCTATCATTTCTGTCTTTTAGCTTAAACATCTCTGGTCCAAACGTATCCCATCTTCCAGATTTTTCCCATAGTTCTTTAGGCTGAATAGCAGAAAGGAGTGTTTCTTGATATCCTGCTCTATCCATCTCTTCTCGCGTAATTTTTTCGATCTTTTTTAGCACTCTAAACCCTAGTGGCAAAAATGTATATATTCCACTAACATTCATTCTAATCATTCCAGCTCTTAAAAGAAGTTTGTGCGACTCTATATCAGCATCCTTTGGATCTTCTCTAAGAGTAGGTAAATACATCTGTGATAATCTCAAAGTTTTTCCTCCTAATAAAAAAAAGCATCCCGCCCTAAGAGACGAAATGCCGTGGTACCACTCTAATTTATTCTTTATTTATCGATAAGGAGATAAACCCATAAAAGCTTAGAGATCTGGCCAGTAGACTGTAATGTTAGGATACTCTCACCATCTTATCCCTCGCTAGAACTCATATTCTACCTTTTTTCTCCTCATCGCTATATAAAAAATATACAATAATCTTATTAATATGTCAATTTTATCTTTTATTCTTTGATATAATTAAAACAATAAAAAAGTTTGGAGATATATAAATTTAAGATATGGATAAAAACACAGAAGAATTTTTAAAAAAATTATTAGACGCTCGTGAGGTGCGCTATAATAGACAGACTAATCTAACTCAAAAATATAATAAACCCATAATTTCTTTTATGCTAAATATTCCAGGAATTGAAAAACGAAATGAAAAACTTCTAAAATTTCATAAAAATGGAGTAGAGATAATAAAAGAAACATTAGAAGATTCTATTATTTTCGAAGATTATTTTGACGAGGAAACTGGAATGGTCTATATGGCATCAGTAGATATGGATGCATTAGATTTAAAGAAAAAAATGATAGAAATCGAAAATACAAGATCTGGGCGACTTTATGATATTGATATCTTTGATAAAGATATGAATCAGATAACTCGCTCAAAACTTAATCTTCCACCTCGTAAGTGTATAGCGTGCGAAAATAATGCACGTGAATGTATAAAAGAAAAGCGCCATACTTATGATGAGCTTATAGAAATAGCATATAAAATAATTAATGCCTAAATCGAAAGATTATGGCATTTTTTATTTAAAAAGAGATCCTCAATAACCTGAAGATCTCCATAAATTAATATTTAATTTTAGAATACTATCCAAAGAATAGGCATAGCGATGATAATACTTAATATAACTCTCTCTATCCAGATAATTATATAGTCTGAAAATTTCACTGGAATCTCAGTACCCATAATACATGGAATAGATGCTGAGAAGAATAAAATTTCAGAAACTGATACTATAGCGATAAGCATTTTAGTAGTTAAATCTAATCCAGCTGATGCTACTAGAGTAGATGGTAAAAGCATCTCTGCAATTGATAAACTTATAGCTTTTGCAGTAAGCATAGGTTCTGATACTTTAAATAAAAGTGTAAATGGATAGAAAATATATCCTAAAATATCAAACACTGGAGTATATTCAGCTATAATTAGACCTAACATACCAATTCCTAATAGTGAAGGAGCTATGTTAAGACTCATTCTTAAACCGTCTAGGAAGTTATTTTTTACAGTTTTTAAAACTGAATCAGATTTTTTATATCCTTCCATTCCTGCATTTACTGCATCTTCAAAAGTTACTTTTTTCTTTATATCTGACCCTTGAATGGCACCAGAATAGTATACGTCTGGTTTTTTAGAAAGTGGATAAATTCTTGCTGTAATTGCAGTAACTATAAATGTAACTAGCAATGTTATCCAGAAGAACGTTCCCCAATACTCCATTATTTCTAGGGTATTTGCGATAATTACCATAAAAGTAGCAGAAACTGTAGAGAATCCAGTCGCTATAATAGATGCTTCTTTAGAAGTATAATAGTCTTCTTTATAAACCCTATTAGTAATTAAAAGTGCTAGAGAATAAGATCCAACGAAAGAAGCTACAGCATCTACTGCAGATTTACCAGGAGTTTTAAATACTGGTCTCATAACTGGCTCCATAAATACCCCAATAAGTTCCATAAGACCAAACCCAGTTAAAAATGCTAAAAATACTGACCCTATCGGCACAATCGTAGTTACAGAAACCATGATTCCATTCCAGATAGTAGGAAGCATATCTTTTTCAAAAAATCTCTCAGGTCCTTTCTTAGTAACATACATTACCAAAAATATTAAACTAGTTAATTTTAGAATAAAAAATACTAGGTTTAACGCAGACCCCTTCCATTGTTTTTGAGTAAAAGCATAGATTACACCAGCTATAACTATAATAATTCCGAAGATAAAGTTATAATTTGGGATAGACTTTACAAGATTTGTGATGTGATCTATAGGAATAGTATTTTTTCCGCCTAATGTGATAGGTACGAAGAACATAAAAATTCCAAATAAGGCGAAAAGAATAAACATAAACACATCATGGGAGCTATAAAACTTACCATTAGACTTTTTTTCCATAAAACAAGCCCTCCTTTAATATTAAATTACGCTAATTATATCATGTTTTTTTGAGTTGATTGTTAAATGACTTAATATCTAAATGAAAGTTATATACATATAAAAAATGAGCATATATCAGTGATTTCGTAGGAATTAAAAAATCCCAACCAAGCGTTTGCATAGATTGGGATTTGTAAAAATTATGTTAAGTTATTTTTTTATCTATTCTTTCTCATAATAACTTTTTGTATCTCACCTAGAGCTAATGGAATTAATGATAATCCAATAATTATTAATAAATCACTGCTAGTTGGAACTATTGTGTCAAATATTTCAGCTAGTGGTTTTACATAAATTACTAGTAATAATAATACAAATGAGAATAGATTTGCCATTACTAGCTTACTATTACTGAAAAATCCTAGCTCTGCTATTGTATATTTATCAGATCTAGCAGTAAATGATCTTAAAAGTTCTGCTAATATCAGTGTAATAAATGCCATAGTCTGAGCATGAGCTAACTCTGGATAAGTTCTAAGTCCATAGATAAATGCTCCTAATGTCGAAATCGTAATACCTATAGACTGAACTGCTATAATCGAAATCGATTTTTTATCTAGTAGTGGATCTGATGGTTTACGAGGCGGCTCATCCATTGTATTTTTCTCAGCTGGCTCTACACCTAGCGCCATAGCTGGGAATGAGTCAGTAATTAGGTTTAGCCATAAAAGTTGTTTTGGCGTAAGTGGTACTGGAAGCTTAAATAAAATCGCTAAGAATATTACAAATACTTCCCCTAAGTTACATGATAATAAGAACGATACAAATTTTTGGATATTAGAGTATATTGTACGTCCTTCTTCTACCGCATTTACGATAGTAGCAAAGTTATCATCAGTTAAAATTACATCTGCAGTGTCTTTAGCTACGTCAGTACCAGTAATACCCATTGCTATACCGATATCAGCTTTTTTAAGAGATGGAGCGTCATTTACTCCGTCCCCAGTCATAGAAGCTATTTCCCCATTTTGTTTTAACGCATTTACGATTTGTACCTTATTTTCAGGAGAAACCCTAGCGAATACTCTCTTAGTTTTTACGATTTCTCTTATCTCTTCTTCAGACATATTATTGATTTCACGACCCATCATCGCCTGATCTTCACTTTCGGCAATTCCTAAATCTCTTGCAATTGCATAAGCTGTGTCTAGATGGTCTCCAGTAATCATAACTGGCACGATTCCAGCGCGTTTACATTCTGCTATTGCATCTTTAACCTCTGGTCTAGCAGGGTCGATCATTCCTGATAGCCCTACATAAACCATATCAACTTCTGATTTTTCAGGCACAAGATCTTCTTTAGCTGGTCTAGAATCATATTTTTTATAGGCATATGATAATACTCTTAGAGCCTGAAGTCCTAACTCTTTATTTACCTTAGCTATATCTTCTTTCATCTCTTCAGTAAAGTTTACTTCATCGCCATTTAAAAGAATTTTATTACATCTTTCTAAGATTATATCTGTCGCACCTTTTGTAACTGTCACGAATTTAGAATCAAATAGCCCTTCATGTAGTGTACTCATCATTTTTCTAGAAGAGTCAAATGGTATCTCATCTAGTCTAGGATATTTTTTATCTAAACCCGATTTATTTAATCCAGCTTTCTCAGCCATAGTAATTAGCGCTCCTTCTGTAGGGTCGCCATACATGTTAAATACGCCATTTTCTTCTACTAGTTCAGCATCATTAGAAAGTGCTGCTACAGTAGCAAGAGTTAAAAGTCCATCCACATTAGCTGCATCTACTTCAGTATTATTTCTCTCAAAATGTCCTTTTGGGTCATATCCTGAGCCAGAAACATCTATCATATCTTCGTTTACATACACTTTTTTAACTGTCATCTCATTTTGTGTAAGAGTACCAGTCTTATCAGAGCATATATAAGTTGTAGTACCAAGAGTTTCTACTGCTAAAAGACGTTTTACGATAGCATTTCTTTCAGCCATTTTAGTCATACCTAAGGATAATACGATTGTTACAATAGCTGGCAGACCTTCAGGAATCGCCGCAACTCCTAGAGAAATAGAAGTAAGAATTAGCTCTATAGTCTCCATGCCATAAAGTTTTCCCACTATAAATACCATAATACATATTATTATTACACCAATACCTAGCCATTTAGAAAGCTGTGCAAGACGTTTTTGAAGTGGAGTTTCCTCATTATCTACTGTAGCTAGAGATTTAGCAATTTTCCCAATCTCTGTATTTTCACCAGTAGCAGTAATTACGCCAGTTCCATGTCCATAAGTTACGATAGTAGAGCTATGTCCGATATTATTTCTATCACCAATCTCAATATCTCCATCATAAGTAATATCGTGAGTTTTTTCTACTGGCACAGATTCACCAGTAAGAGATGATTCATCAATTTTTAGATTCATTGAGTCAATAATTCTAAGATCAGCTGGCACGATCGCCCCAGTTTCTAAAATTACGATATCTCCAGGTACTACTTCAGTAGAATCTACTACAGTAGTCTTTCCATCACGAAGTACCTTGGCATTTGGAGAACTCATTTTTTCCAAAGCTTCAATAGCTGCTTCTGCTTTACCCTCTTGATAAACACTTAAAACTGCGTTAATTATTACGATTGCTATAACTATTATCGCATCATCTACAGCGCCTATAAATCCTGACGCAATTGACGCAATAATTAAGATAATTATCATTGGATCTTTAAATTGATCAAAAAACTTTGCAGCTAAAGATCTAGACTCTCCTTTTTTAAGTTCATTTCTCCCATATTTTTCTAGCCTCGATGTAGCCTCGGCTGTCGATAACCCAGTCTGTCTAGAGGATTCTAAGGCCTTAATAGACTCCTCCGACCCAAGGTTATAAAACTTTTGTTCCATTAATTTACCTCCTGAAATTTTCGCTCCAATCAAAAAAAGACCAATTGCTTAGAGCTATTTACTAAAAGCAAGGTCTTGCATCACTAAGAAAGCGTGTTTAACCGGAAATTTAATTCGTACTGACGATTAAACATATTTATGCTACTCCCCTTATCTACTCTTAATTATACCATAATATATTAAATTTAACTCATAGAATGATATTTTTATATATTTTCTATTTGTAAAATCTATATAATTAATTTGGAAAATGTTTTTTTATATATTAAAATATACTTATAAATAAGTAAATATCTAAATTTTGAGGAAATAAAATGAAATATTCAATAATCGATATTGGTTCAAATACCATAATATTAAATATTTTTAAATCAAATGATAATAACGAGATAAAAAGGCTTTTGTATCTGGATAGAACTGTAGGTCTTAGAAATTATAAAAAAGACGATATACTAAATGATGACGGAATAAAAAAGCTAATCGAAACTCTAAATTATTATAAAGAAATATCTAAAGATTTTGAGATAGATAAGATTTTACCATTTGCAACTGCATCTTTAAGAAAACTGAAAAACTTAGAAGAAGTTTTAGATAGAGTAAAAAAAGAGACAGATCTAAAAATAGATGTAATATCTGGAGAAAAAGAAGCAGATCTAGGCTTTACAGGTACTACTCTAGGCTATGATGTAGAAAATGGATATATTCTAGATATTGGCGGTGGCTCTACTGAAATCACTCTAATAAAAAATGGTGAAAAAGGATTTTCAAAATCGCTAGATATCGGCCATCTTTCGTTATTTAATGACTTTGTAAAAAATATTTTAGTAAATAAAGAAGAGCTTTTAAAAATAGAGAAATCTGTTGATGATAATCTTAAAGATTTAGAAATTTCAACTTTAGAAAATTCTAAAATCTATGGTGTTGGCGGTACTATAGATGCCGTAAGAAAACTTATAAAGAATAAATACTATATAGAAGATGAAATTCCTGTAGATATTTTTAATGAGTATTATAATTATATTAAAAATCTAGATAAAAAAGTCTATATGGAGATTTTAAAGATAGCTCCCGAGAGAATCCACACGATTGTAGTCGGAATGGCTATTTTAAAAGGATATATCGATAAGTTAAATCCAGATTATTTGGTGCCTAGCGATACTGGGCTTAGAGAGGGATATTTAATTAATTATTTAAATAAAAGTGAGGAGGAATAATAAATGGACGATATTAAAAAAGAAATGAATGATTGTGACGTGGTAGAAACTGTAGATAGCGTGTATTTTACTTCTATAGATGACGCTGATGAAGTATTAAAATACTCAAAAAATAGAGAACTAAGCTGGCTTAATTTTAACCGCCGAGTTCTTTTTGAGTCGATGGATTATACTACTCCGCGTTTTGAGGCCCTAAAATTTATCGCAATTTTTCAGTCCAATCTGGAAGAGTTTTTTAGAGTAAGAGTCGGATCACTTACTGATTTATTAAATTATCCTAAAGAAATACGTGATTCTAAGACTAACATGACAGTAAAAGAACAGTTAGACGCTATTTATGAAGAAACTGC
>JASBZD010000004.1 GCA_029983595.1 Peptoniphilaceae bacterium
ACTTGATAATACAAATATGCACTTGATAATACAAATTTATTATACAACTAGTTTTTACCCAGTTTCAAGGCTGTTAGTCTAAAATTTGTGATTATGCTATAATTATCACATAAAATATATTTAGGAGATGCGTATGGATAACGATAATAAGATTAAAATTTTAATAGCTGATGACGAAAACGCAATTGCTGATATTATAAAGTTTAATCTTCTTAAACAAGGATACGAAATAGAAATCGCCAATGATGGACAAGAGGCTCTTGATAAAATTGGGGCAGATGCGCCGGATTTACTAATTCTAGATATTATGATGCCTAAAAAGAATGGTTTTGAGGTTTTAGAAGAGTTAAGACGTCGCCATAAGTTTCCAGTAATTATTCTTACTGCTAAAGAAGAGGAGTCTGAAAAAATTAAGGGGCTTGAACTTGGGGCTGATGATTATATTGTAAAGCCTTTTTCTATGAACGAGCTTATAGCTAGAGTTAAGGCTAACCTTAGACGTCTAGAGTTCCAAAACCCTGAAGCAGATTTTGAAATTATAGAATATGAAGATCTAGTTATTGATATGGGAAAATACGAGCTTAGAAAAGATGGTGAGGTAATTGATCTTACTGTGCGCGAGTTTGAGCTTTTAAAATATCTTGCATCTAGAGAAGGGCAGGTAATAAGCCGTGAGACACTTTTATCTGATGTGTGGAGATATGAACATTATGGAGATATTAGGACTGTTGATGTTACTGTAAGACGTCTGCGTGAGAAAGTAGAAGATGAGGGAGAGCCTAAATATATAAAGACTAAAAGAGGAGTAGGTTATTATTTTGGAGGCTAGTAATTGAAAAGTATACGAAGTAGATTTATTTTAATATACTTTGCGCTAGTTTTTATTTCTCTTTTGGTGGGGGGAGTCTTTATTATTAAAGGGCTTGAAAACTCTCAGCTTGAACTTATAAAAGACCAGATGCAAAATACCGCCTATTCTATTACTACTTATTCTGATATATTTCAAAAAAGTAACTGGAAAGAAGAAAGTGCTAAACTTGGAAGAGTTTTAGATGAGTTTAAGGTTAATAGTAACCAGCTTATCTATGTTATAGAAGATGAGGACGACCCGAGAATTGTAGAGACGGTTAATGTAAATACTAATATCGGGGAAAATAACTACGCACTATCTTATAGCGGACTAAATCCTGATTTAATAATTGATGCTTTTTCTGGGATAGAGAGCACTAAAACAGTAGCAGATTTAAATGGAAAATTATCACAGATGCATCTTGTTTATCCAGTTTTTACTTCAGATGGGGATGTAAATGGTGTATTTTATATTATCTCTAATCTAGATGTAGTTAATGACCTTATTACTAAAACTCAGAGGATTTTATTAAATGCATCTGCTCTTGCCCTTATTACGTCGATTATTTTAGGATTTATTATGTCTAGATCGATAACTGGGCCAATAATAGATCTTAAAAATAAAATACGTAACGTAGCTAGCGGGGACTATACTCAGCGTGTAGAGGTTAAGTCAAAAGACGAGATAGGAAGTCTTGCGACGATGTTTAATAATCTTACTGTAGATTTACAAAATACAGTATCATCAATGGAGCTAGAAAGAGCTAAATTAAATACAATATTTGAATTTATGCAAGAGGGCGTTATCGCGATAGATAGAAATGGAAAGCTAATTCATGCTAATAAAGAGGCAGCAGAGTTATTAAAATTAAATACTAGAGATATAGGAAATAACGATATTAATCTAAATAATCTTAAAATATTTGATGTAGATTATGGAAAACGAGATAGCCTAGAAGGTGTATCTAATATTGAGTTAAATGATCGTCATTATAATCTTATATATGGACCTTATCTAGATGAGTATAAGCGTCCATCAGGGATTGTAATAGTTTTTCAAGATATTTCTAAAGAGCATAGTCTAGATCAGATGCGTAAAGATTTTGTAGCTAACGTATCTCATGAGCTTAAAACTCCGCTTACGACTATTAAGACTTATACAGAAACTCTTATGGAAAATGAGATGGATCCACCTACTCAAGATCGTTTTTTATCGATTATAGCACGTGAAATTGACAGAATGACTAATATTGTGCAGGATTTACTTATTTTATCTAATATTGATAGTAGTAATATGAAACTTACGCCTGAGCCGATATTATTTGATAGCCTAATCAGAGGTGCTATAGCTTCTTTAGAAGTTTTAAGAGGTGAGAAGAAGATATTAGTAGAATATAAAAATCATAATAAAGAACTAATTATAAACTCTGACCCTAAAGCTCTAGAGAGAATTTTAACTAACCTTATTTCAAACTCTTATAAATATACGGACCCAGAAGGCCATGTAAAAATAGAGGTAATGGATTTTAAGGATACTTTTAGATTTTCTGTAAAAGATAATGGAATAGGTATACCATATAAAGACCAAAAAAATATATTTGATAGATTTTATAGAGTAGAAAAAGGAAGAAGCCGTAAAGAAGGCGGAACAGGGCTAGGACTTTCTATCACGAAAGAATATGTAGAAAAACTAGGCGGTACGATAATTCTAAACTCTAAACCCAACCTAGGTACTGAAATTACGATAATTATGCCAAAGGATTTAAAATATGAAAAGTAAAGTAAAATCAGTTTTTATAGGACTTTTAATGGTCCTTAGTATAATTTTATTTTTACTTATAACTGGTGGGATTTCTGAAGGTTTAAATATTGTAGGATTTGGCAGAAACTCTGAAAGACTAGATACTCGCCAGAATTTAGCTACACTCGTATCTCCGCATACGATGTTTATAAACTATGGTGAGTCTGATCATGCTCTTATAACACGTGCAGAATATGAAAGTTTATTTAGTGAAATTCCATCTATTATGGAAGAGATATTTGACGGTTCTAAAAATACCTATCTATCTGAAGACTTGGTAAGCGATAATATATATAACGCATTATTACTACAAAAATCTATAATAATAAATTTTAACCAAAATATAGCAACTAGCACACTTTTAAATATTCTAGGAATAGAGAATCTTAATAATTTAGCAGAAAAATATATTGAAATTGACTCGATATATGTATCTTTAGAAAAAAATTTTATAATAATTCGCACAAATAATAGTAACTATCTAATTACTTTTAATAACCTAGATACTAGGAAAATAGAAAATGAAGTAGAAGTTTTAAAAACTAGAGGATATAAACCATATATGACTATTGATGAGTATTTTGATAATGGAAAGATTGGCTTTATACCAGATATTGAAAATACTAAAATAGAAAAAATTAGCTATCTAAACCTATTTGATTATCTAGAATCCCAAAGTGTACAAAATATTATATCTAGATTTTTTAAATCAGATTATAATAAGATCCGCGAGATAGAGGGTGATGGGGAGATCTTATATCTAGATGGAGAAAAAAGTTTAAAGATTAGTGATTTTGGGATTATAGAATATACTGATAATAAGAAAAAAAAATCTACCGATAGAAACTTATATCTTACTCTAGAGAGTTTTGTAGAATTTCTATCTATAAATCTGGGGTTTGATGATGCTTATTTTATAGATAAAATTGAGCCGATAGAAGATGGCGAATCAGTAGGTTATAAAATTAGGCTTGGTAAAAAAGAACAAAATTTATCAGTAATATCTGAGGAAACTAGGCCATATTTTTATATTGAGGCTTATGTATATAATGATTATATAAAGGTATTTAAAGAGACATATCGAGGTACATTTAGCGAAAATTTTGAGTATTTTAAATTAGAAGATGACGCTGATATAAAATCGACTATTCTATCTAATATGGGATCTATTCGTGCGCGTCTAGGCGATCAATATATATCGCTAGATGAGATATATAACGATTTAGCGTGGGCAAATATTTTCTATAAAGATATACCTAATGAAAAATATCTAAAGCCATATTGGAAAATACAGATAAGAGATGAGATATTCGAGTTTCCTATACACACGCTGGAGGATTAGATTATGGATTATGAAAAAGTAAAACAAAACATAATAATAATTCTAGTCTTTTTAAATATTATTCTAATATCTATACTATTATATGATAGAAGTAATAGAAATCTCTATGCCTATAAAGAAGAATATAAAGATGAGGCAATTAGACGAGTAGAGGACTTTGGGATAAAAGTAAATGCTGAAATAAAGCCCCAAGAAAAATCTGTAAAACCTTTAATAGTAAAATATGAAGAGCTCGATCAGGATATTATAAATGAGAAATTTTTTAATAAGAATGGAAAAATATCTGAAGACGATGGGATAGTAACTATTGAGAATGGTAATGAGCAGATTACTATAATTAATAGGCGCAGAATGTTATATGAAAATTTTAGTGATAATAAAAAACTGGGAAGTCTAAAAGAGATAAAAGAATTTCTAGAAGAGATTGGGCTAGATATTGATAAATCTGTTCTAATAAGATATGAAGAAAATGACGGTCTAACGACATATGAATTTACTAAAACATATAAAGATAGGCTAATTGAAACTTCATATACTACGCTCACTCTAGAAGATGGACATCTACGCACGATAGATAGACTATGGGTAGAAGTCCTAGGCGAGGATAATAGACGCCAAGTAGTAGAACCGCCATATAAAGCACTTTATTATCTTTTAAATAATGATGCACATAAAGGAAAAACTATAGATGATGTAAGTTTTTCATATTATTTTAACCCAGAGGAGCAGGGCTTATTAGAAGATAACACAAAAGCCGCCAGAGGATACGCAATCCCAGCATGGCGAATAATGTTTTCCACAGGAGAAACAGTCCTTGTGGATAACTACTAAAAAATTGGGGAAAACTAATATAACCCCCATTATAAAGCGATAAAAATATATCCTATATTTTAATAATCAGATACAAATTAATATATTTAAAATTAATTTTAAGAAAATTAAACGCATAAAAAATGGCTTAATATCAAGGTTTTTATAATCTATATATAAAGGTAGATTTAAAAATACCTATTATTAAGCCATTTTTTAATTATTAAGAATTTATAAAGTTATCAAAATCGCCTTGTGGATATACCTGTGGATAACTATGGGGACAACTTAAAAATATTCTATTTATTAATCCTTAGAATTATTTGAAGTCTCTAAAAATAGAGAACCATTTATATAAATATCCATCGCGCCTAAAATTATAAAAGCTATATCCCAAAAAGTACGAGTTACATTATTTCTAAATCCAATTATTCCGATCGTAAGAATAATAATACCTGAAACGATTCCTAAAGCTCCAGCAGCTTTAATTTTTGCACTATTCATATCATTCTCCTAAGCTAAATTTTCTATAAATTTTCTCTTAAATAAAATATACCCAAAAGATATGAGGATAACTGTGGATAACTTGGGGATAAGTGGACAAATCCCAAAGATAAGCCAATTAAAAATATCATAAAATTTAATAATCATAGATTTATTAAATAATCTTAATATATAACATAGATTTTAACATCTAAAAAATGGCTTAAAATAGCCAATTAATCATTATGAAAAGTTTGGAGAAAAATAATATAAAATTAAGTTAAAATATTATTAAAAAATAAATAAAAAAAAGACTGTGAATAAGTCTGTGGATAACTATGGGGATAAAATGAGTTTGAATATATTTAGTTAGTCATAGAACTTCTAAAAAATACCTAAAGTCCCTTGACCAAATATTCTACCAAATCCTAATCTTTAGGTAATCACCGAATATAAAGGCTATAGATATATATTTTCTAGTTTTGAAATGCCTGCATATGAGTTAGTGGTCTAAGCAGAAAAAATTTTTGAAAAAATGGAAAAGTCTTTGTAGGGTTTTTGTCAGTTCAAACGATATATAAGTGAGATAAAAAAATATAAAATTATAGGGAAAGCTTGTAGTATAATTAGCTTAAGAGATGATTCAATCTAAAACGAAAATAGTTTGCAATACGAAAATGAGGGTGATAACAAAACTAGAAAAATAAGAGCAGAATTAACATTAGAAGAAAAAACATCTTCATGTTGGGATTTCGATAGCAGGTTGGGTTATTACAGAATATAGTTCAAACTTAAATGTTTCTTATTCCTATCCAAGAGCAAGTTCTGGTAAAACCTATAGACTAACATTAACAGAAGATGTAACAACAAATGGCAGAATAGAAACAATATGCAGGTCAGCATCAGCAAGTTTTTAGGAGGTTTAATTATGATGAATAAAAAAAGATTATCAATGTTATTAATCAGTATTATCTGTATTGTATTATTAATATCTATGAGTGATGTAGCTTTTGGAAATGATTTTGATACGCAAATTCCTGCTAAAATGAAAGCAGGCACTGTGATAGTGTTTGACTCTGAATGCAAAATGCATATTCTAAAACAAGGAAATAAAAGTAAAATTCAAGAAATTACCTATGATTTAAATTTTAAAAATGAAGATACTTCTGGAGAAGATACTTCTGGATTAGAAGAAGAAGAAAAGCTTATTTCTGAAATTAGGCAAGAAGCTAAAAATTTACCTCATTTTTCTATGAGTCCTAAACTTAGTGCAAAACCTAATACTATGGTAGTTTATGGAAGTGATGGCAAGATTCATAGAATTTTAAATATTAATGCAGAAACTTTAAGCGTTTATGTTCCAGAACTTTTAAAATCACTAGATGCGGGTTTATACAGTTATGAAGATGCATTAGATTATTAGGATTTTTGTAAGTTCAAACGATATATATTTGAAAGAAAAAAATATAATATAAATAGGGCGGAAACAATGAGAAATAAAGTGAAATATTTTATATTGGCGACTTTGCTTTTAATAATTAATGTCTCTTGCAAGTCTGAGACAACTAGCAATATAGACTACGATTATTGGCAAAGTCAAGCAAAACTATGCATGGTTAGTGAAGAAACTTCCATGGAAGATGTTTTTCATTATGAGGAAATAACCCTAGACGATGGTTCTAATGCTATAAAAAAAGTTAAAAATCAGGTATAAGCACTATATCTATAATATCACTAACTGGAGCGGTTATTATGTATGCTACTGGAACAAATGGTATACAAGTTGATTTAAATCTAGAATATAGCTATAATTACAATCAAAAAGAAGGAATGTACATATATGGTTGGCAACCAAGGAGTGTGAATATAAGAGGAGATTATTATGAATAAAAAAATAAGAAAAATATTTAATATAGTTCTTATTATTTTAATTCCTATATTAATACTTTTATATCATAATGAAATGAATATACCTATAATAGTATCTTTTATAATTATATTTTTATCTAATCTTTACGAGATATATGTTAATAACATAAAAAAATAGATATCTATTAAATAAATATTTTGAATAAAGTTTAAGAAATAGATAAAACTAGTTATTTTGAAATGCGAATATTTCAGAAAATAACTATAGAGAAGAAATCCTTAATATAGCAAAAAATGTTTTAAAATAAATGTCATTTTTCTAATTTGCTTGTCTTATATATAGAAAGGAAATATATAAATGAAAAAAGTAATTAATAAAATTCTAGCCTTTATACCTATAGTTATAATTATTATTTCAATAATGTCAATTATGACTTTTGGAGATATTTCATTTGTTCCAAATGATAAATTATTTGAATATTTTACAAGAGGAAGGGAAGCTTTAGATTACTATAATAATTATATTTATCCTAGCCAAAACATAGATATATTGATAGATGGAATACTTAGAAGAAATAATCTTCTAATATTTCTACTGATTAGTCAGATAATATTTTATAGTATAAATAAAGATATAAATAATAAATATAGAATACTAAATGTAGTACTGATATTAGTTATATTATTTATTCAGCCGATTATAACAATACATATCACTAATGATTATAAATTATTTATGGAATACCTACTTATTATTGAGATAAGTATATTTTTTATAGTAATGAATATTATGTATTTAAGAAAAAAGAGTAAAACTATTAAAGAGCAATAAAATATATAAAAATGGCGTTCCCGGCGGGAGTCGAACCCACGGCCTTTCGCTTAGGAGGCGAACGCTCTATCCTGCTGAGCTACGAGAACGTAAAAATTAATATACATTAATAAAATAATATTGTCAATTAGCTATACAAATTTATATTTTAATTATAAAATATTAGTATAAAATATTTATATTATAAGGAGTATATATGTATCGTATTCACAATTTTTTAGATAATGATGATATTATAGTTACTGATGAGCAAGGGGCCTTTAAAGTAGTTGAATATAAAAGAGATTTATCAGTAACTAAAAGCACTGCGCAAAATGAATATTTTGCTAGCCAGATGGGCGTAAGACTTAAACAGTTAGTATGTGATTTAAGTACTAGTTCGGTGGTCTTACAACAAGGATCGATGCAATGGATGGCTGGAGATGTAAATGCTTCAACAGGAATAAAAAGTGCTGGAGATTTTTTTTCAAAATCCTTAAGAGCATCTGTAACTAACGAATCTGCCATTAAGCCTGAATATAATGGAACTGGAATGGTAGTCCTAGAACCTACATATAAATATATAATTTTATTAGATTTATCTAGATGGAATAATTCTATAGTATTAGAAGATGGATATTTTCTAGCAAGTGAAGCTAGTTTAAAACATAAGCTAGTATCAAGAACTAACATATCATCTGCATTAGCTGGCGGTGAGGGACTATTCAACCTTGCTTTAGAAGGAAATGGAGTAGTCGCTTTAGAATCACCAGTAGCTAGAAATGAGCTTATAGAAATTGAGTTAGAAAATGATGAACTTAGAATAGATGGTTCCTTTGCTGTAGCTTGGTCTAGTGGTCTGAAATTTACTGTAGAAAGAAGTACTAAATCATTAATTGGTTCTGCAGCAAGTGGGGAAGGTTTAGTTAATGTATATAGAGGCACAGGCAGAATTTTAATGGCGCCAGTAAATCTAAAATAGATATATAAAATAAAAAATAGGTCATACTCATTATAAATTGAGAGAGGCCTATTTTTTGTTTTTTAATCTAAACTTCTACTAAAAAATCTTGGTTATCATGGTCTACTTCATAGAACTCTACATTTAAAGTATCTAATTTATCATTAAACTCTTTAGAAATCGAAAAATCTCCCCACATATGCATTGGAAATAGGTGCCTTGGTTTTACAGCGTTAGAAAAATATTCGATCCCGCTAGTAGCATATTTTCCAAGACGTGGGTCTAGTGGGAACATGGCTATCTCTACGTTTGTACGCTGCACTTTTTTAATTATGCTATCAAACTCATCAGCCATATCTTTTCTCTCAGATGCACTATCTTCATCCCATATCCATAGATTTAGATCGCCAGCATGAAAAATTCCCACATTATCTACGTTGACAAAAATGCTGATTCCTTTATCAGTGGATCTAAATGTAGTAATTTTAAAATCGCCTATATTTCGGTTAGTATCTGGATCAATATAAAATACATTTTCCTTAAAAGGAAGTCCTTTTTCTTTGATATCAGAGCTTAATAGTATTTTAGTCGGTCCTTCTATATTAATTATATCTTTATTAAAATGGTCATCGTGAGAATGGGTACTTACGATAAGAGTGGGTTTAGTAAACTCTGGTAACTTTCCTTTTATATAATCAAATAATATAAAATGATCTGAAGTTTCTATTAAATATCCACTGTGGCTTAAAAACCTAACTTTTATATCCATAATCTAAAGTCTCCTTAATATTATTATATAACCTTTTAAAATAGTTTTAAGTTAAATTTTCATTACATATCATATATTAACATTAATAGTTAAAAAACATAAATTTTCGCCACAAAAATTTAATTTTCATTTTAAAAAACTTTCATAAAATTATAATATTCTATTTTAATAAAGGGGTATAATCAAAGAGTAATTAAAGAAAGAAGGGATATTTTGGATAATCGAAATTACGAATATAAAACTAAAAGCAATACTGGAAAAACTATAATTATAGCTATAATCTTTGGGCTAATATCAGGTCTTATTGGCTCTTATTTTGGCAATTCTTTATATGCTTCTAGAAATAGCGAGGATATAGAGAATAATAAAGAAGCGGTAGTTGAAAATGTTGATAAAAATGAAACTAATGAGTCTGTAGTGACTGAACAAGTTACAACGACTACTAATGTAGCAAAACAGAACCTACATAGCGTAGTGGGAATTACTACAAATACGATATTAAGAGACTTTTTTAATCAAGAAGTAGAAGCAGGTGCTCTAGGCTCAGGATTTATAGTAGATAAATCAGGATATATTGTGACTAATGACCACGTTATAGCATCTGCTAAATCTAGAGGTGGATACTCTGGTGGAGTAAATTATGCAGATGATATTTCGGTATTATTAGATGATGGGGCAAAGCTTCCTGCAAAAGTCGTATGGTCTGATTCTACATTAGATCTAGCTATCCTTAAAGTAGATACAGATCGTGAGTTGACGCCTGTTAAACTTGGAGATTCTGAAAAGCTTACTATAGGAGAGCCAGCTATCGCCATCGGAAACCCACTATCTATTGATTTTCATGGGACAGTTACAGCTGGGGTAGTATCTGGATTAAATAGAACTGTGCCAGTAGCTTCAGGCTTTGATATATCTCTTATCCAGACTGATGCTTCTATAAATCAAGGTAACTCAGGTGGTCCATTATTTAACTCTAAAGGTGAGGTAATAGGAATAAATACGCTTAAAATATCTAAAGGTGAAGGTTTAGGCTTTTCTATACCTATAAATATAATAAAACCAATCCTAGCTCAGATAGAAAAAAATGGAACTTATGAAAAACCTACATTAGGTATATCTTCTGTAAGTATTGAGTATTATGAACAGGTTATGCAGACTAAAGCGCCAGTAGATAAAGGAGCATATATAACCCACGTCTATGAAAATTCTTCAGCTGAAAAAGCTGGACTAAAAATAAATGATATTATAGTAAAAATGGGCGATGTCGATATAGAAGATATATCTGATATCCAAAAAGAGATGTATAATTATAAAATTGGTGATGAAGTAAGTATAGAATATTATAGAGATGGAGAAAAACAAGAAACTAAAATTAAATTAGAAAAATTTGAATTTCCTAAAGAAAAATAGAATAAAAACCAATTGAAGCAAAAAGTTAAATTTGATATAATATCTATATCAAAATTTTATATTAAATAAGGGAAGTTGGGTGAAAATCCCACACGGTCTCGCCGCTGTAATAGAGGAGTCTTATTCTATTATGCCACTGGAAACGGGAAGGCAGAATAAGACGATGATACTTAAGTCAGAATATCTTTAAAAAAATTAGCTCTACGATGCATAGACTAAATTATAAATTTTTAACTTACCTGTGCGTTGTCACAGGTTTTTATTTATATTAAAAATTTACAGCGTACTTATAAATTAGATAACCTGGTAATTAGAGAAACTGACTTATAGGCTACGATGAATAGTTTTTAATTGCAGATTTATCCTATGCTTATTTGCATAGGATTTTTTATTTAAATAGATGGAGGATTTATGAATAAATATATTTTTCCTTTTGTAGAAATAGAGGGCCAGAACGATTTAAAACTAGCGATTATTTTAAATATTATAGATGAAACTATTTCAGGTGTGCTAATAAGAGGTGAAAAAGGCACGGGAAAATCTACCGCAGTAAGGGGTATTGGAGATATGATTTCTAGATGTGGGGGCGCTAAAAAGGTTGTAGAGCTACCTATGAATGCTACTGAGGATAGAATCGTTGGATCAATTGATATAGAAAAAGTCTTAAAAGATGGGGAAAAGAGTTTTCAGCCAGGTATTTTATATGAGGCAGATAATAATATTTTGTACATAGATGAGGTAAATCTGCTCGATGATTATATAGTTGATCTAATACTAGATGCATCAGCAATGGGCGTTAATACTGTAGAACGAGATGGCATTTCAAAAAGTCATAGCTCTAAATTTGTGCTTGTGGGGACGATGAACCCAGAAGAGGGAGAGCTCAGACCACAGCTATTAGATAGATTTGGGCTAATGGTGGAGGTTTATAGCGAAAAAGATAGAGAAACTCGTAAGAGAATAATTGAAAAGAGGATGGAGTTTGATTCCAATCAAGAACTATTTATAAATAATGCTAGGTCTAAAGAAGAGGAATTATATAAGAAGATTATAGATGCCAAATCGAACTTATCTAATATTAAAGTAGATGAAGATATACTTGATTTAGTAGTAAATATTTCAGTTGATCTTGAGGTGGATGGACATAGATCTGATATTACGATAATTAGAGCGGCAAGAGCATATGCTGCATTTTTAGGAGAGGATAGAGTTAATGCATCTCATCTAAAAAAATTAATGCCTATGGTATATTCTCATCGTCTTAGAAAAAGGCCGTTTGAAGAAATAAATACCGACAGAATTACTGAGATCAGTGAAAGTCTATAGAATGAAATTAAAAGATTTTGTAGGACAAGAAAAACTAAAGAGAGCTATGGAGATTTTTTTTGTATCAAATCTTAAATCGATCTTAATTGTAGGAGATAAGGGTACAGGAAAAAGTACTTATATAGACGCTTTATATAAATCGATAGATAAAAAGATTTATAAAATACCACTAGGTGCTAGTGAAGATATGATATTTGGAAGTGTCACACTTGATGCTCTAATTAAGGCTAAGACTAAGTCGTTTCAGGAAGGAATCATAGAAAAATCAAGAGGCGAATTTATTCTTATCGATAATATAAATTTATTCCCAAAAGATACTTTAAAAGAGATTATGGATTCTATTGAATATAAAAATCTCAATATTAATCGTGATGGGTTTGATAAAAAAAGCTACATTAACACAAAGTTGGTAGGGATTATGAATCCTGACGAAGGATATCTAAGCGAGACTATAATAGAAAAAATTGATATATACGTGGAGATGGAAAATATTCTAGATAGTGCGCTTAGAAAAGATATTTTAAAACTTAATAGTTTAGATAACTTAGATGATTCTAATGAAATAGACGACGAGTATATATCTAAACTAACTGAAGCAAAAAAACGATTTAACTATGTTGAAGTAGATGAAAATGCAATAAATATCGCGACTGAAATTTATGAAAAATCTAGAGCAGAGGGATATAGAGGACTTTTTAATCTAATCTATGCCTCAAAAGCTATATGCGCACTAGATAAAAAAAGACGTGTGGGGCTAAACGAGATCCTAGAGGCAGTAGAGTATACTTTAAAACATAGACAAAATGAGATGGATAATACTCCTCCTTTAAGTAGAGAAGATAGAGATGACAATCCTGAAGAGAGCCCAGAATTAGGTCAGGATAGTAGAGATATTAATAGTGAAAATAATATCGAAAGAGAAGATATAAATTCTACTGTACCTGAGTTTGAAAATGAGTCTGAAAGTAATGGAAATGAAGAAAAAAAATCTGAAAATGGATACAGCGATAGCTCAGAACTTGTAATTCCAAATGAGATATTTGAAGTTAATAAGTTGTTCGATTTAAAAGATGATAGAAAAAAGAGAAATGGAAATGGCAAGAGGACTAAAATGGCGACCTCTAAAAAAAGAGGTAAAGTAGTAGGCTCTAGATATGCTTCATCTTATGAGGATATTCATATTTTAAGGACGATAATGGCGGGAGTTATGGATGGTGCTTATAATTATGAAGAAAAATCTCTAAAAATAGATAAAACACACTTAAGGAATAATAAACGAAAAAATCGGATAGGAGCTAGCATAGTGTTTGTAGTCGATTCATCAAAATCTATGAATGCTAAAAAAAGAATGGTTGAGACTAAAAATGCCATATTATCTTTACTTATGGACTCTTACATAAAAAGAGATGAGATAGCTATGATAAGTTTTTCAGGAAATAATGCAGATTTAATTTTACCATTTACAAATAGCCCTATTTTAGCTAAAAGAGAACTAGAAAATTTAGAAACTAAAGGAAAAACTCCTCTGTCTGATGGGCTTTATAGAGCTTATGAGTTAATTAAATCTAAAAAGAGAAAAGACAAGGATATTATACCTATTCTCGTGCTCATTACTGACGGTCATGCTAATGTAGGAAATATATTTAAAGATGACCCTATTTCTGATGCGAAATATATTGCTACTTTAATAAAAGAAGAGAATATTGAATCTTTAGTAATAGATACCGAGACAGGCTATTTAAAATTAGGATATCCACGTGAAATATCAGAATATTTAAATGCAAATTACTACAAACTAGAAGATATTAAATCTGATAAGATATCGAAAATAGTAAGAGAAACTGCAGATATAACTATAAGCAGAGTAGATATAATGGAGGATTAGGATGATTGTAGGTATACTGCACCCTGATACTAAAGGGGTAGAGTTAAAACTAGCTAAAGAAAGCTTAAAATTAAAAGACGAAGAATTTAAAATTTTTAATCTCATCGATATAAATAAAAATTCAAATTTATATGACGAAATGATAAAAGACCTAGATAATTCATCAGGTGTAATAATGCATTTTCATGGTTCTTCAGCTCATTTAAGAGAAATTAACCAAATCCTAAAAAAACTAAGCTCTAAAAAGTTTTTTATTAATACTTCTCTTCCTGAAGAGATGAGTGAACTAATCCCTCAAATGAATTTATCTACTGAGGAGTTTCAGAATCTATATAAATATTTCCAAGAAGGCGGAAAAGTTAATACAGAGCAGTTTATAAAACTGGCATTTAATATATTTGAGAAAAAAGATTATAAAATAAATCCGCTAATCGAAAAAAAATTAATTGGAATTTATGATGACGGTCATATAGTTGATGATAATGAGCTTTATATTGAAGATTTATTAAAAAAGAACCTAAGAAATATAGGTATTATCGTAAATGCTTCATACATAGGTATAGGTAATACTCTTCATATCGACATGCTTATTGAAAAATTAAAGAAAAAAAATCTAGGTGTTATAGCGATATACGGCAGGTTATCTCGTGATAGAGGAGAGGGCGTTTATGATGCTATGAATAAGTTTTTTTATAAGGATGGAAAGCTCATAGTAGACTCTATAATCTCACTAAGTGGATACTCACTTTCTACTTTTTATGTAGGTGAGAATAGAGATTTTGAGATTTCGCTTTTTGAAAAATTTAATGTGCCAGTATTTCAAGCGATGACGACATATCTTACTGAAGAAGATTTTAAAGAAGACCCGCAGGGAATAGATATAGTTTCTCTCTCGCTAAATATATATCAACCAGAGATGGATGGACAAATTATCACTCTTCCTATAGCTACAAAAGAAAAGGCATTAAAAGATGGAGTATTGGTAGATATATTTAAGCCTATAGAAGATAGAATCGATACTCTAGTAGATCTTGTAGATAGATTTAGTATATTAAAAAATAAAGAAAATAAAGATAAAAAAATAGCGCTGATTTTACATAACTATCCACCTAGAAACGACATGATAGGCTCAGCACATGGATTAGATACTCCCGAGTCGCTATTTAATCTATTAAATACTTTAAAAGAAAACGACTATAATCTTAATAATTCATTTCATAATGGACAAGAAATTATAGATGAGTTAATAAAAAGAGGAGCTAATGACTGGAGATTTCAGGATGATGATAATTTAAAAGAACATGCAGTCTTTCAGTTAGATAAAAAACAATATAGCTTAATTTTTAATAATTTAGACCCACTTAACAAGGAAGATATGCTTTTAACTTGGGGAGAAATCCCAGGTAAAAGTATGGTAATCGATGGAAAGCAGATAATACCAGGTATACTTGATAATAATATATTTATCGGTCTACAGCCAAAGCGTGCGCCAAAAGAGGACGTGGAAGAATCTTATCATAGTCTTAGACTACCACCGCCTCATTCATATATTGGATTTTATAAATGGATAGATGAGATATTTAAAGCTGATGCAATTATTCATATAGGCACCCATGGCACTTTAGAGTGGTTACCTGGAAAAGAAGTTGCTCTCTCCCGAGATTCTTATCCTGATATAAATATCGGTTCAATCCCCCATCTTTATATCTATAACTTAGGGATCTTAGGAGAGGGTATGCAGACGAGAAGGAGAGCTCACTCTGCAGTGCTAAGCCATATGATACCTTCGTTTGATGAATCTGGCACTTATGAATATTTAGAGGAGATAGAGGAACTTCTAAAAAAACTAGACCATGCCTCTAAAACCTCTCCTGGCCAGATTGAAGAAATAAAAATAGATATATTTGATATAGCAAAAAAAGAAGGCATAACATCCGATTTAGGAATAGAAGATGATAAGGAAATAGAAGATTCTGATTTAGAAAAAATTCATAATTATATTCACCTAATAAAAAACTCTATAACTCGAGATGGACTCCATATTTATGGAAAAATTCCTGAAGGCAATAGATATTTACAACTTTTAAGAGGACTTAGCATGATTGGACAAAATGGTTCTCTAGGACTAAAAGATGCCATAATAAAATCTTTAGGATACTCTTATGAGAATATAAGAGACTCGATAAGAGATATGAAAATAGATAATTCCCAAAACTATGAAGTATTAGAAAAATCTACCGAGATTTCAGTAGAAATAATAAATAAATGGTCAGAATATGAATTTAGCTATGAAATTCTAGATGATATTTTAAAAAACTACGATTTTATCGACACATATGAAGTCAAAGAATCTTTAAAATTTATAAAAAATGAAGTTGTTCCAAGACTAGATAAAACTTATGAGGAGCTATTATCGTTTAGTAGAGGACTTAAGTCAGAGTTTATTATGCCATCTCTGGGAGGCAACCCAACTAGAGGCAATATCAATCTACTACCTACAGGTAGGAATTTTTACTCGATAAGGCCGGAGGCTGTACCTACTAGACAGGCGTATAAAATAGGTAAAGAGCTAGGGGATATCCAGATTAGAGATTATAAAAATGAAAAAGGAGAATACCCAGAGAGTATCGGTATAATAGTCTATTCTACTAACACAATGAAGACATACGGAGAAGATATAGGAGAGATTTTATATTTAATGGGGCTTGAACCAGAATATATCGGAAATTCTGAAATAGTTTCCGGAGTAAAAGTCATACCGTATGAAAAGTTAAATAGACCTAGAATAGATGTAACTCTGCGTATTTCAGGACTTTTTAGAGATACCTTTCCTAATTTAATAAACTTAATGGACGATGCTGTAGAAGCTGTAATTAGTTTAGATGAACCAGAAGAAATAAATCCAATAAAATATCATGTTATGAAAGATTTAGAGAAACTCATGGAAGAGGGAATTAGCGAGAAAAGCGCAAGAGAATACTCTAAAACTAGGGTCTATAGTGCACCGGCTGGTATATATGGCGCTGGAGTTAGTGATCTTATTGAGTCTAAAGAATGGGAAGACTTAAAAGACTTAGCAGATGCTTATATAGACTGGAGTAGTCATGGATATTCTAGAAATCTTCACGGTGAGAAAATGAAATCACAGATGAAACATATCCTAAAACGAACGACTATGACTATAAAAAATGAAGTTTCAAGAGAGATAGACCTTTTAGATTCCGATGATTTTTATAACTACCACGGTGGTCTAATCGCCGCAGTCCGCAAAGAGAGCGAAGATATGCCTTATGTAGCAATTGGCAATACAGCTGATCCTAGATATTTAGAAAATAGGGATCTTAATCTAGAAACCTCACGCATAATGCGCTCTAAAGTACTTAATCCAAAATGGCTAGAAGGTCTTAAGAAACATGGATATAAAGGAGCGTCAGAAATATCTAAAACAGTAGATGTACTGTTTGGGTGGGATGCTACATCAGATAATGGCGAAGACTGGATGTATCAAAAAATAGCGGAGAGATTTTTATTTGATAAAGAGACTCTAGAATGGATGAGTCAAGTAAATAAAACAGCAGTATTTCAAATTTCAGAAAGACTTCTAGAAGCCATAAAAAGAGATATGTGGGATACGGATAAAGAGACAGCTGATGAAATTGCAAAAATATATTTAAATGCCGAAGGTACACTAGAGGATATATAAATGGCACTATTGGTATTAAGAGTAACAGATAAATGTAATCTAAAATGCAGATACTGCTATGCTTATAGAGAAAATGGCGCAGATATGGATTTTAGTGTAGCAAAAAAATCTATTGATGAGTTTTATAATCACTACCTAAAATTTAAAATCCAGATAACAGGCGGAGAGCCGCTTTTAAATTATGATCTCATTATTAAAATAGCAGAATATATAAAAAGTCTTGGGATAGAAGCTCCAATAAATATCCAGACTAATGGGACATTGCTTAATAGAGAACGTCTAGAAAATTTACAAAAATATAATATAGGGATTTCCATATCGCTAGATGGAATTATGCAGATTAATGACAACTTAAGACCTCTAAAAAATGGAGAAAGTAGTTTTAGAATAACAGACGCAAATATTACAAAAATGGCGGAGATGGGAATATACACTCAGCTAAATGCCGTAGTGACAAAAGAAAATGTAGATTATATTGATAAGTTGTTTGATTATGCGCTAGTAAAAGGAAATATAAGAGGCATTTCTATAGATATATTAAGAAATATAAGTAAAGGAAAGAATGTAGAAAGTGCTGATAAAGAGCAGCTAATCCAGTTATTAAAGCGGATTGAGATAAAACTAGAATTGTTTAGAAGTGCAGGTATCCAGATAGAATTTAAAGATTTCTCTAAAATGGTCTATATATTATCTAATAATATAGAAAGAAACCATTACTGCTACGCTCAGACTTATAGTTCTATAGCTGTTATGCCTAATGGAGACTATTATCCTTGTTCCTCATTAGCTGAGGGAGAGGAGTTTTTTATAGCAAATATAAATGAAGGGATTGGTGAGATTAAAGTTTTTAGACAGTTAATGACTAATAGTAATAAGTGTAACAAATGCGACATAAAAAACTTATGTTGTGGCGGATGCTCAGCAGGCAGAATCTATGGTAACTCAGATTTAGACTGCATAATTAAGACTTATTCGTATGAATATGCCAAAAAAATGCTTAAAAATAAGGAGCTAAAATGAAAAAAAATAAAATTTTCATGACGTTAGTACTATGTATTTTACTAGCTTCATGCAACACAAGCACAGATAACACTAAAAATACTCAAAACCCTACTACAGAACAATCCGTAGCAGAGACTAAAGAAGAAAATAAAGAAGTCGATGCGGATAGTGGGCTAGAAATAGAAAGCAAACTAGATCTTAGATACGCAAAATCTTTTAGTGTAGATAATTTAGAAAAAGGAGTAAAAAAATATATTGACAAGGAAGGAAGAGTAGTATATTTCGTACCAGAAGGAGTAGAGCTAGAAAACAAAGACCTTTTAACTTTGCAAATACCGGTTAATAGGATAGCTATATTCTCTACAGTAGATGCGACACTTCTAAGACCTATCGACAAACTAGACACTATAGTAGCTACTTCTAATAAAGCAGACTCATGGAGAATCCCAGAGATTAAAGAAAAAGTAGAGAATGGCGATATAACATTCGTAGGCTCAAAATCTGAGTTAAATACTGAAGAGCTACAGAGAGTAGATCCAGAAGTAATTCTATTTACTTACGAAAACTTAGAAAGAACTCCAGTTTTAATCCAGACATTTGATGATCTTGGGCTAAATTGGTTAGGTTTATCAAATCATATGGAAGCAGACCCTAGAGCTAGACTAGAATGGGTTAAACTAGCTGGAATATTAACGGGAAAACTAGATAAAGCTACTTCATATTTTGATGAACAGCTAGCAAAAATCGACGAAGTAGAAAAGAAAACTGCTGTGGAAGATGGTGAAAAACCTACTTTTGCATGGACTTTCCTATTTAAAGATTTATTCTATACAAAAAAAGCGGGCGATTATAGTGTGAAGATGGCTCAGATAGCTGGTGCAGATACAATCTTTGCTGATTTAGAACCAGAAAATGATGGAAATGCAAAATTAAATGCAGAAGAGTTTTATAAAGGTGCAGAAAACGCAGACTTTTTAATTTATGACTCTATTGGCGGTGCGGAAATTAAGTCTGTAGATGATTTAGTAGCATATGCTGATTATATGAAAGATTTAAAAGCGGTTAAAGATAACCGCGTCTGGGGCTTAAAACCAAACTATTTCCAAAGCGCAGATTATACAGCAGATATGATAAATGAGCTTTATGAAATTTTTCATGATAAAGACAACACTCTTACAGAAACAGAATATTTTTATAGGATGGATATTAAATAATGAAAAAATTACTAAATAACAGACTAATTTTAATTTTATGCTTATGTATAATTTCACTCTCATCATGTACGAATGGACAAACACCAACTGAAGCACCAAAAGCTCCTGAAACTACAGTAGTAGAAGAGAATAAAAAAAATAATGAAAATAAAGAAGCAAAAATAGACGAAACTACTGGACTTGAAATTGAAAGTGAAGATAAATTAGAATACGCAAAATCTTTAAAACTTACTAGGTTAAAAGATGGATATATCCTAGCTAATATGCTAGATGGTGATGAGCTAGTTTTACTTGTACCAAAAGACAAGGAGTTTTTAAACTTAGATGGAGTAACAGAGGTGCGTTATCCAGTAGATAATATTGGAGCATATTCTACTACTCATGTGGCACTTATAAAAGCTATAGATCATCTAGAAAAAGTAGGTTCAGTAAATAATGATAAAGAAGACTGGTATATAGATGGAGTATCAGATTTAATCGAAGAGGGCAAAATAAAGTTTGTAGGAAAATCATTTGATGTGGACTATGAGCTAATCCAGGAAGCTAACCCAGATTTAATTATTACATCAGGCGGTCGTAGCGAAAAAGATGATAAGATGAAAGATAAATTAGACGAGTTAGGTCTTAAAAATATAGCAGTTTATCAGCATATCGAAGATGATCCAAGAGGTCGTATGGAATGGGTTAAGTTCTTTGGAATTTTAGTAGGCGATGAAGATGCGGCAAATGCGTATTTTGATGACCAAATTTCTAGAATAGCTAAAATTGAAGAAGAAAATAAAAACTTAAACGTGCATCCTAGTATAGTAAACTTTAGAGCTAGCCAAGATGGTATTACAGTAAAAAGAGAAGAGGACTACTCTGTTAGAATGCTAGAAATGGCAGGTGGGACATATGGATTTAAAGGAATAGTAGAAGGCGGCACAGGCACTTATAAAATTTCTCCAGAAGAGTTTTATAAAAATGCAGAAAACGTAGATATATTAATTCATGAAAATATGGGAAAAAGAGTAGATACAGTAGATGACCTTTTAGCATTTGGAGATTATCTAGTAGATTTAAAAGCTATAAAAGATGGTAGGATTTACACTACTAATGAAAACTACTGGCAAGCAATGGATAAAACTGCTGAGATGATAGAAGAGCTTAACTTAATTATAAAAGATGAAGCTCCAGATGAAATGACTTTTTATAAAAAAATAAAGTGAGAATATGAAAAATAAAGATTTTAGAAGAAGGAGATTTATATTCGCCTTTCTAATCATCGCTATTTTATTATTTTTTTCTATAATAATTAACCTAGTATCTGGATCTGTTGATTTTACACTAAAGGATTTAGTAGAGGTACTATTTAAAAATAGAGAGCTATCTAAATTAGAATACAATATACTCTACAAAATCAGAATACCGAGGATTTTGGCAGCTATGCTATATGGAGCGGCATTATCTATTTCTGGATTTTTACTTCAGACATTTTTTAGAAACCCTATAGTAGGGCCGTCAGTACTCGGTATATCCTCTGGGGCTAAGCTATTTGTAGGATTAATAGTACTTACAAACCTTACTAATAACATAAAAACAAACTCCTTATTTCTGCTATTTACAGCCTCAATGATAGGTAGTTTACTTTCTATGTTTATAGTACTTTTATTTGCTAGAAAAACTGAAAACTTATCGATGCTAGTCGTAATAGGTATAATGATTGGCTATATCGCCTCCGCCATAACTAACTTTCTCATTACATTTGCAGCAGAACATAAAATAGTAGGGATGGCAATGTGGGGACTGGGAAGTTTTTCTGGAGTTAACTGGAATATGTTAAGAGTCTCAGCAATAATAATAATTCCTTCTATAATCTGCTCATATTTTATATCAAAGCCTCTCCAAGCATTTTTATTAGGAGAGAACTACGCTATGAGTCTAGGAATAAATATAAAAAAATTTAGAGTAGTACTAATTATTTTATCTAGTATACTCACAGCATGTGTTACGGCATTTGCAGGGCCTATATCATTTGTGGGTATAGCTGTGCCACATCTTGCTAGGCTTTCGTTTAAGACAGCCAACCCCAAAGTACTTGTGCCAGCTATAGCCATTACTGGATCGACATTCTGCCTAATATCAGATTACTTTGCAAGGACGCTATTTTCTCCGATAGAACTAAATATAAGCGTTATTACATCTCTTATAGGGGCGCCAATAGTAATATATCTAATGTCTAGGAGGAAAAAATGACATTATCAATAAAAGTCAGTTCACTAGATGTAGGATATGGAGAAAAACTAATTCTAGGTGATATAAATTTTGAACTAAAAAAGGGTGAGATTTTATGTCTTATGGGCCCCAACGGCTCAGGTAAATCTACTATAATAAAAACTATAACTGAGCATATAAAAAAACTTGGTGGAAAAATATTTATTGATGGAAAAGACATCGATACTTTAGATCAAAAAGAAAAAGCAAAACATTTAAGTGTAGTCTTAACTGAGAGAATAAATCCTGAGTTAATGACAGTTGAAGATGTAATCTCAAGCGGAAGATATCCATATACAGGTTATTTGGGAAAACTAGAAGATAAAGATTACAAAGCAATAGATGAGGCAATAGAAATTGTAAATGCAGAAAGTCTAAGAAATATGTATTTTTCTGAACTATCAGATGGCCAGAAACAGAGAGTAATGCTTGCAAAAGCTATATGCCAGGAAGCAGAGGTAATGATACTAGATGAGCCCACATCTTATTTAGACGTTAGATATAAAATAGAGATATTAGGGATATTACGACAATTAGCTAGTCAGATGGGAAAAACAATAATTTTATCGCTACATGAAATAGACCTTATCCCAAAAATTGCTGATAAAGTATTACAAATAAATGGAGGTAATGACTACTCTTATGGAAGCCCAGAAGAAATTATAAATGATAATTCAGTAACAACAGCATTTAAAATAAATAGAGGCTCATACTCTAGTTTGATCGGAAATATAGAAATGGAAAAATGTATAACAACGCCAGAGGTCTTTGTAATTGGAGGATGTGGAAGTGGCGTTAATATATACAGAGAGCTAAATAAGAAAAAAATCCCATTTAATGCAGGAATAATATTTAATAACGATATAGACTTAGTAGTAGCATCAGTACTAGCTTGTGAAGTAATTACAGAGGAAGCGTTTAAAGATATTAGCAATGATAAAATAAAAATTGCAGAACAAAAAATAGAAGACAGCAAGTTAATAATAGATTCTGGTTCGGAATTTACAGGGAATAATCGAAGGAATAGAGAATTACTAGAATTTGCAATATCTTTAAATAAAAAAGTAGTCTCATTAACTAATAGAAATGTTAAAAACGTAGAATATATTAGCATAAAACAATTAGAAACATTAATCTCTAATTTTTAAAACCATTATCATTTACGATAACAGAAATATATTATATAATACTAAAAAGCTCTAATTATGCTTTTAATAATATTTGGGGGAGGTTTTTTTATGGGATTTTATAAAAAAATCGGATTAATACCGAGACTTATATTAGGTATAATACTCGGTATACTTATTGGAAGATTCTTACCCTTAGTAGTGGTAAGAATATTAGTTACATTTTCTGGTATTTTTGGGGCATTTTTAAAATTTATAATCCCCCTAATGATTCTAGCATTTGTAACTAAAGGGATCGCAGATCTAGGCGAGGGAGCTGGAAAGCTACTAGGTATCACTGTAGCGATAGCATATACATCGACACTTATCGGTGGTTCACTATCATATATAATGTCTAGTAATATTTTCCCTAGCTTTATTACACCAGATCTAGTGCAGGATATTGCAAAAGCTGGAGAATTAGATCCATTTTTTAGTGTACCAATTCCACCATTTTTTGACGTAACAAGTGGGATAATATTCGCATTTATGATGGGGGTATCTATTTCTTGGTTACGCTCACAGGGTAAAGGTGAGTACATGTATGGAATTTTCAGTGAGTTAAATGACATAATTGTAAAAGTATTAGAGACAGCAATAATTCCGCTACTTCCATTCTACATAATGGGTAACTTTGCTCAGATGAGTTATACTGGATCCGTATCAGCAGTTTTATCAATATTCTGGAAAATATTTATATGTATAATAATTCTACACCTTATTTATGTAGCTATAATGCATATAATAGCCGGATTATATACTGGAAAAAACCCAGTTACATTACTTAAAAACCAGGTAAGAGGATATCTAACTGCAGTAGGAACACAGTCATCAGCAGCCACAATACCTGTAAATATCGAATGTGCAAGACTTAATGGAGTATCTAAACCAGTGCGTGATTTCGTAGTACCATTAGGAGCTACAGTTCACTTACCAGGTTCAATGATAACTCTAACAGGATGTATATTTACAATTCTTACAATGTATAACATGGACCATAGCTTTGGACTAATGCTTAGATTTATCGCAGTATTAGGAATCGCCATGGTAGCAGCACCAGGAGCACCAGGAGGAGCAGTAATGTCAGCATTACCATTCTTGCCACTAGTAGGAATCCCATCAGAAGGTGCAATGGCATCACTACTTATCTCTTTATATCTAACACAAGATAGTTTTGGTACTGCAGCAAACGTATCAGGAGATACAGCTATAGCCGTAGCAGTAGATAAAATCTATAATAGAATAATTCTAGGAAACAAAAATTGGGTAGCTGCAAAACCAGGCACATTAGGTGAAGAAGAATTTTAATTAAATATAAAACTTAGAAATCTAACCTCGAAATTAAATTTTCGGGGTTTTTTGATTTAGATAAAAGAAATATTATGGATTTTCTATATTTTTAAAGTATTTTTTACGACTTAGTTTATTTACAAGTTTGTTAATTTTTAATATCATATAGAGAATAGGTTTATATCTAAAAAATATTGGAGGTAAGTATGGAATATTTAAAACTTATTGGTATTCTGATAATTGTATTAGGCTTTGTATTTAAATTAAATGTTATATTTACAGTTATATTATCAGGATTTATCACTGCCTTAGTGGCGGGAATCTCTGTTCCAGAATTTTTAACAATTCTTGGGGAGAATTTTATTAAACAGAGAATTGTCAGCTTATTTATAATTACTCTGCCTGTTATCGGGCTTTCGGAGAAGTATGGTCTAAGACATTCTGCTGAAAAGATAGTTAAGAAAAGAGATAATTTATCTCCTGGATTACTTTTTAGTGCATATCTTTTATTTAGAGAAATCGCTGGGTTCTTAGCTATGAGAATAGGTGGGCTTATTCAGTTTATAAGACCTATTTTATATCCAATGGCTGAAGCTTCTTATGAAAAATTTAATGGCTCAATTTCTGAAGATGAGAGAGAAAAACTAAAAGCTAGAGCTGCAGCTGTAGAAAATTATGCTAACTTCTTTGCACAAAATACGTTTGTTGGAGCAAGTGGGGTTTTATTAATCGTAGGTCAAATGGAGACTTTAGGTTATGAAGTTACTAATGCAGAGATTGCTGCAAATTCTTTACCTATAGCTTTTATATGTCTAGTGTTAGGGGTTATTATTTATATTTTAGGTGATAGAAAAATTAGGAGGGCTAAATAATGAATATTTTTGGAATGCCTGCTGCAGAATTTTTCCCAAAATTTATGGAGTTTATCTTTATTGTTATGGGAATCCAGTTTTTTTATACTGCTTTTAGAGTCCTAAGAATAAGAGACAACGATCCTAAGAGAATTACTACTATTATATTCTGGGTTATTTTAGGTGTTTTATTTGCTTTTGGTAAATTAATTCCGCCGATGATTGCCGGTATTTTAGTTGTTATTATTGGTATTTTATCTTTAATTAATGGAATAGTAGTTATAGGCTCTGTAGAAAATGATGAAAAAGATTCGATAGATGGCTCAAATAGATTAGGAAATAAGATATTTATCCCAGTTATTTTAATGGCTGTTTTAGCTATTGTATTTGCAAAACTTATTCCTGAGTCTGGTTCTTCTATCTTAGGATTTACTGCTATTATCGGGGTTATTGTCGCTATGATTATGACTAAAAGCGGCGTTTCTGAGATGATGAAACAGTCAGACAGATTAGTCCAACAAGTTGGGGCGATCTCGATTTTACCACAACTTTTAGGGGCTCTAGGGGCTATATTTACTGCTGCTGGAGTAGGAGAGGTTATCGCTGGAATTATTAAAGGCGTTATACCTACAGTTTCTCCTATGTCTGGTTCTATTGCATATGTATTAGGAATGGTTATTTTTACTGCTATTATGGGAAATGCTTTTGCTGCATTTACTGTAATTACTGCCGGAATTGGTGTGCCTTTCGTTATGGCCCAAGGTGGAGATCCTGCAATAGCTGGAGCGTTGGCTATGACTGCTGGATATTGCGGTACTCTTTTAACTCCTATGGCTGGTAATTTTAATATCCTACCTATTGGGGTATTAAATATGAGTGATAAGAATGGTGTAATTAAAGAACAAGCCCCATTTGCTATTATTATGATAATAGCTCATATTCTTCTTATGAGATATTGGGCATTTTAAGGAGTGAAATTTATGAAAATATTAGTTACTGGTTTTGATCCATTTGGTGGAGAAAAAACTAACCCTGCTATAGAGGCAGTTAAAAGAATTGATGAAAATATTGAGGGAGCTGAAATTATAAAACTAGAAATCCCTACAGTATTTAATAAATCTGCTGATGTAGTAGAAGAAAAAATTAAAGAAGTAAACCCAGATGTAATCTTATCTGTAGGTCAAGCTGGCGGAAGATATGATATTACTGTAGAGAGAGTTGCTATAAATGAAGATGATGCTAGAATTGCTGACAACGAAGGAAACCAACCTATCGATACTAAGATCAGAGAAGATGGCGAGGCTGCTTATTTTGCATCTATTCCGATTAAGGCAATCGTAGAAGAAATTAAAGCTGAAGGTATTCCTGCTAGTGTTTCTAATTCTGCTGGTACTTTCGTATGTAACCATATTATGTACCAAGATCTTTATCTAGCAGAAAAATATGGAAATATTAAGGCTGGATTTATTCATGTTCCTTTCTTACCAGAACAGGTACTAGATAAAAAGAATACTTCTTCTATGAGTTTAGAAGATATTGTAAAAGGTCTAAATGCTGCGATTAGAGCTATTGTAAAATATGATGATAAAAAGGACTTAAATATAACTGGTGGGGCAACTCATTAAAAAAATAGCGAGTATTATCTACTCGCTATTTTTTGTGATGCGTAGTCTACATAATTTCCAACTACGACTGTGTTAGATTTGTTATCCCATTCTACTTTTTCGCCCATTAGCTCTGATATGACTCTCACAGGAACATAAGTCCTGTTATTTACTATTTTAGGTGTTACGTCCATCTCGATTTTTTGTGCACTATTTTTTACTATCCCATTAAAGTTATCGCTACTTCCTGGGTTTATAAAAAGTGTATTTAGATTATCTGCCTTAAAATTTAGGACAGTGTTACTATCTATTGTTAATACAAATAAATTCGTGAAAGTCTTTTGAGACTCATTAAATTTTACTACTGTAATATTATTATATTTAGGATCCCATTCTACCTTATAACCTAGAGATTCTGATAAAACTCTAATTGGCACTAGGGTTCTATTATTTTCTACTATTGGACTAACATCAGATTTTACATATTTTCCATTAATCCATAATGAGACGTCGTTTGAAGCTTTAGCGGGAATATTAAATAGTTGGATAACTAAAATTAAAGCTACTAATGAGCTTTTAAGTAATTTTTTCATCTTTCCCCCTTGTAACTATTAGTAACTAAATTGTTACTTTTTTGTAACTATTAAATATTAACACGAATTTATAAATGAAATATTTCATTTTGTAATATTAGTCTGAGTTTAATGTAAAAAAGATGTGAAAACTTTAATATGTAATATAAACGTAAACTATTAAAGATAGCTCATGGATATAATATATATAGAAAATAAAATACAAAGGTGATGATTTATGAAAAATATCAAAAAATTGCCTTTGGTTTTTTGCTTAATTCTAACTGTAGCTATAAGTCCTAAAAATTCTAAAGCGCTTAGTGATATAAATTCTCACTGGGCTAATAATTATATTACAGCTCTATCTAACAGAAATGTGTTACATGGCTATGAAGATGGTACTTTTAAACCTGATAATAACATGACTAGAGCTGAATTTTATGCGACTATTAATAAACTAATGGGAAATACTAAAAACTATAAAGTTACATTTGAGGATGTTTCTAAAGGTGATTGGTATTATGATGATGTAGCAAAAGGCATAAAGGCTGGATTTATTACTCCTACTACTGGCAGACTAAATCCTAATCAAAA
Source organism: Peptoniphilaceae bacterium (assembly GCA_029983595.1). Taxonomy (GTDB): domain Bacteria; phylum Bacillota; class Clostridia; order Tissierellales; family Peptoniphilaceae; genus Neofamilia. The sequence continues at coordinate 28,566 of JASBZD010000004.1, forward strand.
TATTACTAGAAAAGAAGTAGTTGAAATTATTGGAATTATTTATAATCTTCCAGAGAACGAAAGTGCTTTAAATTTTTCTGATTCTAGAGGACTTTCTAAAACTCAAAGAGGATATGCAGGCACATTGCTTAGAGATGGCGTAATATCAGGTATGCCAGATGGGACTTTTAGACCAGATAACGATATAACTCGTGCTGAGGTATCTAAAATAATTATGCAGTCTTTATTAGTTTATGGCGAGCCAAAATCTCAACCAGTTTCTGAAGCGCAGATTAAGTTTGGGCCAAGAAGCTTATATAACTAATAGAAGATTTTAAGAATGATTTTATCTAAACTGGGTATTTAAAAAGGGCAAATTCAATATTTGCTCTTTTTTGGTTTCAAATTTTATTTTATTAAAAATTAGATTGGATTTAATTCCTAGTAATTTTATAAGATTGAAATAGTCAATATAAAATGTTATACTTGTCTAGTAAGTATAGTAATTTAGTATGAATTAATTTTTAAATTAAATATAGATAAAGAGGTATGAAATGTCAAAATTACTAAAAGTTGAAGATCTTCACGTAAGCGTAGAAGGTAAACAAATCTTAAAAGGTGTTAACTTATCTATAAATCCTGGAGAAGTCCACGTAGTTATGGGGACTAATGGGTCTGGTAAGTCTACTTTAATGAATACTATTATGGCAAATCCAGTATATGAAGTGAATGATGGTAAGATTTATTTTGAAGGTGATGATATAACTAGCGAAGGTCCAGATAAGAGAGCTAAGAGAGGGATATTTATGTCTTTTCAATATCCTGACGAAATCCCTGGCGTAAAGCTTCGTGATTTTTTAAGAATTTCTCGCGAACAGCTTACTGGTGAAAAAGCTTCTATCTTAAAATTTAATAAAGAGTTATCTTCAGAGATGGAAAAGTTAGAATTATCTGAAGATTATGCTGATAGATATACTAACGTAGGGTTTTCTGGTGGGGAGCGTAAAAAGACTGAAATTTTACAGATGAAAATCACTAACCCAAAACTTGCTATGCTAGATGAAACTGACTCTGGGCTAGATGTTGATGCTGTAAGAATTGTGGCTAAAGGTATAAAAGAATTTATATCTGATGATAATGCGTTAATTATTATTACTCACCATTCCCAAGAGTTATTAAAAAATATTGATGTAGATTATGTTCATATCATTAAAGATGGAAAAATCCTTGAGACTGGCGATGCTTCTCTAATGGATAAAATCGCTTTAGAAGGATATGAATGGATAGGTGAATAAATGAGTGACGATATTTTTGAAGTAAAAGATATAGACCGTGGGTTTTATGATTTTTTCAATGAATTTGAATATTCTGATAAAACTGATAAAGGTCTAAATGCTGATATTGTAAGAGAGATTTCAGAAAAAAAGGCGAGCCTTTATGGATGCTAGAAAGACGTCTAAAGTCTTTAGCTGTGTTTGAACAGACTCCAAACCCTAGCTGGGGTCCTGATTTATCTGAACTTAATCTAGAAGATATTACTATTTATGTAAAACCTAAGACTGATAAAAAATCCAACTGGGAATCACTTCCTGATGATATAAAAGATACTTTTGATAGACTAGGTATTCCTCAGGCAGAAAAAGAATATCTAGCTGGGGTAGGAGCTCAATATGACTCTGAAGAGGTCTATCACTCTATCCAAAAACATTTATCAGATCAAGGCGTAATTTTTACTGATTTTGACACTGCTGTAAGAGAGCATGAAGATATAGTTAAAAAATATTTCCAAAGATCTATACCTCCGACTTTACACAAATATGCTGCATTACATGGTGCTGTATGGTCTGGGGGATCTTTAATTTATGTCCCTAAGGGAGTAGATGTGGATATTCCGCTTCAATCTTATTATAGACTTAACGCTCCGGGAGCTGGTCAGTTTGAGCATACTATGATTATTGCCGAAGAAGGTGCAAAAGTTCATTTTATAGAAGGTTGTTCGGCGCCTAGATATAATGTAGTAAACCTTCATGCCGGTTCTGTAGAGATTTTTGTAGGAAAAAATGCAGAAGTAAGATTTTCTACAATAGAAAACTGGTCAAGAAATATGTATAATCTAAACACAAAACGTGCACTCGTAGAAGAAGGCGGAAACGTAATATGGGTTTCGGGATCTTTTGGATCTAAAGTATCTATGTTATATCCTACTTCTGTCCTAATGGGAGAAGGCGCTCGTGCTGAATATACTGGTATAACTTATGCTTCAGATGGTCAAAATATAGATAATGGTTGTTCTATGATCCATCTTGCTCCTAATACTTTCTCGACAGCTCTTACAAAATCTATTACTCAAGGTACTGGAAAGAGTATGACTAGATCACTAGTAAGGATGGGGCCTGATACTGCTGGTTCAAAATCTACAGTAGACTGTGAAAACTTAATGATTTCTAAAGAATCAAAGTCTGATACGATTCCAGTTTTAGATATAAGAAATGACGATGTAGACTGTGGCCACGAGGCTAAGATTGGTTCGATTGATGAGGGTATGATTTTCTATCTAATGAGCAGAGGTATCCCTGAAGATGAGGCTAAATCTATTATAGTGCGTGGATTTGCTGAGCCGATTTCTAAAGAGCTACCTGTAGAATATGCAGTTGAGATGAATAGACTTATCGATATGGAACTTGAAGGAGCGAATGGTTAATGGATATTAGAGCTAATATAATGAGAGAGCCTACTTGGAATTATTTAAAACTTAATTCGGTAGAGCTAGAATTAGAAAAAACTAGAAAAGATAGCTTTAATCTAGATTATGAAGATATAAATTCTGATGATATGCGTATAGCCTTTTCTTCTAAAGACTATGGCGTATCTAAAGAAGTGCTAGAAGAAAATAGCGCATATAGAAATTTTAATAAATTTTTTGAGTTAGATGGAGTAACTGATAGCAAGATAATTAATTTAAAACTTGATAACGAGTATAATAACCTAGTTTCAAAAATTGATATTCACGCTAAAGAAGGATCATCTTCTTCAATATTAATAAATTTTACTGAAGATACAGATGATAAAACTTATATAAACTCATTAATCAGAGCTAATGTAGAGGAAAATGCGTATCTTAAATTAGTAGTTATTGTAAATCTTAAAGATAAATCAAAAAATATTCAGTCAATAGCTTCGATTATAGGAAAAAATGCTAATCTAGAGCTAGGATTTATTGAGCTTGGGGCTAAAAAATCGATAGTAAATATTAAAAACTTTTTAGATGGAGAAAATGCTAAATTAGTTCAAAATGGAGTTTATTTTAAAGCTGAAGAAGAGTTTTTAGATATTTTAGCAGTTAATGAACATAATGGCGTAAAAACTGATTCTTTAGCTATGTTTAATGGTGCTCTAAAAGATAAGGCTGTTAAAAACTTTAGAGGAATCGTAGATCTTAAACGCGGATGTGAAGAAGCTGATGGAAAAATTGGCGATTATTCTATGATGTTATCTAATGATGTAGTAAATAAATCTGCACCTATACTTCTTACTGAAGAAAAAAATGTAAAAGGCAACCACGCAGCTAGTATAGGTAGACTAAATCGTGAAATGTTATTTTATATAATGAGCCGTGGTTTTGATAAAAAGACTGCTCAGTCTATGATGCTAGAAGCTTCATTTACCCCTACTTTAGATATGGTAGAGGATTCTGATTTAAGATTAGAGCTTAAAGAAAAAGTATCTCATATGAACGAAAGGGTTTAATAATGAGTCTTGATAAATTTGACGTAGAAAAAATTAGAAAAGATTTTTTATATTTAGATGGAGAAAAGGTAGGAAAAGATGTTATATATCTAGATACTACTGCTACTAGCCAAAAACCTATTCAAATTCTAGATAGAGTAGTAAAATATTATAACTATGAAAATGCAAACCCACATAGGGGAGCGCACTACCTAGGATGGAAGGCGACTGAAGAATATGAAAGTAGCCGTGATAGAATCCAGAAATTTTTAGGAGCTAAACGCCGTGAAGAAGTAGTATTTACAAAAAATGCTACAGAATCTATGAATATATTAGCGTATTCATATGCTATGGAAAAATTAGAAAAAGGCGATGAAATCCTAATTACTATTTTAGAACACCATGCCAATATTGTGCCATGGCAGAGGGTAGCTGAAAAAACTGGTGCAAAACTAGTTTATGCCTACCTAAATGATGATTATTCTCTAGATTATGATGATTTATATTCTAAAATAAATGAAAATACAAAAATAGTTTCAGTAACTGGTACTAGTAATGTAACTAGTGAAATTATTGATATTAAAACTGTAGTAGAAAAGGCACACGAAGTAGGAGCTAAAGCGTTTATAGATGCTGCACAACTAGCTCCTCATATGAAGATTGATGTATCAGAATTAGACTGTGATGCCTACTCTTTTTCAGGTCATAAAATGCTAGCTCCACTAGGTATTGGGATTTTATATGCAAAATATGAATTATTAGATGAAATGGTGCCATTTAATTTAGGTGGAGATATGATAGAATATGTCTATGAAGATCATTCTACATTTGCAAAACCACCTATAAAATTTGAAGCGGGTACACAAAATGTAGGCGGAGTTATAGGATTATCTGCTGCTATTGATTATCTAGAAGATATAGGAATGGAAGAAATATTTAATTATGAGCATGAGCTTACTAAATATGCTTATGAACTTATTAAAGATATAGAGAATTTAAAAATATTTTTCCCTACTGATAGACCAACTGGATCTAGTTTATCTTTTACCTTTACAGATATCCATCCACACGATGTGGCGACTATTCTAGATTCTAAAGGGGTAGCAGTACGTAGTGGCCATCACTGCGCTATGCCACTTCATACTTATCTAGATATAAATGCTACAGCTAGAGCTTCGTTTGGGATCTATAATACTAAAGAAGAAGCAGAAATATTTGCAAGAGAATTAAAAAACGTAAGAAAGGTTATGGGATTATAATGGATCTACAAGAAATTTATTCACAAATAATTTTAGAAAACTCTAGAAATCAGGATAATAAAAGAGAACTTGAGAATCCGGATATAGTAGAACCTGGACATAACCCTAGCTGTGGAGATGAGATAGAGCTTCAAGTAAAACTAGATGGAGATATAATAACTGATGCGGCATTTACTGGAGCAGGATGTGCGATTTCTCAAGCAGCTACTTCAGTAATGTGCGATGAGATAAAAGGTAAAACTCTAGAAGAAGCTAAAGAAATGTGTGAAATCTATATTGGTATGATAAAAAGAGAAGACATTTTAGAAGACGATTTAGAAAAAATCGGCGATGCAGTAGCTTTTCAGAATATCTCAAATATGCCACAGAGAGTAAAATGTGCACTACTTTCTTGGAAAACTTTAAATGATTTAATTGAAGAAAGAGATAAATAAAAAATATAATTTATGTGGCATGAAAAGTGCCACTTTTTTTAATTGTTAGATTTTATTAATGCGCATATATAAATTATTCATAAATAGCCTTAATTGTTGTATAATAAATATGTGTTTATTTTAAAAAGGATGTGTAAATATCAAGTTTTGTTCACTTTCTAGTGGCAGTAGTGGAAACTGTCAGTATGTAGAGTATAAGGACACTAAAATTTTAATAGATGCTGGACTTAATGGAAAACGTACTAAAAATATGCTTGAGAGTATTGGGGTAGATATTAGAGAAATAGATGCTATTTTTATTACCCACGAGCATACAGACCATATTTCAGGTGCTGGAATATTATCTAGGCGTTTTAATATCCCCATTTATGCAAATGGCGAAACATGGATAGCTATGGAGGATAAAATTAAAAATATAGACCCAATAAATAGACGAGAGTTTTATAAGGAGTCTAGTTTTTATTTTAGGGATATTTTTATTACGCCTGTGCCGATTTTTCACGATGCAGCTAACCCCAACGGATTTGTTTTAAGAACTGAAAATGAGAAGATATCAGTAGTTACAGATACTGGATATATAAATACTCAGATGCTTGATATGATAAGAGATAGTAATTTATATTTTCTTGAATCTAACCATGATATAAATATGCTTAAAACTGGACGATATACCTGGCCTTTAAAGCAGCGTATTTTATCGACTAAGGGACATTTATCTAATGATAACACGTCTGAGGTACTAGAAGAGATAATTAAAAAAGAGGGAGAGATTTATATTCTTTCTCATCTTTCGATAGATAATAATACGCCGGAGATTGCTTATAATCAGGCGAGAAGGACTTTAGAAAATAAAGGTGGAGAACTAGATATTGGTTCTGTAAAACTAGAAGTGGCTCCTAGATTTGAGACTTCGAAGTTATATGACCTTAAGGAGGAAAAATGAAAATACTACTTTCAAATGATGACGGTATTATGTCGGAGGGCTTAAGACTGTTAGCTATAGAATTACAAAAAGAACACGATGTATATATTGTGGCTCCAGATAGAGAGAGATCTGCGTCAAGTCACTCTATTTCAATAAAGAAGGATTTAGTTTTAGAAAAAGTAAATCTAGAAGGAGTAAAAAATACTGCATATAGCCTTACTGGTACTCCAGCAGACTGTATTCGTGTGGCTTTTGAGCTATTATATAAGGATATTGATGTAGTATTTTCTGGAATTAATAAGGGATATAACTCTGGAGCTGATGTTCAATATTCTGGAACTGTTTCTGTATGTGCTGAGGCTAATTTATATAATATCCCCGGAGTTGCTGTAAGTGCTGAGTTTAGAGATGGTGGATGTGACTATGAAGTGGCTTCCAAAGTAGCTCCTATGATTTTTAATAGATATAAAGATCTAGTTATGGGATCTAATGTCGTTTTAAATCTAAATGTACCAAAACTTAAAGCTAGCGATATTAAAGGTGTAAAAGTTTGCGAACTTGGTGAGTTAATTTATGATTCTTTTTCAATGGAAGAAGAGGAAGAAGGAAAATATATAGTAAAATTATTAGAAAGAACACCAAAATATATTAGACCAAATTCTGATCAAGACTATTTAACTCGTGGATATATTACTGTTACTCCAATTGAGTACACTTTCCACAACGAAAAAAGCCTTTTAGAATATGAAAATATTAATTATTAAGGAGTAGAAAATGACAAAATATATATTTGTTACAGGCGGAGTAGTTAGTGGTATAGGAAAGGGAATATGTTCTGCTAGTATTGGCAGACTTTTAATCGATAGAGGTTATTCCGTTTTTATGCAAAAATTTGACCCATATCTAAATACTGATCCCGGTCTTTTAAGTCCATACCAACATGGTGAGGTTTTTGTAACTCGTGATGGTGCTAAGGCTGATCTAGATTTAGGCCATTATGAGAGATTTATAGATGTAGAACTTACTAAAAAATCTACTGTTACATCAGGTAGAATTTATGATTCAGTTTTAAGAAAAGAAAAACGTGGCGACTATAATGGCGGAACTGTTCAGGTTATACCTCATGTTACTGATGAGATAAAAAAGGGTGTATATGAGGCGGCTAAAGAGTCTGAGGCTGATGTTATTATTACTGAAATTGGTGGGACTGTAGGGGATATAGAGTCACTTCCATTTATTGAAGCTATTCGTCAGATCCACTCTGAAAATAGCTCTGGAAATGTTTTGTTTGTACATACTACCTTAGTACCAAATATTCCTGGTACAGACGAGCTAAAGACTAAACCTACACAACACTCTTATAAAGAGCTTATGAGCTATGGTATAAAACCAGATATTATAATCGCGCGTGCTGAGGGGATTGTAGATCAGGATACAAAAAATAAAATCTCGCTATTTTGTGATATCCCACCAGAGGCTATTATTCAGTCTACTAATGTAAAACTTATTTATGAAGTTCCGCTAGTTTTTAAACGCCAAAATTTAGATAAATATATTATTAAAAAACTAGGTCTAGAAGATAATGATGAGATTTCTAACGAATGGGAAGAGATGGTAGTAAGATATAAAAATGCTAATCTTCCGCTTTCTATAGGACTAGTAGGAAAATATACGGCTTTACCTGACTCTTATCTTTCTGTCATGAATGCTCTTAAAGATGCTGGCTATGACAATGGCTATAATGCTGAAATAACTCTAGTAAATAGTGAGGATTTAAATGAAGAGAATTATATAGAAATTTTAAAAGATTTTGATGGAATTATTATACCAGGAGGATCTGGAAAACGCGGAAATTCTGGCATTATTCTTGCTGCAAAATATGCTCGTGAAGAAAATATTCCATTTTATGGCATAGATCTAGGTATGAATCTTGCTGTAGTAGAATTTGCTAGAAATATTCTAGGACTAGAAGAGGCTAACTCTACTGAAATCGATATTAATACTAAAGATCCAGTAATTTATGACCCTAATTTTGAAGATAATCAAACAGGTGAGGTAAAAAAACGTATTGGAAATTATAAAGTAATATTAAATGAAGATACTCTAGCGAAAGAACTTTATGAAGAAGACGAAGTATTAGAGCGTCACATTCATAATTTAGAGTTCAATAAAGATTATCTAGATAGATTTATAGAAGCTGGATTTATAGTATCAGGCTATAATGATGAAGAAGATCTAGTGGAGATTTTAGAGCTAAAAGATAACGACTATTATATTCTTACTACTTTTGATTCAGCTTTTAGAAATAGACCAAATAGACCACACCCATTATATAAAGGATTTATAAAAGCTGCTGCCAAAAAACGCGCTAACTAATTATATATCTTATATCTGGGTATATTTAAAATAGCACAAAAATTTAAGAAACCTTAGAGGAGGACTAGATGACTAAAGTAGCTATTTTAATAGAAGATGATTTTAATGAAGATGAATTAATATATCCTTACCACCGCCTTAGAGAAGAAGGATTTGAAGTAGAACTTGTAGGATCTGAGCCAGAAGAAGTATATTATTCAGAGGCTGGATACTCTAGAAAGTCTGATATATGCACTACTGGCGCTAAACCAGAAGACTATGCAGCTGTATTTATTCCAGGTGGATATTCTCCAGACCATATGAGAGTTAACGAAAATACTGTAAAATTTGTAAATGAAATTTATAAAGCTGGAAAACCAGTAGGAGCTATCTGTCACGCTGGTTGGATGGTAGCAGAGTCAATTGATATAAAGGGTAAAAAACTTACATCAGTTTCTAATATAAAAACTGACCTTATAAATGCTGGAGCTAATTGGGTAGATGAAGAGTCTGTAGTAGATGGAAATCTAGTAACTGGAAGGACTCCAAAAGATCTAGCTCCAATGGTTAAAGATTTTATAGATTTAATTAAAAAATAATAATATTTATCGGATTTATTTGATAAAAAAATGATAGTTTAGAAATTCTATTACCTGGTTTCTAAACTATTTTTTATTTTCCCATTAAAAAAGCCGCAGGTTATTCCTGCAGCTTGCTAAATTATTGAGAGTAATAGATATATATCTATTATTTAATTAGTTCAAGTGGACTGTCTATTTGCGCCTCTACAGTTTCACCTTTTAGATGTTTTATAGCAGTTTCCATAGCTATTTTACCCATTTCTTTTGGTTGTTGAGCTACTGTAGCTGATAATTCACCATTTTTAACTGCTTCTACTGCATCGTCATTTCCATCAAAACCTACTACTACGATATCTTTACCACTAGCTTTGATAGCTTCTCTAGCACCTAATGCCATTTCGTCATTTTGGCAGAATACAGCTTTTACATCTGGATGAGCTTGAAGTAAGTTTTCCATAACTGTTAGACCTTCAGCTCTGTCAAAGTTAGCTGTTTGGCTAGCTACTAGGTTTATTTTTCCTGATGTAGCTTCTTCAAAACCTTGACCTCTTTCACGAGTTGAACTAGCTCCTGGTATACCTTCAAGTTGGATAACTTCAGCATTTTCTCCTACTTTTTCTAGGATATATTCTCCAGCCATTTTCCCACCTTCAATGTTATTAGATGCGATAAAGCTTAAAAGTTCTCCTTCGTCAGATCCACGGTCAACGCAGATAACTGGGATATTAGCTTCATTAGCTTTTTGGATAGATGGAGCTATAGCTGTTGAGTCCACTGGGTTTACAATAATTAGATCAACACCTTGTGTAATAAGATCTTCTACTTGGTTAGATTGAGTAGATGAGTCGTTTTGTGCATCAGTTATAATAGTTTCAACGCTTTCATTTTTAGCTATTTCCTCAACTCCTTCTCTTATTGAGATAAAGAATGGGTTATTTAGTGTAGATAGTGAAACCCCTACTTTATAGCTACCTTCTGTAGTTGTTGCTGATTCTTCTGGTTTATTATCTTGTGTTTTTTCATTGTTTTGACCTTCCACACCACAAGATGTGAATGCAAAAACTGCTATTAATAGCATTAATAAAATATTTCTAAATTTTTTCATAAGTTCTCCTATTTATTTCTTTTACGGTCAATTAATACTGCTACGAGTATTACTATCCCTTTTACAATTTGTTGATAAAAACTTGAAACTCCCAATAAATTAAGGCCATTATTTAGTACACCTAAGATTAGGATACCTAGTAGGGTGCCAGTTAATGATCCAGCTCCACCTGACATGGATGTGCCACCTAGTACTACTGCAGCTATAGCATCCATTTCATAGGCTGTCCCTGCAGTAGGTTGAGCAGAGTTTAGTCTAGAAGTCAGCACAAGACCTGATAAAACAGCCATTAGCGCTGATATAACATAAACCCATATCATAACTTTATCTGTATTAATACCTGAGATATAACTTGCTTTATAGTTACCCCCTACAGCATATACTTTTCTACCATATGGTGTTTTATTTAAAATCACCCATAAAATTAAAAATACTATAGCAAAAAGTATAACTGGAAATGGTATGCCTAAAAATACGCCTTTTCCTAAAAATTGGAAAAAGAAGTTATCTTTAGGTCCAGCTATAGGTCTACCTTCTGTATAAACTAGTGTAAGACCGCGATATATAGTCATTGTGGCTAGTGTTACTATAAAAGGAGCAAGTTTACCTTTAGTAATTAGTAAACCATTAACTAGTCCAAGAAATAAGCCTAGAATAATAGCTATTACGATTGCCACCAAAGTATTCATTCCAGATTGTAATAAGCCTGCGAATACTGCTGAGGTTATGGCTAGAGTTGAACCTACAGACAAGTCTATACCGCCTGTTAGGATTACAAATGTCATACCTAACGCTATAAAACCATTTATTATAAGCTGTCTTAGGAGGTTTAAAAGGTTAGTTGGTTGTAAAAATGTGGGGTTCATTACACTTACAAATAGTATAAGTATAATTAGGGCAATAAGTGTGCCCAGATTTTGATTATTTTTTAGTTTTCCCTTAAAGTCACTCATAGTTTACCTCCTGTAGCAAGGGTCATAATTTTTTCTTGGTTTGCTTCTTCTCTAAGTAGCTCACCATTTATTTTTCCCTCATGAACTACATAAATCCTATCTGATAGGCTAAGAAGTTCTGGAAGGTCACTTGATATTAATATAACACATACTCCTTGGTGTGTTAGGTTTTTAATAAGGTCATAGATTTCACTTTTTGCACCGACATCTACACCTTTTGTGGGTTCATCTAGAATTAAAATTTCTGGATCTATAGCATACCATTTTGCAAATACTACTTTTTGTTGGTTACCTCCAGATAGATCACGCACTAATGTATCACCAGACATAGTTTTAATTCTAAAACTATCAATTAGATTATCAGATAGTTCTCTTTCTCTTTTTTTATCAATAAAGACTTTATCGGTAAATTTGTTAAAATTTAGAAGAGATATATTTTCTCTAATACTTTCATCAAGGACTAGCCCTTCTTCTTGTCTATTTTCTGTTACAAAACTTATTTTATTTTTTATAGCATCTATAGGTTTTGTTATTTCTACCTTTTTGCCATCTATATATATTTCTCCGCTATCTTTCGAGTCCAGTCCAAAAAGCGAGCGCATAATCTCTGTTCTGCCTGCTCCCATTAGCCCTGATATACCTAGCACTTCGCCTTTTTTGGCTGTGATATTTATATCGTGAAATAAATCTTTTGATGAGAAGTTTTTTAATTCTAACTTTACATCTGTTACTTCTGCGTCCATATCTGGATAAAAATCACCAATATCTCTACCTACCATATGGTTTACTACTTCTATCTCACTTGTAGAATCTGTATCTAGATTTGCAACGGATTTTCCATCACGCATTACTGTTATCTTATGAGTTTGAGAAAAGATTTCCTCCATCCTGTGGGAGATATAAATCATAGATACGCCTTCTTCGTTTAGTTTTTTCATAAGCGCAAATAGCTTATCTATTTCATTATTAGTTAGGGCACTAGTCGGTTCATCTAAAATAAGGACATTTACTTTATTAAGATTGGCCTTAGCTATTTCCATCATCTGTCTTTGGCCTACTGATAAATTAGATACTTTAGTATCTGGGTCTATATTTAGATTAAATCTACCTAGTAAATCTATAGTTTTTTGTCTCATAGCTTTTTTATCAAGAAAAATACCATTAGTGATTTCATTATTCATAAAGATATTTTCCATGACAGAAAGCTCTGGCCAGTCACTTAACTCTTGGTGGATAAAGCTTATACCCAGTTCTTTAGCTACTGTCGTATCAGTTATATCCACTTCTTTACCATCTATAAGGATAGAGCCACTATC
>JASBZD010000005.1 GCA_029983595.1 Peptoniphilaceae bacterium
GTATCAGATATAGAGCTTAGAAATAAAAATGAAGATTATAATTATGAGTTTGTCGGAATAGAAAATGCTAAGGCTGTCGCGGTTTTAGATAATGATGAGATAAATACAGATAATATTACTAAGTTTGTAGATGTTTCTAATCTTCCTATAGGAACACACAATGTAAAACTAAATTTTGATGAACATGAAGGTGTTAAGATTAGTGCGGTTAGACCTAACCAATTAGTTATGAAGGTAACACAAAAGCCTCAAAATACAACTGATGATGAAGATGAAAACTCTAAAAAAGAAAATCCTAACCAATCACAGCATGATAATCCTAACGATAAGCCAAATAATCAAGAAGAAAAACCAGTAGAAATAACAAACTAATTTTAAACTCAGGTAGAAATATCTGAGTTTTTACTTATATTTAATTAGATTTAAAAAAACTAACTATAATATGTAAATAAATATGGTATTAATCTTAAAAGTTTACTATAATATATAGCAAACATTAAATTTGGAGGTATTAAATGAAATTCTTTGGAGAAGGTTTAACTTTTGATGATGTACTACTTTTACCAGGTCCATCTAATGTAATCCCTAGAGAAGTAGAGTTAAAAACTAAACTTACTAATAAAATTAGTTTAAATATTCCGCTTATGAGTGCTGGAATGGATACGGTAACGGAAAGTGAGTTAGCTATTGCTATTGCTAGACAAGGTGGGATTGGTATAATCCATAAAAATATGTCTATTGAAAAACAAGCTAAAGAGATAGATAAAGTTAAGCGTTCAGAACATGGAGTTATAACTGATCCATTTTATTTAAAAAAGGAAAATACTGTAAGAGATGCTGATGAATTAATGGGTCATTATAAAATTTCAGGAGTACCTATTGTTGATGATAATGGAAAATTAGAGGGAATTATCACTAATAGAGATATCAGATTTGAAAGTGATTTTGATCAAAAAATTGATGATGTAATGACTAAAGAAAATCTTATAACTGGAAAAGAGGGAATAAGCATGGAAGATGCTCTTTTAGTTATGAGAAAATATAAAATCGAAAAACTTCCATTAGTTGATGATGAAAATTATCTAAAAGGTCTTATTACAATAAAAGATATGGAGAAAATGGAAAAATATCCAAACTCTGCTCGTGATGGAGGTGGTAGACTTTTAGTAGGTGCTGCGGTAGGAGTTACTCCAGATATCCTAGATAGAATTAAAGCGCTAGTAGAAGCATCTGTAGATGTAGTAGTAATAGATACAGCTCATGGACATTCTCAAAATGTAATAAATCATGTAAAACTTATTAAAGAAAACTTCCCTGATTTACAACTTATCGCTGGAAATGTAGCTACTGGAGAAGCTACTCGAGCATTAATTGAAGCTGGAGCAGATTGTGTAAAAGTGGGTATCGGGCCAGGTTCGATTTGTACTACTAGAGTAGTAACTGGTATAGGTTCTCCTCAGCTTACTGCAGTTATAGAGTGTAATAAAGTAGCTAGAGAATTAGGAGTACCTATTATAGCAGATGGTGGGATTAAATATTCTGGTGATCTTACTAAGGCTCTAGGTGCTGGAGCTAATGTGGTAATGGTTGGATCATTACTTGCTGGTACTGATGAAGCGCCAGGTGAAGAGATAATTGTGGAAGGTAGAAAATTTAAGACATATCGCGGAATGGGTTCTCTTGGTGCTATGGACCAAGGTAGTTCTGACAGATATTTCCAAGAAAAGAATTCAAAATATGTACCTGAAGGAGTAGAAGGACGTGTTGCTTCTAAAGGACGCGCTGAAGATGTAATTTATCAGCTAATGGGCGGTCTAAAATCTGGTATGGGATATGTAGGTGCAGCTAATATTGATGAACTTTATGAAAAAGCTACTTTTATAAAAATTTCCAATGCGACTTTACAAGAAAACCATCCACACGATATTACTATTACTCGTGAATCACCAAATTATACTTCAAAATAAAAATAAATCTCGTGAGAATCTATTTTTCACGAGATTTTTTAATTATTTATATTAAAGTAAAATTTTTTGGTTTGTAAACTTCTATCGCATCTTCTATTATGTGAAGCTTAGATGGAAGAGAACCTGCGTTATCTCCATCTATATCAGTTTGAATATTTTCTTCTAACGAATAGATTTCTATATTTTTCGATCTTTCATATATAATATTTTCATTATACTCTACACGACTTAGCATAATATCAGGTAATAGAGCCGCTTTTTGATAAAAGTCTGTTTCTTTTAACATAAACACATGTAGAAATCCACTATTTGATTTTTCATGTATATCAACTGGAGAAAATCTCTCTAAAACTTGTGAGGTCATTATAACTACATGAGAGAAATTCCCAGAATATATTTTGTCATCTAGATAAATCCTTAAATCATAAAGATTATTTTTTGCAGCGCCTCTTAGCATACTTTTTACATATGCTATCATCGATAAACTAGTCTTATCTTCAATGCTGACATTATGTATAGATTCAGGTACATCACCGATAGAGTACATCATATTAAAATTATCTTTATTTACACAACCTACATCTAATAGTTTTGTATGGTTTAGATCGATTTGGTCTACAGCGAGTCTTGCAAATCTTGAAAATCCTAATACTGAACAAAATATATTTCCAGTACCTCCAGGGATAAGACCTACTTTAGGTTTTTTACTATTTTTTGAAATAAGAATGCCTTTTATAGCTTCATTAAAAGTTCCATCGCCACCAACAACAAAAATTGAGTCATAAAAATTATCAGTAAACTCTTTAGAAAACTCGGTAGCATCATTTTTTCCTTGAGTTTCTTTTATTACTACATCTTCAAACTCATGTTTTATTTTTTGTAAAATTATATCTTTATAATAATCTGAGCGTTCTTTTCCAGAACTTGGGTTAAATATTATTGCAGCTTTTTTAGTCATAATTATAACTCATCCTTTATATTCATAATATAAACCAATTTATTATTTTTTAAAACATAAATATTTTTAAATTAAGTATAAATTTTTTGGCTTTAAGTAACTAATCTAAAATTAATTATTGTTAATATTTACTTTTAAATTAATTATTTAAATAAAATATTTTGTAAAAATTAATTTTTAGGGTATTATATTATTAGAAAGGAAGGTGATATTTAATTGAAAGATAAAAAGAAACTGAGAAAAATATTTGTCATATTTGCTATATTGATTTCTCTTTCTGTGCTAACTTATATTTCTCTAACTGCTCCAGAAACTGGAAGGGGTTATATTGATTCCTTAGGTAACTTTGCAGCTAGCTCAAAGGTTGGTACAATTTTAATAACGCTTGGATTAGTATGTTTAGTACTTGAGATACTACTACCTGGGTTTACTTTTTTAGGCGTTATAGGTATTACAAGTATTGTGATGTTTTTCTTAGGTACAATTTACGCTGGAAATGCTACTATTTTCTCACTGATAATGACAGTAGTAGGGGCTATTTTAATAGGTATTGAGGTTGTCGTTCCGGGGTTTGGTCTGCCTGGTATAAGTGGGATAATATTTATTATGATTGGATTTTCCACTTCTATGAATTCTTTTTCAGACGGTATCACGGCAGTTTTAATATCATTTTTCGTTACATTAATTACTATTTATTTAGTTATAAAACTAGGGATAGAAACTCGTACTTTTGAGATTTTTAGACTTTTAAACCAAGTATCTGATAATACTGGTACGAACGTAGATGCCTCTATTGGAGATATTGGCATCACTAATTCAGTTTTAAGGCCATCTGGATATGTAATTATAGATAATAAATTATATGATGCAAAATCTGTTGGAAGTTTTATTGATAAAGATAAAACTGTAGAGGTAGTTAATAAAAAGGGAAATGAAATTATCGTAAGGGAGGTTTCAAATGGGGTTTAATATTTTAGTTATTGTTTTAATTTTAGTCTTAATTTTATTCTTTTCATTTTTTCCGGTTGGACTATGGATTACGGCATATTTTTCAGGCGTTAGAATTAAACTTTCTAACTTAATTGGAATGAAGCTAAGAAGAGTAAGACCTAGCAGAATTGTAAATCCAATGATTAAGGCTACTAAAGCTGGAGTAGATATTGATATGGAGGAGCTTGAAGCTCACTATTTAGCTGGTGGTAATGTAGATACACTTGTTGATGCGCTTATTGCAGCTCAAAGGGCTAATATCCCTCTAAGATTTGAAAGAGCAGCAGCTATAGATCTTGCTGGTAGAAACGTTTTGGAAGCAGTTCAAGTTTCTGTTAACCCTAAAGTTATAGAAACACCAAATATTTCAGCAGTAGCACAAGATGGTATTGAGGTAGTTGTAAAGGCTAAAGTTACTGTTAGAGCTAATATCGAAAGACTTGTCGGTGGTGCTGGAGAAGGTACAATTATAGCCAGAGTAGGTGAAGGTATCGTTACTGTTGTAGGTTCTTCATCTTCTTATAAAATGGTTTTAGAAGATCCTGATAACATTTCTAAACTGGTTTTAGATAAAGGTCTAGACTCTGGTACTGCATTTGAAATTTTATCTATTGATATTGCTGATATTGACGTAGCTAGAAATATTGGTGCCAAACTTCAAGCTGACCAAGCTGAAGCTGATAAGAAGATCGCTGAAGCTAAAGCGTCTGAAAGACGTGCTATGGCTCTTGCACGCGAACAAGAAATGCGTGCTCAAGTAGTAGAAATGCAGTCTAAAGTAGTGGAAGCTGAATCTAAAGTGCCTCTAGCGTTAGCAGAAGCTTTAGAAAGTGGCAAGCTAGGTGTTATGGATTATTATAATATGAATAATATTAAAGCTGATACTCAGATGAGAGAATCAATATCTAAAACAGACAAAAAAGATTCTTATGATAAATAGTAGGTGATTTTATGAGAATTCCTTTTGAAGCCTTTTTTGGAGTTATTGGAGTTTTATGGATATGGATTGTCGTTGGTATATTTGTTAGTGTTATCAAAAGGTTAAGTAAACAGGTAAAAAAACAAAATAGTAGAAAACTAAAAGATTTTGAAAAAATGCTTAATAATAAAGAATTTTTTAAGAATAAAGATATTTCTAATGAAAAAGCCAATGTAAATCGAACTGATAATAAATCTAAAATCTCCACAAGAGAGTATTCAAAAAAGCTAAGAGATGAATATGAAGATTCGCTATATAGAGATTCAGAAATTAAAGAGAACGAAATACTTGAAGCTGAGAGATTAGTAGCAGAGAAACTAGTAGCAGATAAACTAGTTCCTGATAGACTTAAATCTCAGGATGTAGAATTTGATAAGTATTTTGATCCTAACTTTAAAGTAATAGATGATTCCGATAATATAAATCATACTATTGATATATCTGGTTCTGAATTTAATTTAAAAGATGCAATAATTGCTAAAGAGATTTTAGATAAGCCTTTATCTCTAAGAAAATAAATCTATTCCGCTCATTTATATGGGCGGTTTTTATTTGGAATTTAGGCTTATGTATAGTAAAATTAATTATATATATCTAAAGAGAGGTACTAATGACAGAAGGTAAAGAAAAAATAGAAATTGTGATCGATCCTTATGTGATCTCTAGTTTTTTTGGAAAACTTGATGAGAATGTCAAGTTTTTAAAATCAAACTATGATGTAAAGATTAAACTTCATGAAGAGAATCTAGAAGTTTCTGGTGATACTGAAAATGTAAAAGAAGTAAAAGATATTATTGAGGATATGTTAGTAGTTTTAGAAAAACAAAAAACTATTGCACCTAAAGATATTGAATATATTATCTGTGAGAAAAAGAAAAATCCAGAAGCTGACATAACTAGACCTTTTGATCAAACTATACTATATTCAGCTAGTGGCAAGGTTGTAAGACCTAAAACTATGGGGCAGTCTAAATATATTGAAACTATCTCTAAAAACTATGTTACATTTGGGGTAGGACCTGCAGGAACAGGAAAGACATATCTAGCTGTAGCTATGGCGGTTAAAGCTTTTAAAGAAAAATCTGTACAAAAAATTATTTTAACTAGACCAGCAGTAGAGGCTGGAGAAAATCTGGGATTTTTACCTGGAGATTTACAGATGAAAGTAGATCCATATCTAAGACCGCTATATGATGCGATTTTTGATATGCTTGGAGCTGAAGTGTTTTATAGTTTAATGGAAAAAAACATTATAGAGGTTGCGCCTCTTGCGTATATGAGAGGGCGTACTTTAGATAATGCATTTATAATACTGGACGAGGCTCAAAATACTACTAAAGAGCAGATGAAGATGTTTTTAACTAGACTTGGACAGGGTTCAAAAGCTATAGTAAATGGTGATATTACTCAGATAGATTTAAGACGTGACCAAAAATCCGGCTTAAAACATGCTATGGAGATTTTAGATGATGTTAAAGGGGTAGAGTTTGTTAATCTAGATCGATCTGATATAGTGCGTCATTCTGTAGTTCAGAGAATAATAGATGCTTATGAAAAAGCTGATAAGAAAAAAGATGAATAATGTAATTATTGAAAATAACACTAGCGAGATTCTATCTTCTGAAGATGAGTTTACTATTATCAATGCTATAAATAGTGTAGTAGAAAATTTTAATATTAAAGAAGATATTGAAGTAAGTGTAACGTTAGTAAGTAGTGAAGAGATAAAAAAATTAAATAATGAATATAGAGATGTAGATAAAGTAACTGATGTTTTATCTTTTCCGCTAGATAACCCATTAGATAGCGATTCTTCTCTTCCGACTTATTTTTTAGGTGATGTCGTTATTAATAGAGAAAAAATAATGGAGCAATCTATAGAATTTTCACATAGCTATGAAAGAGAACTTAGCTATTTAGTAGTCCATAGTATGCTTCACCTATTGGGATATGACCATATCGAAGAAGAAGATAGAGTTTTAATGAGACAAAAAGAAAAAGAAATTATGTCAGAACTTGGTATTTTCAAATGAGAAATGATAATAGCCTAATTCAAAATATAATAGATTCTTTTAACTACGCAATCAGAGGACTTATAACTGCAGTAAGTGAAGAAAGAAATATGAAAATTCACTATGCTGTGGCTCTTTTAGTTTTATTTGCGTCTTTATTTTTTGACCTTTCTAAGGTTGAGTATATGGCTTTATTTATAACGGTTGTGCTAGTTATAGTCTCTGAACTTTTTAATACTGCTATAGAAAAGTTTGTCGATCTAGTTTCGCCTGAATATAACGAAAATGCAAAGATTATTAAAGATGTATCTGCTGGGGCTGTTTTACTTACTGCGATAAACTCTGTGATAGTTGGATTTTTATTATTTTTTGATAAACTAGATGCTATTAGGGCTAATACAGTTTTAGCGATAACTGAATCACCTATTTTTCTTACTGTAATAGCTATAGTTTTAGTAACTGTTATTACTCTTGGATTAAAGGCGGCATTTAGTAGATATAGTAGTGGGACAGCACTTCAAGGTGGGGCAGTAAGTGGTCACACATCGGTTTCATTTTGTGCTGCTACGATCATCTCTACTATTTCAGATAATTTAGTTGTGACGATTCTTTCTTATTTTATGGCTTTTTTAGTAGCTGAATCTAGGATAGAAGGAAAAATACATAGTTTTTATGAAGTTTTGGCTGGTGGAGTATTAGGTACTCTTATAGGAGTATTGATATTCCAGGTTTTAGCTAAGTATTAAAGGAGGCTTAATGGATAAAACTGGATTTGTGTCAGTAATAGGTAGACCAAATGTAGGAAAATCTACTTTATTAAATAGATATATCGGAGAAAAAATATCTATAATTTCTGACAAACCACAGACTACTCGTGACAAAATAAAGTTGATTTACTCTGATGAAAACTCACAGATAGTCTTTTTAGATACTCCAGGTATGCAAAAACCTAAAAATAAACTAGGGGATAGTATGCTTAGAGCATCTAAGGGTTCTTTAAGTGAGGCGGATTTAGTATTATATCTAGTCGATACTAGCAATTTTATTGGTGAAAAGGATGCTGAGATCTTAAATATATTAAAAGATATTGACGCTAAAATAATACTTGTTATAAATAAAATCGATGAGATACCCAAGGAAAATATTCTAGAAATTATTAGTCTATATAAGGATTATGATTTTATTGACGAGTTTATTCCTATTTCTGCTACTACTGGCGAGGGAACTGATATCTTATTAGAGAGAATAAAAGAAAATTTACCTGAAGGCCCTAGATATTATCCTGATGATTTTATTACTGATCGATCAGAGAGATTTATAGTAGAGGAAATTATACGTGAAAAGGCTTTAGTTAATCTACGAGATGAAGTACCTCATGGCATAAATATAGAAGTAGAGTCCATGAAAGAGTCAAAAGATGGAAATACTATGATAATTACAGCTACTATATATGTCGAAAAAGATTCGCATAAAGGAATAGTTTTAGGTAAAGGTGGATCTATGGTTAGAAAAATTAGAGTAGATTCAGCAGAAGATATAAAGACTTTTTTAGATATGAATGTTAATTTAGAACTGTGGGTAAAAGTTGAGAAAAACTGGAGAGAAAAGGATAATAAAGTAAAATATTTTGGATACGAATAGAGAAATAGAAACTCTAGGGATAGTTTTATATGAAACTCGATTTAAAAATTCAAGTAAAGTTATTGAAATTCTTACAAAAGAATTAGGAAAACTTAGTATAGTCGTTCTAGGAGCGTATAAACCTAATAGTGGATTACAGATGGCCACTACTAAACTGGTCGAGAGCAGATTTATTCTAAATAAAGTCCGAGAAAACTATTATATAAAAGATGCGAAAATTATTAATAATAATATTGAACTTACGAGAGTTACAGATAGATATATAACTGCTGAAATAATTATAGAAATAATTAGAAAATCAAGTATTATCAAAATGCGAGAAAAAAATGTGTTTGAACTACTTGAAGCGACTTTAAATATTCTAAAAGATGAGAATTTAAATCCTAATATTATAAAAGCTGGTTTTATGATAAAATATATATCTCTAATAGGTTTTAAACCTTGGTTAGATAGCTGTATTTTATCAGGTTCTAAGGATTTTAAAAATATGTATTTTTCTAATCAGGAAGGTGGTCTTATCCATGCTTCTATGATAGAAGAAAATATGGATATTAGAAAGATATCTATAGATGAAATTATTTTACTAAAAAGTTTATTATATTATAGATATATAGACTATTTTAAAATACAATATAATGATAAAATATTAAACAATGTATCGGTTTTAGTTAGAGATTATCTTTTTTACTATACTGAAATCGATTATCTAAGTTATGAAAATAGACAAAAAAGATTAAACGACTTAGGAGGAGATTAATGTATTTTCAAGATTTAATGATGAATTTATTAAAATTCTGGGGTGACAAAGGCTGTATTATTTTAGAGCCATATGATATTGAAGTGGGTGCTGGTACTATGAGCCCTTATACTTTTTTAAGAACTATAGGGCCTGAACCATGGTCTACAGCTTATATTCAGCCGTCTAGAAGACCTGATGATGGTAGATATGGTGAAAATCCAAATAGACTTTATCAGCATCATCAAGCGCAGATTATTTTAAAGCCTGCTCCTGAAAACATTCAAGACCTATATTTAGAAAGTCTAAGAGCGATAGGTATCGACCCTGAAAAACATGATATTAGATTTATTGAAGATAACTGGGAATCTCCAACACTAGGCGCATGGGGACTAGGCTGGGAAGTGTGGCTTGATGCAATGGAAATCACACAGTTTACATATTTCCAACAAGTAGGCGGGATTAAATGTGATATTGAATCAGGCGAAATTACTTATGGTCTAGAGAGAATTGCTCTATATCTTCAAAATGTAGATAATGTTTATGATATACAGTGGAATAAAGATTATAAGTATGGTGAAGTATTTAAAAGAGCCGAGTTTGAGCATTCTAAATATGGATATGAGATTTCAGATTCTAAACTTTTAAGAGATCTATTTACTCAATATGAGACTGAGGCAAATAGAATTATTGAAGAGACTGGACTAGTTTTACCTGCTTATGATTATATTTTAAAATGCTCTCATACTTTTAATCTTTTAGATGCGAGAAAAGCCATTTCAGTTTCAGAAAGAACCGGTTATATTAGTAGGGTTAGAAACTTAGCTAATAAAGTAGCAAAGGCTCATTTAGCTAGCCGTGAAGAACAGGGATTTCCTTTATTAAATAAGGAGGAAAATTAATGAATGATTATCTAATAGAGGTAGGGGTTGAAGAACTGCCAGCTCATTATATAGATTCAGCAGTAGCACAATTTGAGAATAATTTTAGAAAATTTTTAGATGAAAATGAACTATCGTTTGAATCTGTTGAAAAATTTAGCACACCGAGAAGACTTACTCTTTTAGTAAAAAATTTGGCTGAAGAAAAAGAAGCTTCTGAAGAAGAGGTAAAAGGGCCGTCAGAAAAAATAGCTTTTGATGATGAGAATAATCCATCTAAAGCTCTATTAGGTTTTATGAAATCTCAAGGACTAACTCTAGATACTATTGAAGTACGAGATGGTTATATTTATGGTAACAAAAAAATTGATGCTAAAAAAGTAGATGAAATCCTATCTGAAAATGTTCCATCAATAATAAAAAATATAAATTTTCCTAAAAATATGAAGTGGGGCGGAAAAAATATCAGATTTGCTCGTCCTATTAGATGGCTTTTATCTATTTATGGGGATAGAGAAGTAAAAATTGAGCTTGAGGATATTATTTCATCAAATATAACTCGTGGGCACAGATTTTTAGGTTCTTCTGAAATTGTTATTAATAATCCTTCAGAATATGAATCAAAATTAAAAGAGAATTATGTAATTGCAAATTCATCTAAACGAAGAAAAACTATAAAGATTGAATCTGAACGAATAGCTAAAGAAGTAAATGGTGAAGCTGTTATAGATGATGATCTTTTAGAAGAGCTTGTAAATATTGTAGAATATCCTACTCCTATTTTAGGAAAAATTAAGGATGAGTACTTAGATTTACCTAGTGTAGTTATTACTACTCCTATGAAAGATCACCTTAGATTTATACCGATCTATAAAGATGTTAAAGAAGATATTTTACTTCCATATTTTGTTTCAATAGTAAATGGTACTGATAAGCATAAAGATATTATAGTTTTAGGTAATGAAAAAGTACTAGGTGCTAGACTAGAAGATGCTAAATTCTTCTTTGATGAAGATTTAAATAATGATTTTCAGTCACTTAATGATAAATTAGATGGAATTATCTACCATGAAGGTCTAGGTACAGTTAAGACTAGAGTTTCAAGAATTGAAGAACTTTCTGAAAAAATTGCTGAAAGTTTACACTTAGCTGATGAGTCGATTGAAGATTTAAAAAGAGCAGCAAGCCTATCAAAAAACGATATGACTACTCAGATGGTAGCAGAGTTTTCAGAGTTACAAGGTATAATGGGTGAGATTTATGCTAAAAACGCTGGAGAATCTGATTTAGTTTCAACTTCTATACGTGAACAATATCTACCTAGATTTTCAAAAGATAGTATTCCTTCTACTACAGTAAGTTCTGTTTTGGCTTTAGCTGATAAAATTGATGCTATAGCTGGAATGTTTGCTATAGGGAATAAACCTACTGGTTCTCAAGACCCATTTGGTTTAAGACGTGCAGCGATTGGCGCTATTTCTATAATAAAAAATAATAACTGGACTATTTCTTTAAAAGAATTAATTAAAGAATCATTAGTTATATATGTAGAAGAAAATAATTTAGTATTCGATTATGATAAAGTATCTAGTGAAATTTTAGATTTCTTTAAAGGTAGAATTAGAGTAATTTTATTAGAAGAAGATATACCATATTATATAGCTGATGCAATTTTAGATTCTGATGAAGATCAGATATTTACAATCTTTAAAAAATCTCATGAAATAAATCAGTGGTTTAAAGAAGATAGATCAAAAGAAGTAGAGGCATTTAATAGAGTGAATAATATTTCAAAAACTGCAGATAATACTGATTTTGATGAAAGTTTATTTAATGAAATTGAAATGAATCTATGTAATAAATTTAAAGAAGTAGAAAATACTATATTAAATAATGATTATAATTATAATGATAAACTAGTAGAATTATCTTCTCTAACTGAACCTATTAACTGTTATTTAGATAATGTATTAATAAATGACGAAGATGAAAATATTAAAAATAATAGAAAGGGATTTTTAAATTCAATCCGCAATTATATTTTTGAAATATTTGATTTCTCAAAAGTTGTAGATTGAGATATATGATATGAATCTTTCAGAGCTTCAAAAAAGCATAATAGAAATTTTAAGAGACGATGGAAGGCTAAGTATTGAAGAAATTTCATCAAAGCTTAATGTAGACATAGATGAAGCAAGATATAACCTTACTCTTTTATCGCGTTTTGAGTTAATTGAAAAACAAAAAGATGAAAAATACTATTATAAGGGTGATAGAAGCTATATTATTTTTGCTGAGATAATGAAATTTTATCCAGTAGAAAATGTTATGAGCATGCCAGCTATAGTAGAAGAAGATACATCTATTTATGATACTGTGGTATATTTATTTTTAGAAAATATTGGGAGCGTTTTTATAACTAAAGACGGAGATCTAGTAGGTGTAGTTTCTAGAAAAGATCTATTAAAAGCAGCTTTATCTAATAATAATCTAGATAAAATTCCAGTAAGTACGATAATGACTAAGATGCCAAATGTTAGATATGCCTATAAAGATACTTCCGTATTTGATTGTGCGTCTATGATAGTAAAATATGAAATAGATGGAATCCCTATTGTAGATAATCAAAATGGGAAATTGGTGGTAGTAGGAAGAATCACTAAGACTAACCTTGCATCTATGTTTGTTAGAATGGGATATAACTATAGTGTTGAGGAAATTCTATGAAAAATTTAAAAATTTATGTAATATCTGACTCGATTGGAGAAACTGGAGAGCAGATTTTAAAAGCATCACTTAGACAGTTTGACCAAATAGATTATGAAATAAAAAGATACCCATATCACAATAGTATAGGAATGATAGAGCCTATAATAGAAGAGGCTGCGTTAGATGAATTTAGCCTTATCGTTTATACTACTGTAGAGAATAACACGAGAAAATTTATACAAGAAAAAGCGCATGAGCTAAATGTACCCCTAGTAGATGTTATGGGTCCTCCAATGGAAGTTATAGAAAATATATTAAATAAAGAACCTCTACGTGAGCCGGGTCTAATTAGAAGACTTGATGAAAATTACTTTAAAAAAGTAGAATGTATTGAGTTTGCGGTAAATTATGATGACGGAAAAGATCCAAGAGGTGCAAAAAATGCTGATATTTGCCTAGTAGGTATCTCTAGAACTTCAAAAACTCCTCTAAGTATATATCTAGCTAATAAACATTTTAAGGTGGCTAATATACCTCTAGTACCAGAAGTAGGAGTACCGCAAGAAGTTTATCAAAAAGATAAAAGACGAGTGATAGGTCTAATTGCTAACCCTTATAAAATAAATGCAATAAGAGAAGAAAGACTTAAAACTCTTGGTCTAGATTCTACTGCTAATTATTCTAATCTTGAGAGAATTGAAAAAGAGCTAGAATATTCAAAGAGGATTATGAAAGATTTAGATTGTATAGTCATAGATGTTACTAATAAATCGATAGAAGAAACTGCAGGAATTATTATAGATCATATGAAATCTTCTTTTCCTGGTGAGTATTAAAACTAACTTCGGATTTTCCGAAGTTTTTTAAATTTATATATTTATATAAAATTAGATTTAAAACTAAATGGGTATAAGTACTTATCAGAGAGGATTTATAATTGAACATAAGAGAAGTTACAGAAAATAATGAAAAACTAATACTTTCTAAATATGCTACTCTATCTAAAGACTCTATGGGCAGAGAAGTAAATGAAGAAAAATGTGATTTAAGGACAGAATTTCAAAGAGACCGAGATAGAATTATCCATTCTCAGGCATTTAGACGTTTAAAACATAAAACTCAGGTTTTTATTGCGCCATCTGGAGATCATTTTAGAACTAGACTTACTCATACTCTAGAAGTATCGCAAATAGCTCGTTCAATTTCTAGATTTTTACGTCTTAATGAAGATTTAACGGAAGCTATAGCTTTATCTCATGATTTAGGTCATACTCCTTTTGGTCATTCTGGAGAGACTGTTTTAAATAAACTACATCCTAATGGGTTTAAACATTATGAACAAAGTGTAAGAGTTGTAAAATTTGTAGAAAATAGAAATGGAAAAACTGGTCTAAACCTTACTTTTGAAGTGCTAGATGGAATTAGAAATCATTCTGGCAAAAACACACCAAAAACTTTAGAAGCAAAAGTTGTAAAGATTGCAGACAGAATAGCTTACATAAATCATGATATAGATGATGCGATTGATGCTAAGGTTATTAGTTTAGATGATATACCTAAAAATATTTTAGATAATTTAGGATATTCTAACTCAGATAGAATAAATACTTTGATTTCTGATTTAGTAGAAAACTCTTTAGATAAAGATGATATTAATATGTCTATAAAAGTATATCAAGATATGATGGATCTTAGAGCTTTTATGTTCAAAAATGTTTATCAAAATCCAGTTGTAAAAAGCCAAGAGGATAGAATTAAAAGAATAATTGAGGATTTATATTTTTATTTTTTAGAAGATATTTATAGAATTCCTAAAAGTTTATTAGATCATTATGATTTAGATAATACTCTTAAAGAAGATATAATCTGTGATTATATTGCTAGCATGACAGATACTTATATTATTAATTTTTGGAAAGATTTATATATTCCTAGAGGATGGAAGGGTTGATAATTTGAGTTATTTCATTGAACAGAACACTATTGAGGAGATTAAAGATCGCGCTGATATCGTAGATGTAGTAGGTAGATATGTAGATCTTAAAAGATCTGGAAATAATTATAAAGGTTTATGTCCTTTTCATTCTGAAAAAACTCCATCTTTTACAGTATCACCACAAAAAGGCATATATAAATGTTTTGGCTGTGGAGAATCTGGCACAGCTATAAATTTTGTCATGAAAATGGATAATATCTCATTTCCAGAAGCCTGTAGAAAGCTAGCGGGGGAATATGGTATAAAAATTGAAGAGTCTAAGTCTGTGGATACTCAAGTAAAAAAACTTAAAGATGAGATGTATTCTATTAATCGTGAAACTGGAAAAATTTATATCTCAAATCTAAGAAAAAGTAGACAAGCGTATAAATATTTAAAAAATCGCGGAATAGATGATGATATTATTAAAAAGTTTGGACTAGGATATAGTAATGACAGCTGGGACCAAGTATTAAAATATTTAGAAGCTAATAAGTTTGATTTAAATAACTCATTTAAAGCTGGAGTATTAGGGAAAACTCGCGATGGTAGATATATTGATTATTTTAGAAATCGAATTATGTTTCCTATAATTAATTCAAAATCTCTGGTTATCGGGTTTGGTGCTAGATCACTAGATAATTCACTACCTAAATATTTAAATACGGCTGATTCGTTGATTTTTAATAAGGGGAAAAATCTATATGGCGTAAATCTTCTAAATAGAAATATAAAACAAGATTATGTAATACTTGTCGAAGGATATATGGATGTTATTTCCCTATATTCTAATGGAGTAAAAAACGCACTAGCTTCACTAGGCACAAGTCTTACCTATGATCAGGTAAGAATTCTAAAGCAATATACAGATAATTTATATATATCATATGATGGAGATGAGGCTGGTATAAATGCGACAAAAAGAGCGCTAGAGATAATTCATAATTTTGGATGGAATGCTAAAGTAATCGTACTAGAAGGTGGAATGGACCCTGATGATTATATAAGAAAATATGGAAAATCTAGATATGATTTAATGATGAAAAATGCTTTAGATGGATATACTTTCTTGATTGAGGATTATAAAAAGAATTTAGATCTAAATAATTCTGATGATAAATTTAAACTTATTTCTTATATTGGGACTTTTATCGAGAAATTACCAAGTAGTTTAGAAAAAGAGCTAAAGATTAATGAGCTTTCTAAAGAATTTAATATTTCTGAGGATAGTTTAAAGGAATATATTTTAAATAATAGGGGTAAAGACTATAAGAGTAGCGGAAAAATCTCGCGAGAACTTGAAGATAAAAAAAGAAATGATAAAACTCAAAGATCAATTAACGAAATATTTAGACTTATGCTAAATGATACTGATTTTTTAGAGTTATTTTCAAAAAAATTAAAAAAAGAAGATTTAGAAGGCGTAAATCTAGAGATTTTTAGTTCTATTATAAATAATTATGATGACAATGAGGATTTTAATAAGGAACTTTTATTAAATTATCTACTAGAAAATAGAATTATCAATGAAAAATTTAAAAATGAACTTTCATCAGATATTGATAATTATCATATAAAAGATAAAGAGCTTTTATCAGACGAACTGATTAAAACGATTACAGATACAGAAAATAAAGAAAAAAAAGAAGATATAATTGAGAAGATAAAAAGACTTGAGTCAAAACCTAATCTTTCTGAAGAGGAAAGAGTAGAGCTTAACACTCTGCTTATTAGTTTAATGTGATAGTCTTAAGTGAGGTGGATTTATGAGCGATATTAATGAAAATTTAGAATATACTGAGGCGCTTTCGAATGTTTTAGAAGATATGCTAAATAATGCCCAAGAAGATGGGTTTATTTCTCAAGATGACATTGAAAAATCTTTAGAAGATCAAGAAGATTTAGATGCTGAGACTATCGAAAAAATTTATGATACCCTAGAGAGAATGGGCATAAAAATCACCACTGATAAAGATATAGAAGATATGGAAGAGGATCTAGACGATCTTGATGATTTATCAGATGATGATGAAGATGATGATGACGAGGAGATTGAAGATGATGAGACTATGTTATCTAGTGTCTCTATTGACGATCCTGTCAGAATGTATCTAAAAGAGATAGGTAAAGTAGATCTACTTTCAGCTGAAGAAGAGGTAGTTTTAGCTAAAGCTATGGAAGCTGGAGATGTAATAGCAAAAAAACGTCTAGCTGAGGCTAATCTTAGACTAGTTGTTAGTATTGCTAAAAAATATCTAGGACGCGGTATGAGTTTTCTAGATCTAATCCAAGAGGGAAACCTAGGTCTTATGAAAGCTGTAGAAAAGTTTGATTATAGAAAAGGATTTAAATTTTCTACTTATGCTACTTGGTGGATCCGTCAAGCTATAACTCGTGCTATAGCTGATCAAGCTAGAACTATTCGTATACCAGTTCATATGGTAGAAACTATTAATAAGCTAGTTAGAACTCAGAGAAAACTTATTGTAAAGCTAGGTAGGGATCCTAAGCCTGAAGAGATAGCTGAAGAGATGGGAATTGAGGTAGAAAAAGTAGAGGAAATCTTAAAAATTTCTCAAGAGCCTGTATCTTTAGAAACTCCTATCGGTGAAGAAGAGGATAGCCATCTGGGAGATTTTATACCAGATGAGGATATTGTTTCTCCATCTGATGCTGCTGCATATAGCCTTTTAAAAGAACAACTTACTGAAGTTTTAGATACGCTTAATGAAAGAGAGAAAAAAGTTTTAATTTTAAGATTTGGGCTAGAAGATGGTAGACCTCGCACTCTTGAAGAAGTAGGCAAAGAGTTTGATGTAACACGTGAAAGAATTAGACAGATTGAGGCTAAGGCACTTCGTAAATTACGCCATCCTAGCAGAAGTAAAAAATTAAAGGACTTTTTAGAATAATAAATTGAAAGAAATTAAACTAGACGATAGATTAACAGAAATAGTGAGGTTATTAGAAAAAGATAAAATTTATGTAGATGTTGGCTGCGATCATGGATATGTAGCCAACTTTATTGTTGAGAAAAATATAGCAAAGTTTGTATATGCTACTGATATCTCACTGCCATCTCTTAAAAAAAATGAAGAGCTAGCATTAGAACGAGGAAATAGCACTAAAATTGTTTCTTTATATGGGGATGGTTTAAATCCTGTTAAAGATAATGACTTTGATGGTGCTATAATAGCTGGTATGGGCGGTGAGCTTATTATTTCAATCCTAAATGAAAATATTGAACTTATAAAAGATAAGATTTTAGTTTTACAGCCTATGAGTGCAGCACGTGAGTTAAGAAAATTTTTATATTCTAATAATTTAGGTATAGAGACAGAATCTATGACACGTGATGGAAATAAGTTTTATGAGATTATAAAAGTTATGCCAGGCGCTAAAACTTTTTCAACAACAGATTTTTATTTTGGTGAAAATTTAGTCAATTCATGTGATAAAATATTAATGGAGTATATTAGGTTATTAATTGATATTAATAATTCTGCTTTAGATGAAGTTAATATTTCAAATAATGAGAGAGCTCTTAAAAGAAAGTCAGAGCTTGAAAAAGAAAACGAGATTTTTAAGAGGATTTTAAATGAATGTAAAAATAGTTGATATAATCAATAGAATTAATGAGTTTGCACCAGAAGGCTCCCAAGAAGAATGGGATAATTCTGGTCTTCAAATTGGATGGACTGATGATAAATTAGATGGGATTTTACTATGTATGGATATTACTGATAAAGTAGTAGATTATGCAATAGAGAATAATCTTAATCTAATTATATCTCACCATCCATTTTTTTTTGATGGAATTAAGTCCATAGATTATAATAATTACAGGGGAAAACTTATAAATAAAGTCATAAAGAATAATATCAATATCTATTCATCACACACTTCTTTAGATATTTCTAAGTTAGGAATAAATACTACTTTAGCTAATCTCTTAGGTTTTAAGAACTTAAGAAAAATAAATGATGAAAACTATAATATAGAAGATGAAATAGGAGTAGTTGGCGATTTTGAAAATAATGATATAAATAATTTATTAGATAAGATTAAAAAATTTGTACCTGAAGATTATATTAGATTATATGGAAAAATGCCGAATAAGTTTAAATCTGCTATGGTCGTTGGCGGTTCTGGTGTATTTGCGCTAGATTATATAAAAGATACTGATATAGATATTTTGGTTTCTGGAGATGTAAAACATCATGATGGGCAGAGAGCGTATGAGTATGGGAAACTTTTAATTGATATAAGTCATTTTTATTCAGAGCTTCCAGTTTTATATACTTTAAAAGATATTTTATCAAAAGACTTTTCTAATATATTAATTTATGATAATCCAGATTTTTTTATAGATAGTAAAGAGTTTAAGTTTTAAGCTTTGGGAGGTAATAATGGATGTTTTAATTGTTGGCAGTGGTGCAAGAGAGCATGCGATAGGTGAGAAGATTAAATCTAATCCTAACGTAGATAAGTTATATTTTGCTCCAGGTAACGGTGGGACAATGGAGATCGGGGAGAATGTAGATATTAGTCCCACAGATATAGATTCTCTTTTAAATTTTGCAAGAGATTATAATGTGGATTTTACTATTGTAGGTCCAGAAGATCCATTAAACCTCGGAATTGTAGATAAATTTGAGGATAAAGGACTTAAAATATTTGGACCAAGAAAAGAGTCTGCGATTTTAGAAGGCTCAAAAGCATACGCTAAGGAATTTATGATAAAACATAAAATTCCTACAGCAGAATATGGAACTTTTACAAACTATGATGATGCACTTGATTTTACTTTAAACCTTTTAGATAAAAATGGTAAAGCTGTATTGAAGGCTGATGGCTTAAAAGCAGGTAAAGGCGTGTTTATTGTAAATAATAAAGAAGAAGCAAAAACTTCTTTAGAAGAGATTTTTAATGGAAATCTTAATGATTCTAAGGTAGTAGTAGAGGAATTTCTAAATGGATTTGAGATGAGTCTTATTGCTTTTGTGGATAATAATACTATAAAAGTTTTACCAAGTTCTAAAGATCATAAAAATATTTATGAGAATGACGCTGGACCTAACACAGGTGGTATGGGTACATATAGTCCTAATTTTCAAGCAGATATCTATAACGATATAATTGAAAAAGATGTCTTAAAACCTTTTATGAAAGGGCTTAAAAAAGATGGACTAGATTTTAGAGGGATGATTTTTATAGGTCTTATGATTGACGGCAAGGATGTAAAAGTTTTAGAATTTAATACTAGATTTGGAGATCCAGAAACTCAGTCAATTTTAAATAGATTAGATTCAGATCTATTAGATATTATGATTAAAACTTCTGAGAATAAACTTTCAGAGTGCAATCTAGATATAAATGATAAAAAAGTAGTAACTCTAGTTTTAGCATCTAGTGGATATCCATCTAACTATGATAAAGGATTTGAAATAACTAGAGTTGATAAAGTTAAGGATGTAAAAATTTATCACGCAGGCACCAAGTTAGAAAATGATAAACTAATTACAAATGGCGGACGTGTTCTTTCGATAGTTTCGATAGAAGATAGCTTTAAAGATGCTTATAAAAAAGTCTATGAGGCAGCGAAAGAAATTGATTTTAAAGGGAAATATTACAGGAGAGATATAGGTCCAATGATTAATAGATATTATGTAGAAAAAAAATCAGAATATGACGATTATGCAGAAAGATTAAACGGTTATATTGTAGAGTCTCTAGGATTTAATCCTGGCAATGTCAGAGTATTTACTCGTTTTGATATTGAGGGATTAGATGATAATGAGGCTGAATATGTAAAAACTAATATTTTAGCTGATGAAAATTATGAAATGATTTTTAAAGATGAGCAAGCATTTAATTTAGAAAAAGATTTAAAAAATCCTCTAGTAGTTGAGTTTCAAAATGGACAATTTAATGAAAAAGAATATGCTACTAAAAAGAATTTAAATCTATATACTAAAAGAGAAGATATTAATGTTAAAACTGCTAAAGTTTATTCTTTTGATAAGAACTTATCTGCTAGCGAAGAAAAACAGATAGAAGATTTTATAATAAATAAAACTAACCAAACTAAGGGTAAACTTTTTGGTATTCCTAATACTTTAAGAGATCTTGAAGAAAAATCTGATAAAAATGAGATATATGAAGGATTTATAAAACTTGATGAAAAAGAGCTAGAAGAGTTTAGAAAAGAACGTGATCTAGCTATGAGTTTTGAAGATTTAAAATTTATTCAGGATTATTTTATAAAAGAGGGAAGAGATATTAATGAGACAGAATTATATATCCTAGATATTTACTGGTCTGATCACTGTAGACATACTACATTTAATACAATTTTAGATGTTAAAATTGAAGATCCTATAACAGAGTTAGATAAATCTATTAAAAGAGAGTTTGATGAATATTTAAAAATGAGAGATTCTTTAAATAGAAAAAAACCAGTATCTTTAATGGATTTAGGCACAATAGTTGCAAAATATCTTAAAAAAGAAGGTATTTTAACTAATGTAGAAGAATCAGATGAAGTAAATGCTTGTTCTATAGAAGTAGATATAGATCTAGAAGATAGAATTACTAAAAAACCATTTGCTGAAAAATATTTATTGATGTTTAAAAATGAAACTCATAACCATCCTACTGAGATAGAGCCATATGGTGGAGCTCATACTTGCATAGGCGGAGGGATTAGAGATCCGCTTTCTGGAAGAGCTTATGTGTACCAAGCTATGCGTATAACAGGAGCAGGAAATCCTAAAATTTCTTATGAAGATACTCGTGAAGGAAAATTACCACAACGAAGAATAGCTTATGAAGCTTCAGAAGGGTATTCTACTTATGGAAATGAAATAGGTCTAGCAGCTGGATTCTTAGATGAAATATATCATGATGGATTTGAGGCTAAAAGAATGGAGCTAGGTGCTTTAGTTGGTGCTCAAAAAAAAGAAAATGTAACTAGACAAAATTCAGAACCTGGAGATGTAATTTTATTATTAGGTGCAAAAACTGGTAGAGATGGAATTGGTGCTGCTACTGGTTCTTCTAAAGAGCAAGTAGCAAAAGATATTTCTGTGCCATCTCCAGAAGTACAACGTGGTAATCCACCATTAGAGAGAAATATAATTAGATTATTTAGAAGAGCAGAGGCTACTAAACTAATTAAAAAATCTAACGACTTTGGAGCTGGAGGAGTTTCTGTAGCTATAGGAGAATTAGCAGACTCATTAGATATATATTTAGATAGAGTGCCTTTAAAATATAATGGGCTTATCCCTAGAGAAATTGCTACTGCAGAATCACAAGAGAGAATGGCAGTGGTAATAGATAAAGATAACTTAGATGAATTTTATAAATATTGCCTAGAAGAAGATATTGAAACTACTCATGTAGCTGATGTAACTGATAGTGGCAAAATGATAATGTATTATGATGATAAAATAGTAGCGGAAATTCATAGAGAATTTTTAGATACTGCTGGAGCGTCTAGATATCAAAATGTATTACTAAATTCTAACGAAAGTACAGAATATTTTAGCCATAAAGGTAGAGATATAGAAGATTATTATAAAAATCTTGATAATTTAAATTATGCATCTAAGAAAAATCTTTATTCAAAATTTGATTTTACAATTGGTCGTGGTACAGTTTTAGCTCCATTAGGCGGTGAAAATTTTGAAACACCTATCCAGACTATGGTAGCATTAGTTCCAT
This sequence comes from Peptoniphilaceae bacterium, assembly GCA_029983595.1. Taxonomy (GTDB): domain Bacteria; phylum Bacillota; class Clostridia; order Tissierellales; family Peptoniphilaceae; genus Neofamilia. The sequence continues at coordinate 22,577 of JASBZD010000005.1, forward strand.
CATTAGAAGCTAACTCTAAAACAGCAAGTTTAATGGCCTATGGATATGACCCATATTTATCTAGTGATAATCAATTTTTAGGTGGATATTATGCTGTAATAGACTCATTATCTAAAATAGCTGCTGCAGGGGGAAATGCCCTAAAAACCAACCTTTCATTCCAAGAATTCTTTGAATCCTTAGGCGAAGATGAAGAAAAATGGGCAAAACCAATGCGTTCTCTTTTAGGGGCATTTTATGCAACTAGAAGCTTAGGTGTGGCTCCTATAGGTGGAAAAGACTCAATGAGTGGTACTTTCCAAGATATTTCTGTACCTCCTACATTAATTTCATTTGCTGTAACTACAGAAAATATAGAAAATATAATCTCACCAGAGCTAAAAGGTGGCTTAAAACTAGGTATTGTAGAAACTAAGTTAAATAGCGACTTTACTCTAGATATTGAAGATTATAAGGAAAATCTAGAAAAAATTTATGAGGATATTAAATCAAAAAATATTAAATCAGTATATGCTTTAACTTACAAAGGACTTTTACATGACTTAATGGAAATGTCTGTAGGTAATAATATAGGATTTAATATAGATTTTAATAGACCATTAGATGTAATACCTGGATCTTTTATAGTTGAATATGAAGAATCTAGAGATTTTATAGATGTGATAGGATTATCTGGCGGAATTGATAGAATAATAAATGGTGAAACTATTGATTTTGAGATATTTGATGAAAAATATCGCGAGTCATTAGATCATATTTATACTCCAATTGAAGAATTTGAAACTAAAGTAGCTAATAGCAAAGCTAAACTAGAGTTTAAATATAAATCTGAACAAATAGATAATATTAAAGTAGTTATTCCAGTATTTCCTGGCACAACTGGAGAGTATGATATTGAACAGTTGTTATTAGAAAATGAAATAGAAGTAGAAAAAGTAGTATTTAAAGTTGAGACTGTAGAAGATTCTAAAGAAAGTATTGATGCATTATCAAAATCTATAGATGATTCTAATATTTTAATACTAGCTTCTGGAATAGTAAATGGCGATGAACCTGACGCTAGTGGAAAATATATAGAAACAGTTTTAAGAGAAGAAAAGATTAAAAATTCTATCCATAAATTATTAGAAAATGAAGGTTTAATTCTTGGTATAGGATCAGGATTTAGTGCACTAGTTAGAACTGGTCTTATAGAAAATGGACAAATAACAGATGAAAAGTCAAATATATCCATTTCTCAAAATATAAATGAAGTGTTTGTTTCTAGCTTAACAAATGTAGAATATAAAACTAATAATTCGCCATGGCTAAGAAAAATAGAATTAGAAAAAGATTATCTAACTCCTTTAGCTACAAAGTATGGAAGAATCATAATGGATGATAAAACTTATAATAAACTTTCTGAAAATGGTCAAATCGTTTCAGTATTTAAAGATAATTATACTGGTTCTTACTATGCTATCGAAGGTTTAATGAGTAGTGATGGTAGAATTTTAGGTAAATTAACTAACTTTGAGAGAGTAAAAGAAAATACTTTAATAAATGTTCCTAAGACTCAGTTACAAGATCTAATTGGATCACTTAAAGATTACTTTAAAAAATAATTATATAATGATATAATATGAACTTACGAGTAAATCATTCAGTCGCGCATTTTATGTGAGGAAAGTCCGTGCTTTATTAAATGGTGCTGGATAACGTCCAGTGGGGGCGACCCTAAGGCTAGTGCAACAGAGATATACCGCCAATTTTAATTGGTAAGGGTGGAAAGGTAAGGTAAGAGCTTACCAGCGTTTATAGGTGACTATACGGCTATGTAAACCCCATCTAAAGCAAGATCAAATGGGCCCAAGGGGCAGATGGTAGATCGCTAAAGGTTATTGGCAACAATAACATCAGATTAATGACTGATTAAACAGAACACGGCTTATAGATTTACTCGTCTAAATATTACAAATATATTACAATTATGTGAAAAAACTATAAAAAAGTTACAAACGGGTAACTAAATTGTTACTTTTTTGTAACTTTTTTGTTGATTTTACTCTGGCGTTAATATATAATACTGATTAGTTAAAAATAGTAAAGGAGCATTCATATTGAATTTAAATAAAAATGTATCTGTCGGATTAGCTTTAACACTAGCGATAGGTATTATTGGATTTAGAGACACAGGAATTTTCGTAAATAGTTTTAACGCTAAACTTAAAAATGGCACAGAGGTTAGTTATAACCCTAACGATAGAATTGAAATTGTTGGTGAAGGGACTAGTAAAACTACTTATGAAGTATCTCTAGATGGTATAAGATTTTATGTGCCAAAAGCAAGCCTACTTAAAGTTGATAATGGTTTAAATGGTTACAAAGTTTTAGATAATACACCACTTATCAATGAAAATGGAGATATTATAAGACTTTTATCTCTAGATGAGTATCTTACTCATGTCGATGATAGAGGTGAATTAGTATATGTTACTACTGCTGATGGAACAAATGGCTTAGTACATAAAACTGCACTTAAAGAAGATAAAGTAAGATTTATTACTGAAGGAATCGCTAAAGAAGATTTAACCTTAAATAATGGACAAACTTCTTTAAAACTTAACAAAGGTGATTCAATCGATGTAGCATGGTTCCAAGAAGATTATTTTGTAGTTTTCGATAAAGACCAAAATAAATACAACGTACCTAAAGATAAAATAAATATTTTCGCATCTAAAGTAGATGTTCAAGATAATGTTATCGAGCAAGCTAAAAAGTTTTCTCAATCAGTAGAAGAAGAAAGAGTAAAACAACTTTCTACTAATATTAACGCTAATTCAGCTATGGCTGATTTAGTAGTTGCAAAAGGTGAAACTTTAATAGGATCTCCTTATGTATGGGGGGCAGTTGGAAATGGTGGATATGACTGTTCAGGATTCGTTACAGCTGCTTTATCTGCTGTAAATGTAAAATTACCTCGTACTTCAAGAGATATGTCTGTAGTTGGAGAATATGTAAACTTTGAAGATTTACAAAAAGGTGATTTAATGTTCTTTAACAACGGAAAAGGTGGACCTGTAAATCATGTAGCATTATACGCTGGAAACGGAATCGTATTACACGCATCTCAAACTAGATCAAGAGTAGTAGCTGATTCAATAAATTCACCATATATGAAAAATAATTTCGTAAATGCTAGAAGGGTATTATATTAATTATAAATTTTAAAAGTCCGAAAGGGCTTTTTTTATTGCAAAAATAAAAATATAAGTTATTTTAATATTTGTTATAATAACTTATTATTTATAGTAAAATATAATAGAGGTGAGCTATGAGCTTAGTAGAAATTAATAATTTAAGTAAAATTTATAAATCTGGTCATAATGAAATTGTTGCTAATTCAGATATTAGTTTTGATATAGATAAAAATACTTTTACGGTAATAGTCGGTCCGTCAGGGGCTGGTAAGTCTACGTTATTAAATATTCTAGGTGGGATGGATACTCCTACTAGCGGAAGTATTATAGTAGATGGTAATGATATTACTAAATATAATGAAAAAGATCTTACAACATATAGAAGAAATGATGTAGGGTTTGTTTTCCAAAATTATAACCTAGTACCTAATCTTACTGCTATAGAAAATGTAGAACTGGCTAATGAACTTTCTTCTAATCCATTAAGCGCTAAAGAGGTTTTAACTAATGTAGGTTTAATAGATAGATTAAATAATTTTCCATCTCAGCTTTCTGGTGGGGAGCAGCAGCGTACAGCTATTGCGCGTGCTATAGCAAAAAACCCCAAAATTATATTAGCTGATGAGCCTACTGGTGCACTAGATTATCAGACAGGTAAGAATATCTTAAAACTTTTAAGAAATACTATAGAAGAATTTGGCACTACTGTAGTAGTTATTACACATAATAAGGCTATTACACCAATGGCTGATAAAGTAATTGAAATAAATGATACTCGCGTGAGAAATATTATAGTAAATGAAAATCCGATTTCGATCGATGAAATAGAGTGGTAATATGAAAACTCTTATAAAAGATGCTTTAAGAGAAATAAAATCCAATTTTAGTAGGTTTTTTGCGATTTTTGCCCTACTTTTTATTAGTATGTTTGCTTTTACGGGACTATTTAGAACTGTATATCTATTAAGAGAAGTGCCTGAAGAGTTTTATAATAATACTAATATGCATGATGTGACGGTTGTCTCAACTCTAGGGCTTACGTCTAAGGATGAAACTATTATTGGCTCTAATGTAGATGTAGATACTTATGAGATGGAATATGACTTAGATGTTTTTTTAGATGGGACTGATGATACGATTAGATTACAGTCTCTAACTAATGATATCTCTAGACCGTTAGTTATGAAAGGTCGAGTGCCTGATAAAAAAGATGAGATAGCACTTGATTATGACTTTTTTAAAGAAAAAGTTAAAATTGGCGATAAAGTAAAATTTAATGATGAAAATATAGATGAAAATTTAGATTTAACAGAATATATTGTCGTAGGATTTGTAAGATCACCTGACCATTTATCTGAAAATATAACTCAGATGAGTACTAATGGATCTGGATATATTGACTCTTTTGGGTTTATTCTAAAAGATAATTTTAATTTAGATTATTATACTAAGGCGAAAATACGAGGTGGTAACCCATTTTTGCATAACCAAGATAGCGATTATCCATTATATGTTGATAATTTAGTAGATTCATTAGATAAAAGTTTTGAAGGACGAGCTAAAGAGAGGTTAGCAGAGGTAAAGTCTGAAGGTCAAGAAAAAATATCCGAATCTGAAGGAAAAATAACTGTTGCTAAGACAGAACTTGAAGACGCTAAAACTAAACTTAGCGATGCAGAGTCTGAATTAAAAGATGGAAAAATAGAAGTATCTGATGCTGAAAAAAAGATTAAAGATGCTGAAAAGACATTGGCATCATCTAAAGAAAGATTAGATAATGGATGGTCAGATTATAGGCGAGGATTAAAGGATTTAGAGGAAAAGGAAAAAACTGCAAGAGCTGAAATAGCTGATGCTGAGGAAAAACTAGCTGCTAGCAGAGCCAAACTAGATAAAAATAGAGTAGAAATAGAAAATGGCTTAGCAGAGATTGAAAAAAATAGACCTGAAATTGAGGCTGGTAAATTAAAACTAGATGAAGCAGAATCTGAACTAAATAATAAACAAAAAGAAATAGATGCATCAAGATCTGAATTAATAGCTAAAAAAGAAGAACTAAAAAAAGCAGAAGAAAATATTTCCTATCCTAGCACTGAAGAAGAAATGCAAGGCTTATCATCTGATGAAATTAATAAATTAAAGACAGAAATTAGCATGTCTGAAAAAAGATTAGATGAAGCTCAGAAATCTATAGATATCGCTAGAGAAGATATAAATAAGAATCTTTCTGAATTTAATGAAAAATCTAGATCATTTTATGAAAATGAAAAAAGTTTAAATGAAGCAAAAGCTAAATTAGAAGAAGGACAAAGTGAGTATGATAGTGGAATTAATGAGCTAAATAATAATAAAATAAAATTAGAAGAAGAACTAAAAGAAGGCCGTAGAAAACTTGAAAGTGCTAAATCTGAACTAGAAGATGGCGAAAGATCATATAATAATGGAATGTCAGAACTTAGAAATTCTAAAAAAAGACTAGCACAAGCTAGAGAGGATTTAAAAAAAGGTCAGGAAGAATATCAAGAAGGATTAGAAAAATATAATAAAGAGTCTAAAGATGCAGAAAAAAAGATTTCTGAAGGTGAAGATGAGCTAAAAGATGCTAAAGATTATCTTCTTAAATTAGAGGAGCCTAGTTTATTAATAGAATCTAGATATACAGATACCTCTTATCAGACTATCAGTGATTTTCCAAGCGGCTTAAATGTTCTATCATATGTTTTTTCATTCTTATGTCTATTAGTCTCACTTCTTTTATCTCTTACTACACTTACGCGTATGGTAGATGAAAGACGCTCAATTATAGGGACTTATAAAGGATTAGGATATAATAATAGACAGATAGCTACAAAATTCTTATTATTTGGTGGTATTTCTGGATTTTTAGGTGCAATCTTAGGAATTATTTTAGGACAAGATATTTTATCTAGAATAATTTTTGAAATCTATATGGGCAATTTTATATTAGATGGTAAAAGCGAATATTTCTCCACTATTCTATTAGTTATAGGATTTTTTATGACGGTTATTACAACTTTATTGTCTTCTTATTTAGCGGTAAAATCACTTTTAAAAGAAAAAACTGCAGATCTTTTAAGACCTAAACCACCTGCAGAAGGATCGAGAATATTTTTAGAAAATACAGCTATTTGGTATAAATTAAATTTCTTCCAAAAAGTAACTGCTAGAAATATTTTTAGATATAAAGGCAGGATGTTTATGACTATCTTTGGTGTGGCGATATGTATGAGTATTATGATACTTGGAATTGGGATGAAGTTTGCCATAGAAAATATGACTAAATCTCAGTTTGAAGATGTGCAAAAATATGATTATATGGTTTTTATAGATGAAGAAAACTCAGATGATTCTAAAAATTTCTTAGATAAAAATAAAGATATTGAGATTATTGCGCCAGTAAATAATAGACGTATTAAGCTTAAATCAAAAGATAACATGACTCAAAATGTTTCTTTAGTAATAAAAACTGATGAAAATCTAGATAAGCTAGTGGGTTTAAGAGACTATGAAAGTCTTGAAGATTTAGAAATATCAGATGATGGAGTTTTAATAACTAAAAAATTATCTGATCTAACTGGAAAAAATAAAGGTTCAACTATTAATGTATTAGTAAATGGAAAAGATGTAGAACTTAAAGTAGAAGGAGTAGTGGAAAATTATATAGATCATTATATCTACACTTCAGATAAATACTTTGAAAAATCAGCAGATTTAGATATAAAGACTAATTCATTTATAATAAAACTTAATGAAGATAATTTTAATAGAGAATCATTTGAAAAATCATTAAATGATAATGAAGATATTCTAGGTTATGTAGGGACTTATGATTTAATAGACCAGGCTGACAGATTAATCGATACTTTAAATATAATTATCATTATTATAATAGCTATTTCAATGCTATTAAGTATAGTGGTTTTATATAATCTTACAAATATTAATATATCAGAACGAAAAAGAGAACTTTCTACAATGAAGGTACTAGGATTTTATCCTAAAGAAGTAACAGGTTATATATTTAGAGAGACTTTTATTTTAACTGCTATTGGTATTTTGGTAGGTTTAATAATTGGTAATCTAATTTTAAATTATGTTTTAACTTCGTTTGCACCAAGTATTATGTTATTTGGGTCTTCTAATAAACCTATAACTTTTAGTATATCTAGTATTTTTATTATAATATTTTCTATTATTGTTATGATAATTATGCACAAAAAACTAAGACATATAGACCCATTAGAAGCATTAAAGGCGGTGGAATAATGAATTATGATGTGGCTATTATAGGTGGAGGAGCATCTGGAATGCTAACTAGCGTATTATTAAAGCGCGAAGCTCCTGATCTTAAAGTAGCGATTTTTGAAAGAAATGAAAGAGTAGGAAAAAAATTACTAGCTACTGGAAATGGTAGATGTAATTATACTAATCAACGAGTAGAAAGTTATAATTTTCACTCAGAAAATAAAGATTTCCCTATGGAAGTTTATAGTGCTTTAGATAATATAGCTACTATTAAACTTTTAAAATCTATAGGGATTTATCCTACTTTTGAATCTGATGGAAGAGTCTTCCCTCTATCCTTACAAGGTTCTAGCGTTTTAGATATTTTAAGATTTCAGATGGAGAGACTCGGAGTAGAATTGGTTTTATCTGAAAAGATAGATAAAGTTTATAAAACTAAGAATTTTATTTTAGAGGGAACTAAAAAATATAGAGCAGATAATGTAGTTATTTCTACTGGAGGGCTTGCTATGCCAGTTAGTGGTTCTGACGGCATAGGTTATAGAATAGCTAAAGAGTTTTCGCATAATATTATTTCTCAAACTCCTACGATAGTTCAGCTAGAATCTGATTATAAAAGACGAAAAGAACTAAAGGGCATCAGAGTAAATAGTACAGCTTATCTATATATAGATGGAAATTTAGTAGATGAAAAATCAGCTGATATTTTATTTATGGATTATGGGCTTAGCGGACCCGCTATAATGGATTTATCTAGAGAAGCTATAAAAAACCTAGACAATAATAAAAAAGTCGAGATAAAGGTAAATCTAATTGGTTTACCATATGAAGAAATCTATAGTATTATAAGTGAACGTACTAGGACTTTTCCGGGTATGGATTTACGAGATTTTTTAATTGGGATAATTGATAAAAAAGCTATAAATTCTGTAATAGATGAGATAAGTAAAGATTTCTCAAGTGATTTTATTAGATCTATAGAATATAATGAATCATTTATAGAAAAACTTTGCAATATACTATATAATTTTAATATTAATATAGTTGGTTATAAAGGCTATAAAAATGCACAAGCTACAACTGGAGGAATAGATACTAGAGAAATCGATAGTAAAACTATGGAATCTAAGCTATGTAAGAATCTATATTTTACTGGCGAGGTAGTAGATGTCGATGGCGACTGTGGAGGCTATAACCTTCAGTGGGCATGGTCTAGTGCCTATGTTTGTGCAAATGCAATTATAAATAAGAGAAGTTAAGGAGAGAAAATTGTTAAAAGAATTATCTAATCAAGAAGTAGATAAAAGAGAACGTGAAGTACTAGATTATTGGGAAGATATAGATCTTTTAGATTTATCAATATCTGAAAGAGAAGATGCTCCTAGTTTTGTTTTCTATGAAGGGCCACCAACAGCTAATGGCAGACCTGGAATACACCACGTTATTTCTAGAACTTTAAAAGATTCTGTAAATAGATATAAGACAATGAAAGGCTTTAAAGTAAAACGTAAAGCTGGATGGGATACTCATGGTCTACCTGTAGAAATCGAGGTAGAAAAAAAGTTAGGTCTTAAAAATAAACAAGATATCGAGTCTTATGGAATTAAAGAATTTAATAAGATGTGTAAAGAGTCTGTTTTTGAGTATGAAAAAGACTGGAGAGAACTTACTAATAGAATGGGTTATCTTTTAGATATGGATGATCCATATATTACTCTTGATAATAACTATATTGAGACTGAGTGGTGGATTTTAAATAATATGTTTAAAGATGGTCTATTATATGAAGGCCATAAAATCCTGCCATACTGCCCAAGATGTGGTACTGGTCTTGCTTCTCATGAGGTAGCTCAAGGATATAAATTAGATAAAGTAGATACAGTTTATGTAAAATTTAAACTTAAAGGTAAGGATGAGTACTTTTTAGTATGGACTACTACTCCTTGGACACTACCTTCTAACGTATTATTATCTGTAAATCCAAATGTTACTTATGCTAAAGTAAAAAATCGTGGTGAAGTTTATATTTTAGCTAAAGATTTAATTGATGAAGTTTTACTAGATGAATATGAAATTATAGAAGAAATTAAAGGCTCAGAATTAGAGGGAGTGGAGTACGAACAGTTTTTACCATTTATAAAAAATGAAGATAGTGAAAAAACTGCTTTTATCGTTACTACTGCTGATTATGTTACGACAGAATCTGGTACTGGTATAGTTCATACTGCGCCAGCTTTTGGGGAAGATGACTATAAAACTGGTATGAGATATAATACTCCAGTTTTTAACCCAGTTGATGAAAAGGGAAGATTTACTACTACCCCTTGGGAAGGCGAATTTGTTATGGATGCTGATCCTAGCATAATCGAGTATCTATATTCTAAAGAAAAATTATATAGAAAACAAAAATTAGAACATAACTATCCACACTGTTGGAGATGTGATAGTCCATTAATTTATTATGCTAAACCATCGTGGTATATAAAAGTTACATCTTATAAAGACAAGTTAATTGAAAATAATGATGGGGTAGAATGGCATCCTCCATTTGTCGGCGAAAAGAGATTTGGCGATTGGTTAGAGAATTTAAATGACTGGGCTATTTCAAGATCTAGATATTGGGGTACTCCTCTTCCAGTATGGAAATGCGATGAGTGTTCACATATAGATTCTGTAGGATCTAGAAAAGAGCTTGTTGAGAGAGCTATAGAAGATATTGATGAATCTATAGAGCTTCATAGACCTTATGTAGATGATGTACATTTAGAATGTCCAGAATGTCATTCTAAAATGACTCGTGAAAAAGACGTAATAGACGTTTGGTTCGATTCTGGTGCTATGCCATTTGCACAGCTTCATTATCCATTTGAAAATAAAGAAGAACTTGAAGATAGATTCCCAGCTGATTTTATCAATGAAGGAATAGACCAAACTAGAGGATGGTTTTATAGTTTATTAGCTATTTCTACGTATGTTACTGGAAAAGCTCCTTATAAAAATGTACTAGTAAATGACCTTATTTTAGACAAAGAAGGCAAAAAAATGTCTAAATCTAGAGGCAATACTGTAAATCCATTCGAATTATTTAAAAAATATGGTGCTGATGCCTTAAGGTATTATTTAGTTTATGTATCTCCACCATGGGTTCCATTAAAATTTAATGAAGAAGAAATTATTGAAGTTCAGTCTAAATTCTTTAGTACGCTTAGAAATACTTATAATTTCTTAAGTCTTTACGCCAATACTGATAATATTGATGTAAAATCTATAAATGTAGCAGATAATGATTTAGCTGAAATAGATAAATGGTTATTATCAAGATATAATAATCTAGTAAAAAAAGTTACTGAAGCTTTTGATAACCATGACCATACGACAGTAGTAAGAGAGATCCAATATTTCTTAGTTGAGGATTTTTCTAACTGGTATATAAGACGTAATAGACGAAGATTTTGGAAGACAGATGCAGATAATGATAAAATGGCTGTTTATAAAACAACTTATGACGTATTATTAGGACTAGTTAAACTAATCGCGCCAATTACACCATTTATTTCTGAAGAGATTTATAAAAATATGACAGAAGGCACTTCAGTTCATATAGAAAAATATCCAGAAAGTGATGAGTCAAAAATTGATTTAGAGCTAGAAAATAAAATGGAAATTGTCAGAACTGTAGTAGCACTAGGACGTGCAGCGCGTGAAAGAGCTTCAATAAAGGTGCGTCAGCCTCTACCAAGTATTATAATCGATGCTTCTAATAAAGATACGATAGGTGATTTAGAAGAGCTAATAAAAGAAGAGCTTAACGTAAAAGATGTAGTATTTTCTGAAGATATGTCAGAATATATAAACTTTACTCTAAAACCAAACTTTAAAGTAGCTGGTAAAATACTAGGAAGTAAAGTAGGAGCTTTTTCCAAATATCTAAGTAATGTCGATGAAAAAGAGTTAATTTCTGAAATCAATATGAATGAAAAAATTACTATAAACTTAGATGGGGAAGACTTTGAAGTATTAAAAGATTATCTAGATATTAGAATTGAAGCTAAAGAAGGATATGACGTAGAGCTAGAAAATAATATTTATGTAATACTAGATACTGCTATAACAGAAGATCTAAAACGTGAAGGATATGTAAGAGAAATCATTTCTAAAGTACAACAGCTTAGAAAGCAAGAAGATTTTGACATACTTGACAATATAATAGTATATCTTGATTCTACGGACGAAATTAAAAATGCAGTTTTAGATATGGAAGATCACTTTAAATCTGAAGTTCTAGCTAATAATATTGAATTTAAAAATCTAGAAACTAAGTTTGATATTAATGGCGTAGAAACAGGAATAGAAGTGAAAAAAGCGTAATAAGATAATCAACTAGATTAATTTTCCCTCTTTATTTGATATAAGATAGAGAGGGGATTTTTTATAAAACTATAAAGAATAGCATATTTAAAAGTATTAAAAATCTCCTGGTAGATTCCAGGAGATTTTTTAGTTATCATCTTTTTCTTTTTTATCTTTTGATGAGTTATTATTAGATTTTTTTGAATCCTTTATTTTATTACTATCATTGTCATTGTCATTATCATTATCGTCATCGTCATCATCATTATCATCTTTTTTAGGTTCAATTTTCTTATAAGGATGTTTTGTACAATATTTAGTTGGTAGTACTGTAGAATCATTAATCTGATATTTATTATGTGTGTGAGGACAAGTGTTAGTAGCAAGAAGTCCAGTATCATCACAAACTCTTACGGACTTGATATATCCTTTATCATATTCATCAGGCTCTGTACCTTCAACAAATATTTCAGATATTATATTACTTGAACTTTTTGAAGCTAGTTTTCCAGTATTAGCTGAAATGCTCTTTTTAACAATTCCTTCAGGTTCTTTAAACTCTTTAACTGGATCTAGACCTTCATGTACCTCTTCAAATATTTTTCTCCAAAAAGATGATGCTACTTCTGATCCATTTCTTAAAACTATAGCAGGTGAGTCATTACCTATCCATGTACCCATCGCATAATACGGAGTAAATCCAACAAACCATATATCAGCCTGATTTTGAGTTGTACCAGTTTTTCCAGCTGTAACATAACTTTTAAGCTTTGCATTTTTTGCTGTATATCCATCTAATACTACAGTTCTAAGCATATCTTTCATTATATATGCTGTCTGTTTATCAGATACTACTTCAGTTTCAGG
>JASBZD010000006.1 GCA_029983595.1 Peptoniphilaceae bacterium
AATACAATCTACTCTTTTCCCTTCAGCAGTATATCTAGGTCTGATTTCTAAAACAGTACCTGAAACACTAGAGTGGACTGGACTACCAAAAGTAGCTTCAGATGAGCCAATTAGCTGGCCTCTAAGTACTCTGTCTCCTTTCTTAACTAATGGTTGGTTTACACTACCCGAACCTTGAAGTAAAGGAATATGTACAACACTAGGTAATACCTGTAATTCAATAGGCTTAGCTTCACTAAATTCTTTGTGCTCTTCAATATGAGCTCCGCCTTTGAAAGTAACGTTTTGAATCATATTTTCACCTCTCTATTAGCACTACATATTATTTTAACATTAATTTTACATAAAGTGTAGTACAAAATTAACAATTAATTTAGAATCAGTATAATTATTCATTTACAACATATAAATTACTAAAGTTTCTATATATATCTGAATTAATTGGGTTAAGATCCCCATAAATCTTATCATTTATTAATATAGTTTTATTCTTATAATATAGTGGTAATATTGGCATATCATCAGAAAGTATAGATATAATCTCTAAATAATTATTTCTAATTTCTTCATGCGATTGAGTGAGTTTTATATTTGTAAGTAGATTATCAAGATTGTAATTTGAATAACTAGAATAATTTAATCCATTTCCTATAGCATTAGTATGGATTAATAAGCCAAGATCAGAAATATCTGTAAGATTAACCGTAATTAAAGCTATATCATAATCACCATTTTTTAAATTATGATTTAATACATCTTTATTATTTAAGTTTATATTATCTGGAGTATTTTTAATTCTTGCATCAATTCCAGATGTTTTTAAATCTTCCACAATAAATTCAGCGATTACATTTTTTTGCTTATCATTTTTATTTGTGAAAATATCAATCTTTAGACCCTCACCATTAGATTTTTTAAGATTTCCTTTATTATCCAGTTCAGTATATCCTAGTTCATTTAAAAGTTCTTTTGAATTGTCAGTGTTATAATAAGTATCTGATTTTAATTCATATTTATTTAAAGTATTGTTATTAATAGGGATTGAAGTCTCCACAGCATTTCCAAAAAATATCCTATCTATAATTCTTTTTTTATTTATAGATGATGCGATAGCTCTTTTTAATTTTCTACCATTATCCCCTTTAAACTTTTCTTTTGAATTATTAAAAATTAATAAATCCATTTCATTAGATATATAATCAAATGTCCTAAAATTATTATCAGATTTCACGTAATTATAATCACTATTATCACTATTTAAAATATCAACTTGGCCAGTTTCAAACCCAATTTTTGGATATTCACTATTTGAGTAAAGCTTTCCTTTTACACTTTCTAAATATGGTATCCTGCCATAATATTCTTCATTTCTTATTAATTTAATAAATTGTCCATTTTCAATGTTTTCATACTTAAAAGCACCTGTTCCTATATTTTTATATTTATATTCTGGGTTTTCTTCTTTAGATTTTATTTCACTTGATTTTAAAATAGGAAAAGTTAACATAGGTAAAATATCTTTATAAGATTTATCAAAATGAAGATCTATATTTCTCTCATCAAAAATAACCATATTTAAAAACGTATTTTCATTAAGTTCGTTTTTAAAACCTATGCTGTAGCGAAAATAATTAAAATATGGACTTTCTTTTTCAAAATATTTAATATGATTAAAAGTATCTACTATATCTTTACTAGTAAGTTTATGACCATCATGAAAATATATATTATCTCTAATTGTGATACTTAAGATAGTTCCATCCGGTGATAAAGAATAATTCTCAACAATATCTCCCTCTATCTCTCCTTCATCATTATATTTAAATAAACTAGAATATAATAATTTTGAAAAATAGTATATGGATGAGTTTGCAGGGTTAAAAGGTTCAATATCTAGATTTGTAAGTATAGGAATTACAATTTCTCCACCAGGTCTTGGAATTTGGTCCTCTAGTTTTATATTGTTATTTTTTTCTATACTTTCTTCTTCTGAAGTTTCTTCTTTGATATTCTCATCTTCAATTTTAGCGTCATTATTTGATGAGCATGATGATAATATAATTATTAAAGAAAATATTAAAAGCAATATCTTTTTTTTCATTATTTATAAAACCTATTTCTAATTTTATTTCCTATAAGACCAATTAAAATATTTATACCTACAAAAAAGTTTGGTAGATTTAAAAATTTTAAATTTAATTTATTATAAAGTACATTATAGAGTTTATAATTATTATCTATAGTTTGAACATATTTATAAGTCTCTTTAAAATCTATATTATCTATAAATTTGTCGTGATTTCCTTCTTCCCATCTGGATACATTTCCCATTCCACCATTATACGCAGCTAGCGCTTTTTCATGATCTCCATCATATCTATCTAAAAGCATTTTATAATAATATGTACCAACCATTATATTGGTCCTTGGATTGTATAAATCTCTAGAATCGCTATCTACCTTTAATTTATCAAAAATTTCATCGGCAGTCGTTGGTAAAAGCTGCATAAGACCAACAGCATCTCTATTACTTTTAGCGTACTTATTAAAATTAGATTCTCTTTTTATTATTGAGAAAATTCTATTTTCTTCAACGCCATACATATTCGAATATAATTTTACTTCATCATTATAGTACCTTGGATATGAAATATTTAATATTAAAACAAATATAGCAAATATTGTTACAATATACTTTAAAAATTTTTTTAAATTATTCATATAAAACTCTTTTTTCTAAATTTTTAAGCTCAATATCTAAATCATTATATAGATCATATTCATCAGTATTATTATAAAATACTACATCACCCATTCTCTCTTTTAATTTTAGATTCATTTGAGCTTTTATTCTCTTTTTTGCCTCATCAATAGATATAGAATCCCTTATCATAAGACGAGTGATTTGGTTATTTAAAGTAGTAGAAATAACCCAAATCTCATCTATATTTCTATAAAATTCTTTAAACTCATTTTTCGTCTCAAAAAGTAAAGGTATATCAAAAAAAACTATTTTTTCATCAATACTCTTAGATTTTTCATATGCTATTTCATAAATCCTAGCGTGTGTAATTTTATTTAAAATCTCTAACTTCTTCTTATCTGAAAATACAACTTTACCAAGTTTTTTTCTATCTATTTTGTTATTTGTAAAGACTTTACTTCCAAAAGCATTCTTAACTTCTATAATAGTTCCTTCATCATCGTATATTCTATGACCTATTTCATCAAAATCTATTACTTCATATCCTTTTAATTTAATATATCTAGATGCGGTACTTTTCCCGGAAGCAATACCTCCAGTTAGCCCAATATAATACTTATTTTGTGTCATACCAAGACTCTCCGCAGTTTAAATCTACTACTAAATCTACAATCAAATTATAAGCATTTTCCATTTTCTCTTTTACAAGTTCGCTAACTTCTTCTAGTTCCTCATTTGGCACTTCAAGAATTAACTCATCATGGATTTGTAAGATAAGTTTTGATTTAAGATTTCTTTTTTTTAATTCATTATAAATATTTACCATAGCGATTTTTATAATATCAGCTGCAGTTCCCTGAATTGGAGTATTTAATGCTATTCTCTCTCCAAAATTTCGAATATTAAAATTTTTAGAGTTAAGCTCTGGAAGATATCTACGTCTATTTAAAAGAGTTTTTACATAACCTTTTGATTTTCCTTCTTCTATAATATCATCCATATACTTTTTAACACCATAGAAATTTTCAAAATATGCGTCTATATATTTTTTAGATGTAGCTCTTGGGATATTTAGATCCCTTGACAGACCATAATCTGAAATTCCATATACAATACCAAAGTTTACTGCTTTTGCTCTTGAGCGCATTTCAAGATCTACTTCATCTAGTTCTACTGAAAAAACTTGAGAAGCAGTGGTCGTATGGATATCTATTCCATTTTTAAAAGCATCTAGCATATTTTTATCTTTAGATATAGCTGCTAAAAGTCTAAGCTCAATTTGTGAATAATCGGCTCCGATAAGTTTATAGTTACTATTTTTTGCCTTAAATATTTTTCTAAACTCTCTACCTTCAGCCGTTCGGATAGGGATATTTTGTAAATTAGGATCCGTACTTGATAGCCTACCAGTAGCTGTAACAGTTTGCTGAAAATTAGAATGAATTCTATTATCTTCGTTTATATATCCCACCATACCTTCTACATATGTAGATATAAGTTTAGATAACATTCTATATCTAGTAATATACGAAATTATTTCATGTTCACTTTCTAACTTTTCTAGAACTTCTGCATTAGTTGAATATCCAGTCTTAGTTTTTTTTATAACTGGTAGATTTAATTTATCAAATAAGATAACTCCTAATTGTTTAGGTGAATTAATATTAAACTCTTCGCCTGCTAGCTCATATATTCTATCTTGTATAACTAGCATTTCTGACTCAAGATCTTTTCCAATAGATAATAATTCTTCTCTATCAGTATAGACACCAGTATATTCCATATCTGCTAAAACTTTAGTAAGAGGTATTTCTATATCATGATATAAGCTAGTTTCCTCTTCTTGTTCAATATTTTTATCTTGAATATTTTTTATCTGTAAAATAGTAGACATCTCTATAATTAAATAGTTATTTAGATCTTCTTTATCCCAGTTTATAAAATCTTTTTTAAATAGTTTTTCATCTGGATGATTTTCAAAATATATTCCATATTTTTCAGATAATTTTTTTATACTATAATCGCTCTCTGTTGGGTCAATTAAATATTCGCCTAGCTTTATATCAGAAACTAGATTTTTTAAATCTATATCATTATGAATAAATAATAAAATATCTTCTTTTACAGAGTATCCATATTTTTCAATTTCCTCTGATTCAAGCACATCTTTAAATTTTAAAATATCAGATGAAATTGCATCATTAATATAAATATTATCACCAGTAGCTATAGCAAATTTGAATAACTCTCCATTTTTATAAGGTTTATCTGTGGCTAAAAATTTAAACGCAAAATTTTTATTTTTAAATATATCTAGTATAATTTTATCAATTTCTAAATTAATATTTATATTGAATTCTATAGATTCTTCACTTTTTGTCAGAGCACTTTCTGATTCTAAATTCAACCTTTTTATAATTGAATTTAGCTCGTATTTTTCTAAAGCTTCTTTTGCTCCTATTTTATTATAAGATTCAAGATGTGTGTTTATATCGTCTAAATCTAAGGCTACATCCGTATCTATAGTGGCTAATTCTTTACTAAGTCTTGCGATTTCTTCACCCGCTATAACTTTTTCATTGGTTTTATTTTTCTTTAATTTATCTATATTTGAATATAAATTTTCAATAGTTCCAAACTCATCTAATAATTTTAAAGCAGTTTTTTCGCCTATGCCATCTATACCAGGTATATTATCAGATTTATCACCCATCAGCCCTTTTAAATCTCTCATCTGAATAGGAGTAATCCCCATTTTATCTTTTAAAGTTTCCAGATCATATAACTCAAAATCGCTATTTCCAGTCTTTGTGTACATTAAAATAGTGTTCTCAGAAATAAGTTGCAGATAATCTTTATCTCCTGATAAAAAATAGACCTCACAACTTTCACTAGCTTTTTTAGCAATAGTACCAGCTAGATCATCAGCTTCAAAACCCTCTAACTCAAAATAACTAAGTCCAAATCCATCTAAGATATCTTTTAAATATATGAACTGTTCTGATAATTCATCTGGAGCTTTTTGACGATTAGATTTATATCCACTATACATTTTTGTTCTAAAAGAACCACCTTTTAAATCAAAACAAATAGCTAAGTCAGAAGGTTTTATAGTATCAATTGCTTTTAATACAATATTAAAAAACCCAAGTAGCGCATTAGTGTTTTTCCCATCTTTAGTATTCATAGGTGGCAATGCAAAAAATGCCCTAAATAATATTGAACTTCCATCAACTACTAATAATTTTTCCATAAAATCTCCTGACTCTTATAATTATAAAAATAATATAATAAAATTTTCCAAAACTCAAATTTAATCATTTAAGATTTTCTTTAAATATTCTCCTGTATAAGAATTTTCTACTTCTGCTATCTCTTCCGGCGTACCAGTAGCTATAATAGTTCCCCCACCTTCTCCACCTTCTGGGCCGAGATCGATGACATAATCAGATGATTTTATAACGTCTAAATTATGTTCTATTACTACAATAGTGCTACCAGTATCTACTAGTCTATTTAAAACTTTAACTAGATTATTTATATCTTCAGAATGTAATCCAGTAGTAGGTTCATCTAAAATATATAGCGTTTTTCCAGTAGATAACTTACTTAGCTCAGTCGCAAGTTTTATTCTCTGAGCTTCACCACCAGATAATTGTGTAGATGGCTGCCCTATTTTAATATAACCTAGTCCCACATCTTTTAATGTTTGAAGTTTTTTTACTAGTCTTGGATAAGCTTCAAAAAATTCTAATGCCTCATCTACTGTCATATTTAAAACATCATAGATATTTTTACCTTTATATTTTACCGCTAGGGTCTCGCGATTATATCTTTTTCCGCCACAAACTTCACAAGGTACATAAACATCAGATAAAAAGTGCATCTCTACTTTTATTATACCATCACCTTTACAAGCTTCGCATCTTCCACCTTTTACATTAAAACTAAATCGCCCTTTTTTATAACCCTTGGCTTTAGCCTCATTAGTAGCAGCAAAGACATCTCGAATAATATCAAAAACTCCAGTATAGGTAGCTGGGTTAGATCTAGGTGTTCGACCGATTGGACTTTGGTCTATTAAAACTATTTTATCAATATTCTCAATTCCCTCGATTTTATCAAATTCGCCTGGAATTATACTTGGATTATTAAATTCTCTCCAAATTCTCTTACCTAATACTTCATTTACAAGAGATGATTTTCCAGAACCAGAAACTCCAGTAACGGAAATAAGTTTACCAAGTGGGAATTCAACATCAATATTTTTAAGATTATTTTCTCTAGCCCCAAATATTTTTATTGATTTTCCATTTCCTTCACGACGCGATTTTGGAACTTCGATTTTCCTTTTACCAGAAAGATATTGACCAGTAATAGAGCGTTTATTTCTCTTTATTTTAGAAATACTACCTACTTCAATTATCTCTCCACCATTTTGACCAGCGCCAGGACCTATATCGACAATCAAATCACATGCTTTCATAGTATCTTCATCATGCTCTACTACTATTAGAGTATTGCCTAAATCAGTAAGTTCTCTCAAAGTAGCTATTAAAAGATTATTATCTCTTTGATGAAGCCCTATACTAGGTTCATCTAGTACATACGTAACTCCAACGAGCTTAGAGCCAATTTGTGTAGCAAGCCTAATACGCTGAGCTTCTCCTCCTGAAAGAGTACCAGTCATTCTGGATAAATTTAGATAACCTAAACCTACATCTAATAAAAATTGAAGTCTATTTCTAATTTCCTTTACTATCTGCTCAGCTATAATCTTATCTTTTTCTGATAACTCTAAATTAGTAATAAAGTCTAATTCATCACCAATATTTAGATCAGTAAAATCAATTATACTCTTTCCATCAATCAAAATAGACAAAACTTCTGGTTTAAGTCTCTTTCCATGACAGGAAGGGCAAGGAAGCTCAGTCATATACTCATCTAATTTCTCATGAGCAAAATCGCTAGTAGTTTCGTGATATCTGCGATCTAGGTTATTTATTATCCCTTCAAATGGCCCATTATATGTTTTTAAACCTGAATAATGACTATCAAACTTGAACTTTATTTTTTGATCAGTACCATATAATAGCGCATCAATAAACTCTTTAGGAGCTTCGCTAAGTGGTTTTTCAGGATCGAAATTATATAACTTTGCTAATTCTTGAAAAATTGAAAAATAATATGTCCCTTTTTGAGTTGAGTATGCTTTTATCGCCCCTGAAGAAATAGACTCATCCATATTTGGAATAATCTTTCTAATATCAGGTTTTTTAGAAAATCCTATTCCCTTACATGTTTCACACGCACCAAAAGGCGCATTAAATGAAAATAATCTAGGAGTAATTTCATCATATGATATACCGCACTCGATACAAGTCATTGAAGAATTATAAGTGCGTCTATTTCCGTCCATAGTATCAATAACTAATAATCCACCAGCTTCTTTTAGTGCTAGTTCTATTGAATCCACTAGTCTTGAATCCATGCTATCTCTAATTATAAGTCTATCTACAACAATATCTATATTATGACGTTTATTTTTCTCTAGGCTAATCTCTTCATCAAAAGTTAATATTTCACCATCTACTATTACACGGCTATATCCATCTTTTTTTATTCTATCTAGTAAATCTTTATGGGTTCCTTTTTTGTCTCTTACTACTGGAGCTAGAACCATAAATTTGGACCCTTCTTCCATCTCCATTATATGATCTGCCATCTGATCTACAGTCATAGATTCAATTGGTTTTCCACATTTTGGACAATGAGGTACTCCTATATTTGCATATAATAATCTTAGATAATCGTATATCTCGGTAGTTGTTCCTACTGTAGAGCGTGGGTTATGTGATGTAGTTTTTTGGTCTATAGATATAGCAGGACTAAGTCCCTCAATACTTTCTACATCTGGTTTATCCATTTGCCCTAAAAATTGTCTAGCATAACTAGAGAGACTTTCCATATATCTTCTTTGACCCTCTGCATAGATAGTATCAAAGGCTAGAGAAGACTTTCCAGAACCTGAAAGTCCTGTAAAAACTATAAATTTATCTCTAGGTAACTCAAGATCCACATTTTTTAAGTTATGGACCTTGGCACCTTTAATTTTTATTTTGTTCTCTGTCATATTTTTTCTTTGCCTTATTATATAATTTCCTTAATTCTTTTCCTTTATCTCTATACTCTGCAGCTTTTTCAAAATCTAATTTTTCAGCTGCTTCTAGCATATTAACTTCCATTAACTCTAGCATAGTAGAAAGCTCTTCTAATGAATGATCTTTTTTGTATCCACTCGTTTCTTCAGCTACAAGCGTAGTATTTATTACCTCTTTAATAGATTTATTTACAGTAGTAGGAATAATACCATGATCTTTGTTATATTTTTTCTGAATTTCTCTTCTACGCTTAGTTTCATCTATAGTCTTTTGCATTGAATTAGTAATTCTATCTGCATAAAAAATTACTCTACCATTAGAATTTCTTGCAGCTCTACCTACAGTCTGAATAAGTGAAGTTTCAGATCTTAAAAAGCCTTCTTTATCAGCATCTAAAATCGCAACTAGTGAAACTTCAGGTAAGTCAAGTCCTTCACGAAGTAGATTTATCCCAACTAGAACGTCAAACTCCCCAAGCCTTAAATCCCTTATAATCTCCATTCTCTCAATTGTATCAATATCGGAATGCATATAAGTTACTTTAATACCTACATTAGTTAAATAAGCTGTAAGATCCTCTGCCATTCTTTTAGTAAGAGTCGTGATAAGGACTCTCTCATCTTTTTCTATATTTTTATTAATCTCACCAATTAGATCGTCTATTTGATTTTTAGTAGGTCTAACTTCAATAATAGGATCTAATAAACCAGTAGGTCTTATTATCTGCTCTGTAACATTTTTAGCTCTTTCTCTTTCATATGGTCCAGGAGTGGCGGAAACATAAACTACTTGATTTTGTATTTTTTCAAACTCATTAAATTGAAGAGGTCTATTATCGAGCGCAGATGGAAGTCTAAATCCATAATCGACAAGCGTTTCTTTACGCGACCTATCTCCAGCATACATCCCACCTATCTGAGGAACTGTAACGTGAGACTCATCTATAAATGTAATATAGTTTTTTGGAAAATAGTCAATTAAAGTATAAGGTCGCGATCCTGGTGGACGCTGACTTAAATGTCTACTATAATTTTCTATCCCATTACAAAATCCTACTTCTCTAAGCATCTCTAGGTCGTATCTAGTACGTTGCTCAATTCTCTGTGCTTCAAGAAGCATTTTATTCTTTTCAAAATAATCTATTCTTTCATCTAGCTCTTCTTTAATAGTCACTATTGCTTTATCTACTTTAGCTTGAGTAGTCGCATAGTGAGAAGCTGGGTAAATTAAAATATGTGTACGAAGTCCCACTATTTCACCAGTGAGATAGTTTATTTCAGTAATTCTATCAATTTCATCACCAAAAAACTCTACTTTATAAATATTCTCATCTGATGAAGCCGGAAAGATCTCTAAAGTATCTCCTTTTACTCTAAAAGTCCCCCTAGTAAAATCAAAATCATTTCTCTCATATTGAATTTCTATAAGATGTTCAATAACCTCATTTCTATCTTTAATCATTCCAGGACGTAGTGATATAGTAAGTTTTTTATAATCAATAGGATCTCCCAGTCCATAAATACAAGAAACCGAGGTCACAATAATTACATCCTCACGTTCAAATAAAGATAAAGTAGCAGAGTGGCGCATTTTATCTATCTCATCATTTATAGATGAATCTTTTTCTATAAAAGTGTCAGATTGAGGCACATACGCCTCTGGTTGATAATAATCATAATAAGAAACAAAAAACTCAACTGCATTATTAGGAAAAAACTCCCTAAATTCATTTGCCAGCTGATATGCTAAAGTCTTATTATGTGCAATTATTAGAGCTGGTCTTTGTACCCTCTCTATGATATTTGCCATTGTGTAAGTTTTTCCAGATCCAGTAACACCTAAAAGAATCTGGTCTCTATTTCCAGAATTTAAACTATTTACTAGAGAATCTATAGCTTGTGGCTGATCTCCAGTAGGTTTAAACTCAGAATTTAATTGAAATTTATTCATAATTCTCCTTTAAAGAAGCGTAATTTTAAGAACGTATGTTTATATATTAAAGTTAATAATTTTTTAAGTCAAATACTAAATTAATAAAAGTCGACATTGCTGCCGACTTATCTTAGTTCGATTTTAAAATTTCAAATGCTTTCTGAAGTTGATTGTCATTTTCTAAGTTATCAATTCCAATCTTTTTTACATCTTCATTAAGTTTAACTTCTACATCAGGTTTTATACCCTTTTTATTAATAACTACACCATTAGGAGTAAAATATTCTGCTATTGTAAGTTTAATTCCCTCATTGTTAGAAATTTTATTAATACTCTGTACAACACCTTTTCCGTAAGATTTTTCACCTACTATTGTCGCTTTATTATAATCTCTTAAAGCTCCAGTAACTACTTCTGACGCACTTGCTGTACCATTATTTATTAAAACTACAATAGGTATATTTATCTCATTAGAATCAGATTGGCCTTTTTCAGTAATTACACCATCTTTATTTTTAGTATAATAAATTAACCCTTCAGGTAATAACATATCAGCCACATCTTTACACACATTTAAAAGTCCGCCAGGGTTTGATCTTAAATCAAGAATCATACCAGTCGTATTATCGTCTATATTATCTAACGCTTTTCTAAACTCTTCAGAAGTATCTTCTTTAAATTGTGAAATACTCACATATAAAATATTATCTTTTTTTTCAGATTCAACAGTAGTAACCGTAATCTCATCTCGTTTTACAACCACATCAAAAGTTTGAGGTCCATCTTTTCTTTCTCTTAAAATAGTTAGTGAAACTTCAGTACCTTTTTTTCCTTTAATTAGTTCAGATGCCTTTGAGATTGATTCATTATCTAATGATTTGCCATCAACTTTTAATATTTTATCCCCTGGTTTTAGGCCTGCTTTTTCAGCAGGAGTATTTTTAATAGGTGAAATAATTGTTACTCGCCCATCTTCCATACCTATGTATACACCGATGCCAAAAAACTTACCGCTAGTATCTTGAAGCAAAGAATCAAGTTCCGAAGCAGTAAGATATTCTGAATAAGGATCATCTAGAGCTTTTACCATACCTTTTAGCTGACCAGTATATAAATCTTCTTTTTTAAATTCATTTAAATAGTTTTTCTTTATATAATTTTCTAAATAAATTAGCTTTTTTTGTTGTTCAATATCTAAGCTATTCTCATTAGAAACTCCCTTAGCATTTTCACTTGAAAGTCTTCCAAGACTAAAGAATAAAACGTTAGATAAAATTATCAAAGCAAAAACTATAATCTTCTTGTTTTTTTTCATTTTAAAACCTATAAATAATACTTAATTATAAATAACTAAGTGGATTGACAGTGTTTCCATTTTTTCTAACTTCAAAATGTAAATGCGGCCCTGTAGAATTTCCAGTGTTTCCTATACTAGCAATAGTCTGCCCTCTATCTACATATTGACCAGTACTTACATGGTTAGATGAATTATGAGCATATACAGTAACAATATTGTTAGAATGAGAAATCATCACACAGTTGCCATATCCTCCCTGCCATCCAGAATAAATTACCATACCTTCTTGCGATGCTCTTATTTTAGTACCGGTAGGGGCTGGTATATCAATTCCAGAGTGAAATTTTACTGTATTAAAAATTGGATGAACCCTATATCCATATCCAGAACTAATAGATGTATATCCAGAAACTGGCCATGAGTAACCCCCAGAACCTGAATAGCTATATGAAGAATCATCATATCCAGAATTAGAAGATTTACCTGAACTTTTTTTAGATTCTTCTTTTTTCTTAGCTTCTAGCGCTCGTTTTCGTTCCTCTTCGGCCTTACGTCTAGCTTCAGCTTCGGCTTTTCGTCTAGCCTCTTCACGCTTTCTTTCTTCTTCTAATCTCTTTTGTAAAGCCACAATTTCGCCATCTATATTTTTTGTTTCATTTACGAAATCGTCATATTTTTTCTCTGCTAATACTCTATCTTGTTCTAGAGTAGCCATAAAATCTGATTTGTTTTTATTAGCTATCTCTAATTCTCTTTTTTTATTCTCCTCAGCTTGAAGTTTTATCTGATATTCTTGTTTCTCTTCTTGTAACTGTTTCTCAGTATCATTAATAAATGAAATTAGTTTATTAGTAAACTCAATCTGTTCTTTATCGCGATTTGCAACTCTCTCTACATAATCTAATTTTGTAAGCATTTCTGAAATGCTTGTAGAGCCGATTATTACCTCAATAAACTTAGATTCACCTTTTTTATATTGTTCATTTAATCTATATGATAAGTTCTCTTGGGTAGTGCGAAGTTTTTCTTTAGAATCGGCTAATTTATTCTCATTTTTTACAATATCTTCTTCTAGCCTTTTTATCTGAGAAGAAAGCTCATTTAGCTCTCCCTGAGATTTACTTATCTGATAGTCAAGAGCTTTTATTTGAGCATCTACTTCATCAATCTTTACACCTAAATCATTAACTTCTTTTTTTGTATTTTCGGCATTTTGTTCAGATTGTTTCTTTTTTTCTATTAAATTATTTAATTCAGCATTAGCCAAACTTAAATTGTTTGAAAATAAAATCGAAGCACAAAGTACTAATGATAATATTTTTTTATTTTTAATCAATATCTTACACCCTTAAATATTTTCTCAACGAAGATAAACTTCCTAAGACTCCAATTCCCATAGCAACACATATAAATATTATTGAAATATCTCTTCCGACATGACCAAATGAAACTAGGTTATATCCTAAAAATTCATATACCTCACCAGAATATGTGCTTAAAATCTTTTCATATATTATTTTTAAAATAAAATATGAAATAGCACTTCCTAATACTGAATAAAATACCCCTTCTATAACGAAAGGTCCTTCAATATACGCATTAGAAGCGCCTACTATCTTCATTATCTCAATTTCTCTTCTTCTTGATGTTATAGCTATTTTAATTATATTAGAAATAACAAATATTGACAATATTATAATAAGACCGCTAATTATCATGCTAGCTATCTTTATTCCATTATTTATTTTAATAAACGTAGGAATTATATCTTGATAGTATTTTATATCATTAGTTCTAGTATCAGCATCAAGATAATTTACAATCTCATTTACTTTATCCATAGAGATATCTTTAATTTTTATTTCTATCGATGCACTAAATGGATTTTCGCTAAGTCCAGTAAAAATATATGAGTCATCGCCAAACATCTCTCTTGCTCTATTATAAGCTTCTTCTTTTGGAATATAGGTAAGTTTATCTATATTTTCAAAATCCGATAAATTATTTATTAGTTTCTCAGCTTCAATAAACTCTACATCATCATTAAGATATACGATAATCTCATCTAATTTTTCTTGAGTCATCTGAACATATCCATTAATATTTATCGCTAAAAGCAGTAATAATCCAATAAATAGCATAACTGCAGCAATAGTAATTGTTGAGACAAGCCCCATCCCTGCATTTCTTATAAGACCTTTAAGCCCGTTTTTAACAATATTAATTCCAGTTCTAATTCTCTCCATGATAACCTCCTATATAATCAGAGATTATTTTGCCATCTTCTACTTTTATAACTCTATTATTATAATTATCTACAATAGGTTGAGAATGAGTAGACATAATTACAGTTGTTCCAAAACTGTGCACTTTTTCAATAATTTTCATAATTTCAAAAGCAGTATCTAAATCTAGGTTACCAGTAGGCTCATCAGCTATTAAGACTTCTGGTTTATTAACTATAGCTCTAGCAATTGATAATCTTTGCGCCTCTCCTCCAGATAATTCATGAGGATAACTTTTTTCTCTATCTTCTAATCCTACAAGTTTTAAAACTTCAGGTACGTCATTATTTATATCTTTTTTACTTTTACCAACTATTTCCATAGCAAAAGCTACATTTTCAAACGCAGTCTTATTATCAAGAAGTTTAAAATCCTGATACACAACTCCAAAGTTACGTCTATAAAGATGTACTTTTCTTCTACTTACATTTCTTACACGTTGTCCCTTATAAAATATTTCTCCACTAGTAGGAAGTGCTTGTTTAGTAATAAGTTTTAATAAAGTAGATTTACCTGAACCACTAGGTCCTACTACAAACAAAAACTCTCCCTTCTCAATTATTAAATTTATATCAGATAACGCAACAATTCCGCTATCATATTTTTTACTTACATTTTTAAATTCTATCATTTATAATTAACACCTAACTTTTATTTTTAATCTAAAGTCTATTATAGTATACTATAAATGATAAAAAAGGTGGAATTTATGGATAAAAAGATTCTTAGAAAAAATATGAAAAATTCTAGAAACAATCTAGATACAAGTAAAATTAGCGAATTTTCAGACGCTATAATTAATAATATTTATGAAATGGATGAATATAAAAATGCAAAAAATATATTTTGCTTTGTCAGTTTTAGCTCAGAAGTTATTACGCATGAATTTATTAAAACCTCTTTAAAAGATGGCAAAAATGTATTTATTCCTTATATCGACGAAGATAAAAATATAATGAAAGCTACAAAGCTTAAAGATTTTGATGACTTAAAAATTGGTTTTTATGGAATATTAAGCCTCGAGGATGAAAAGCTTGAGTTTGTTGATCCTAAAATTATAGATTTAATTATTGTACCTGGACTGATTTTTGATTATAATTTTTATCGAATAGGATATGGTGGGGGTTACTATGATAAGTTTTTATCTAATAATTCTATTAATCCAGTAAAAATTGGCGTATGTTTTGATATGCAGCTTATAGATGATACTAAACCTGAAGTTCATGACGTGCCAGTTGATTATATAGTTACAGAAAAAAGAGTATTAAGGAAGGAAAAATAATGAGTAGAAATGTAGGGACTATAGCTAGAGGTATCCGTACCCCTATAGTAAAAGAAAATGATGATATTGTAGAAATTGTGGTTGATTCAGTTATAAAGGCTGTAAAATCAGATAATATAACTTTACATGATAAAGATGTTATTGGAATTACTGAATCTTTAGTAGCAAGAGCACAAGGAAATTATTGTAGTACAAAAGATATAGCTACTGATATTAATAATAAGTTTGAATCTGATATTGGTCTAGTTTTCCCTATTCTTAGTAGAAATAGATTTTCCATTATTTTAAAAGGTATTATTGAAAGTGGTAAAAAAGTAACGCTTTTACTTAGTTATCCATCTGATGAAGTGGGAAATCACTTAATGAGCCTAGATGATCTAGATAACTTAAAAATAAATCCATATGATAAAGTAATGGACGAAAAAGAATATCGTGAATTATTTGGAGAGATGGTAACTCATAATTTTACTGGAATTGATTATGTTAAATTATATAAAGATATTGGTGGAGAAAATATCGATATAATTTTTGCTAATGATCCTAGAGTAATTTTAAACTATTCTAAAGATGTAATTTGCTGTGATATTCATTCTAGATTTAGAACTAAGAGACTATTAGAAGAAGCTGGAGCTAGAAAAGTTTTAACATTAACAGATATAATGAATGAGCCTATTGAAAATAGTGGATATAATCCAGAATATGGCGTTTTAGGATCAAATCTTGCTTCAAAAGATGAACTAAAACTATTTCCTAGAGATGGAATGAAATATGTATCTGAAATAAAAACTAGATTAGATGAATATAGCGGTAAAAATATCGAAGTTATGATTTATGGTGATGGGGCTTTTAAAGATCCTGTTGGTAAAATCTGGGAATTAGCTGACCCTGTAGTTTCTCCAGCATTTACAGAAGGACTAAAGGGAATCCCTAATGAAATTAAAATAAAATATATTGCCGATACTGAATTAGAAAATGTATATGGTGAAGATGCAGTAAATCTTATTAAACAAAAAATTTATGCAAAAGATCAAGATTTATTAGGAAGGGCTGAGTCTTTAGGTACTACACCTCGTCAAATTACAGATCTTATAGGTAGTCTTTGTGATTTAATGAGTGGATCTGGAGATAAAGGTACACCTGTTATACTTGTTCAAGGATATTTTGATAATTTTGCTTCAGAATAATTAAAGCTTTTAATTTTAAAAGAGACTAGATTTAAATTTCTAGTCTCTTATTTTTATCTGACTTTTTCCGTCATATCATATTTAAATATTAGATTGCACAAGGACTATATCCGCAGTCTTGACACTCTTCACATCCACCAGATTTATTCATCTTACCGCCACACATTGGGCATACTCCAGGTTCTGCTTCAAGTTGTTTTGCTATTTCACGATTTAGCTCATCTTGAAGTTCAGATATTCTATTTTTCTTAGTATTATCAGTAGTTAAAATACCTGCTCTTGCACATCCGTCACGATATATTGTGGTTCCTTTTAATCCCTTTTCCCAAGCATACATATAAATATCTTCCACTTCTTCTACAGTTACTTCATTATGAAGATTTAGAGTAGAAGAGATACTAGCATCTATAAACTGTTGGAAAGTTCCTTGAACTTCTATTCTTCTTCTAGAGTCAAGTTTATCTGCAGTTACAATAAAGCTAGGGATTTCTTCTTCTGATGTAATATCATTAGCATTCATATACTCTCTTACTATTTCAGAATAAACTTTATAATAAGTGTCAGTTCCGTGGATAGATTCAGTTTTTCTAGTATAAGAAATTTGGAATAATGGCTCTATACCATTTGAACAACCTATTAGAGTCGAGATTGATCCAGTTGGGGCAATAGTTAGAAGTTGAGAATTTCTAAGTCCATACTCTTCAATTAACTCAATTACATCTTCATCTGCATTTTCTTTTATAAATGGGCTAGATAATACATAATCTTTATTATATCTAGGGAAAGTTCCTTGCTCCTTAGCTAAAAGTGATGATTGGCGTAAAGCTTCATTAATTAAAACTCTTCCGATTTGGTTAATTAAACTTAAAGATTCATCAGATCCATATTCTATTCCCATTTTTATAAAAGCGTCTGCAAGACCCATTATACCCAGACCTATTTGACGAAGATCATCACACACTTCTCGTTGTTCTTTAAGTGGATGTAAATTTCTATTTTCATCTAATACTTCGTTAAGATAAATTACCCCTTCTCTAACTAATTCAGCAAATGCCTCAAACTCAAAACGAGCGTATTTTGTAAATGGATGTTTTACAAAATTTCCTAGGTTTATACTAGCTAAGTTACATGATCCAAAAGCTGGAAGTGGCTCTTCTGCACATGGGTTTACCCCAGCAAATGAAAAGCTTGGATCTTCACTCATTATATGCCATGAATCTATTCTATCTTGGTATAAAATACCTGGCTCTGCCATATTCCAGTTATTATATGCTAATTTTCTAAATAAATCTTTTGCTTTTACTTCTTTAGTTATTTCTTCACCAGTTGCCTCTACTGTAAAATGAAGATTATATATTTCATCATTTTTTATAGCATTCATAAAATCATTATCAACATTAACAGAAATATTAGCACTAGTTACTTTTTCTAGGTTTGATTTTACTTCTATAAATTCTTCTATATCTGGATGGCTAGAATCAATATTTATCATTAATGCTCCACGTCTTCCCTTCATTCCAATTAGAGAAGTTGTAAGAGCAAATAGATCCATAAAAGATACAGCTCCAGTAGTAGTAGATGCAGCATTATTAACTTTTGCGCCTCTTGGTCTAAGTTTAGAGATATTAATTCCTACACCACCGCCATAGCTATAAGTTCTAGCAAGTCTCTTAGCTGTGTCATAAATTTCTTCAATACTATCCTCTACCTTTGGCATTACATAACAGTTAGAAAGAGTAACTTTTTTACCATGCTTATCTAAACCACGTCCAGCTAAAATACGTCCTGCTGGCATAAACTTTTTATCTTTAATAGCTTTTTTTATAGGTTCATTTCCGCCAGAAACTCTATCTAAAAATTCATTAAAAGACTCTCCATTAAAACGATATTTTTTTTCATAAATATCTCGTTGAAGGTCTGTCATATTCCAGCCATGTTCTCTAAGTTTCTGTCTTTCTTGACGATAAATAATATATTTTTTAGCAACATCTGGACGTTTTGGCATTAAAAGAAATTCTACATTATCTTGAATTTTTTCAATATCTAATTCGGTCTCATCTTTAAATTTTTCATAAATCTCGTCAGCTATTTGGTTAGATATACTGCTATCAATACCTTCTTCAGTTTCTGCCATAGCTTTTTCGATAGCATTTACAATTTTATCTCTCTCAAACTCAACAAGATTTCCATTTCTCTTTCTAACTTGCAATTTTATCCTCCTACAATATATAGTGTTTTATCTATGTTATTCAAACTAGTATACACTATATCATAGGTAGAAAAATTTTAAAATATAATAATTAATTTATTTTAAGACATAAATAAACTATCTCGAAAAATAGCTATTTATAAAAAAAGAGCCTATAAGACTCTTTTAAATTTAATTTTTAGATCTATTTTTTAATATAAAACCTATAATAAAACCGATTATTGAAGGTACTATCCATCCAAACCCTATTTTAAATCCAGGTAAAAATTTTTCTGAAAATGCTAATATATTGCTAATAAAGTTAGTAGATTTTATAGAATCTGGTAGAGCATTTATCATATCAAAAATAGCTGCAAAAAGAGTAAACCCAATAGTCCACTGATATACCGTTTTACTAGTCCCAATAAAATGTGAAAATAGTGCTAAAGTTATTAACGCAATAGATAGTGGATATAATAACATTAAAACTGGTATAGAAAATTTAATTATTGCAGATAATCCAAAGTTTGCAGTAATAAATGACCATAAAGTAAAGCAAATTACATAAGTATTATATTTTATTTTTTTATCAGTAAGTTCATAAAACATCTCAGAAATCGCAGTGATAAGTCCAATAGCAGTTTTTAGACATGTTACTATAACTATGGCTGATATTAAAATTTTCCCTAGATTTCCAAAATAAAACTGACTTATTTTAGA
Organism: Peptoniphilaceae bacterium; assembly: GCA_029983595.1. Classification (GTDB taxonomy): domain Bacteria; phylum Bacillota; class Clostridia; order Tissierellales; family Peptoniphilaceae; genus Neofamilia. The sequence goes on from JASBZD010000006.1 coordinate 19,754, forward strand.
TAAAACTATAGCTCCATTTTCTTGTCTATCTATCACCCCAAGAGATGTCGAGCCCATATAAGTAAGCGATAAGTAAATTACTGACATTAAAATAAGGCAAACTATTCCAGATTTAAAAGTTTCTCTTGCTATATCGCCCGGCTCTTCTACTCCGAGTTTTTTAATATTAGATATAATAATTATTCCAAACGCAAGACTAGCTACCGCATCTAGGGTGCTATAACCATCAATAAATCCTTTAGCTAACCCAAACTCTTCATAGTTAGAAATAGGATTAGAATCACCAAAACCTCCCATAGGGTTTACTAATGATGCGATAATTAAAATAGATAATAAAATTAAAAATGTAGGAGTTAAAAATTTCCCTATAACATCTAAAATTTTTCCTGGTCTCAACGAAAAATATAATGCTATGGCAAAAAATATAATTGTGTATATTAGTAAAACAATCCATATTTTATCGCCTGAATAAAAACTACGCGCACTTACTTCAAAAGAAACAGCTGCTGTTCTAGGTATTGAAAATAGTGGCCCTATACTAAGATATAGTAATGAAGTATAAAGATATGCATAAATATCAGACACAGGACTAGCCATTTCAAATACATTTTCACTACCAGAAATAGCAAAAGCACTAACTCCGATAAGTGGCAACAATACTGCAGTTAATAAAAACCCTATTGTTACTATCGAAACATTATATCCAGCATTTTGACCTATCTCAGTAGGAAAAATTAAATTACCAGCTCCAAAAAATAGACCAAATAATAAAGAACCAACTAGAAGTGATTCTCTAAACCCTAATTTTTTCTTCATAAACTACATCCCTTTACTTACAACTTACTACAAGCATAACTAAGTAACTCTAAATCTCTATAAATTACTAAAAAGACTTCCATATCATTAATTTCTAAAAAATTATTAATTTCACTTATCGCAACATCTACAGCTTCTTTTCTCGGATATCCATATACTCCAGCAGAAATCAAAGAAAAAGCAATAGACTTTATATTATATTCTTTAGCTAGATTTAGTGAGTTTTTATAACAATCTCTTAGTAATTCTTCTTCATTATAATTTCCATCTTTATAAATTGGCCCAACAGTATGAATTACATATTTAGAAGGTAAATTATATCCTTTAGTAATTTTAGCCTCTCCAGTTTTACACCCATTTAGAGTTTTGCATTCCTCTAAAAGTCCAATTCCTGCTTTTTTATGAATTGCACCATCTACTCCACCACCACCTAGAAGGGAGTTATTAGCAGCATTTACTATTGCATCTACCTCTAAATCAGTAATATCAGCTTTAATTATTTTTAAACTCATAAAAATCCTATATTAAGTGAGATTCAAAAAGATTAACTAATTTTAAAAAAAACTCTTCGTCATCTTTACTAAATCTGGATTTTAAAGGTGAATCAATATCTAAAACTCCAAATACTTCTTCATTAGATATTAGTGGAATAACGAGTTCACTATTTGAGGCACTATCACAAGCTACATGTCCAGGGAATTCATGAACATCATCAACTCTTACTGGACTTTTATCTCGCCATGACTTAGCGCAAACTCCAGTATCCTTTTTTAATCTTGTACAGGCTGGTAAACCTTGGAAAGGTCCTAAAACTAATTCATTATTTTTTACTAAGTAAACCCTACCCAATTTATATCTTTAAATAAAGCCATAATAATAGCACTAATATTAGAGATTAAGGCTATTTTATCATCTTCTGATTTAAGCTGACTTTTTGTAAAATCAAAGATATAATCCAACTTTTCATTATAATCTAAATTTTCTGTTCCTTTTATTTCAAACATATCTATCTCCATAAATTGTTATTATACTAAAATCTTATTCTACCATAATATTTAGATAATATAAAAGTAGCAATCGATATATTGCTACTTAAAAAAGAATTTCATTTACCTTAGATCTTAAAATAGGAATAACATCTTCTTTAAACCATTCATTCTTGACCATCCAAATATTATTTCTAGGACTAGGATGGACTATTGGGAAATAATCTGGTAAGTATTCATTAAAATTTTTCACAGTCTCAGTTAAAGTAGATTTCATTTTATTGCCTAAATAATATTTCTGTGAATATAGACCTACTAAAATTATAAGTTCAAGATTATTTAGATTATCAATGATATCCTTATGGTATTCTTTTGCAATAAATTTTCTAGGAGGTAAATCACCAGACTTACCCTTACCAGGAAAATAAAAATCCATCGGCAAAACCGAAATCAATTCTGAATGAAGAATATCCATATCAATTCCCATCCAATCAACCAAATTCTCACCAGATTTATCAGTAAAGACAACCCCTGATTCTTCTACAATGCGTCCTGGTGCCTGAGATATAATTAAGATTTTAGAATTCTCATTAACTTGAAATATTGGATATATTTCTCTTATTGAATATTCTAAATTTCTAGGATCCTCAATTAGATTTTTTCTAATATCTTCAATATCCATTAATTTTTAACTCTATCTTTAAGCAAATTATAAATAACAACTGCAATAATCGCCCCAACCACACCTTGTAATAAATTAAAAGGTAGATTAACGATAGAACCTTTATCATATAGAAAAATATACTCAGCAACAAGATAACCAAATGCCATCCAAATTCCAGAAATAATTCCTGCAAAAATTGCATTTTTAGATTTAAAAACTTTTTTAAATAATAAAGATGCAAAAACCGCTTCAAGACCTTTAATTACTAGCGTAAAAGGAGCATAAGCGGCATATCCAAGAGCTAAATCTGCTAGCATAGAGCCAATTGCCCCTACTAAAAAGGCTGGTAAAGGACCTAATAATAGACCAGATGCAATAACAAAAGAATCACCTAAATTAAGATATCCTTGTCCTGATGCGATAGGAAATGACAAATACATAGTAGCTACAAATGTAAGAGCCATAAAAATTCCAAGTAGTGTAATTTCATTAGTTTTAAACTTTCTTTCTGTCATAAAAATCCTCCATTTCTCACAATGACTATTATACTATATTTTTAATAAAGATTATGATAAAATATATATAGTAACTAGTTACTACTAAAGGAATTAATATGAATAAAAATAAAGATGAAAAATTGCTAAAAGATACACTAGATAAGAATTTAGAAAATATAAAATATAATTTCAGTTCAATATTTATTTTAGAAAATAGACTTTTAACAGCATGTGAAAAAATCGATGAAGAAATATCGATGAAACAGTGGTTATTGCTAGCCATTTTAGAAAATAATGGAAATGACAAAACCTTAACTGAGCTAGGAAAGATAATGGGATGCTCTAGACAAAATGTAAAAAAACTAGCTGAAGCATTAAAAGATAAAGGATTTTTAGATTATAGAAAAGTAAAAAATAATAGCATTAATCTTATCCCAACCGAAAAATCAAGAGAATATTATAGGAAAATGAATGAAAAACATTATAAAATTCTTAGTATTTTGTTTAAAGATTTTACAGATAATGAAATCGAAGATTTGGTAAATTATAATAAAAAATTATTTAAAGGATTAGAATTAGTAGAAAAATATATGGAGGAAGAAAATTGAAAATTTTAAAATCTATAGGAATATTTTTATTAATTTTTATAGTCGCGACTTTTATTTACTTTATTCTCCCCTATTCTCCACTTAAAAATGAAATAAAAAATGATCTAAATTCACTTTTAGAGTTGGAAGATTTAAATAATGAAATATTAACTAATGAAGATATTAAAGATTTACCATATCCTATAAAAAAATATATTGAAAATAGTGGATTTATAGGAAAAGAAAAATATACATATGTAAATTTATATTTTAAAGATGCAAAACTCATTCAAGATCCTGAGAAGCCACCACTAAAAGTAAATTTTAATCAATATAACTATTCTAATAACCCAGTCAGATTGGCATTAGTGGATAGTAAATTTTTTGGAATACCATTTGAAGGATATGACTATTTATATGGTGAAAAAGCTGGAATGAAAGGAGTTCTAGCAAAAAATATTACTCTATTTAACGAAACTGGAATAGAGATGTATAAAGGAGCACTCGTAACATATCTTTCAGAAAGTCTACTACTTCCTACAAGCGCATTAAATAAATATATAACTTTTGAAGAAATTGATAAATATAGAGTAAAAGCAAAAATAACATATAACGGTATATCAGTAGAAGGAACATTTAGATTTAATGAAAAATATGAAATAGAAGAATTTACTACAAATGATAGATATATTTCACTAGGCAATGGAGAATTTAAAAATATACCATGGACTGAAAAGTTTCTAGAATATGACACAACTAAAGATGGGATAAAATATCTAAAACATGGCCAGGCAATATGGAACTATCCTGAAGGAGATTTAATATATTTCGATGGGATTGTGGATAGAGTTGAGTTTAAATAATACTTACTTAGTACTTAAATAAAAATAATAAATATTAAAAAATCCAGACTATAACTCTAGTCTGGATATTATTTTTTTCTAAATAAAGAATGTAAATGCAGTTATTATAAATATATTTACAAAGTCTATAAACATCCCACCTACTATTGGTAAAACGAAAAATGCTGTACGTGATGGAATGAATTTATCTACTACAGATTCCATATTAGCTACCCCATTAGGTGTTGCACCCATACCAAATCCGCAGTGTCCAGCTGCTAATACTGCTGCATCGTAATTTTTTCCCATTACTTTAAATGTAATAAATCTTGCATATACATACATTAATATAGTTTGACCAAGCATTAGAATTGCTAATTGACCAAATAAGTCTAATAATTCCCAAAGTCTTACTGTCATTAATGCCATTGCTAAGAAAATATTTAATCCTACTGAACCAACTATTTCTACCTCTTCAACTGGTACAAAATCACGATTTGATTCTAATCTCTTATCAGATAAATATCTAGCAAATATACCTATAAACATAGCTCCAATATATGCTGGAAGTTTTGCTTTATCAGTTACATTAGCCAAAAGACCATTTAGGAAATTTGTAATATATGACCCAAAGAACATTGCTACTAAAATTACAAAAAATCCCATATTGATTTTATCGCCATCTAATACTCTAGCTTCTCCACCTAATAAACTAGTATCCACATCAGTTTCATAAGATTCTTTTTGTTTCTTTTCAACTAAATTATTTTTCATTATTAGTGAGTTAGCTAATGGTCCACCCATTAATGATCCAGTAATTAAACCAAATGTCGCTGCTGTAACAGCAAGAGTATTTATACCGGATATTCCAGTGGCTCTTTCTATTTCAGGTGCTATAGCCGCTGCTGTACCATGTCCTCCTGACATCGGTGTAGACCCTGTCATAAGCGCCATTCCTGGCTCTACCCCAATAAGTGTTCCTAGTCCTAAAGCTAATACGTTTTGTAAAAAAACTAAAACTGCAGCTAATACTAAGAATTTTAAAACGTTAGGTCCAGTAGCTTTTGGAAGGATTTATGGACTAGCTCCAAATCCGATACTTGTAAAGAAAATAATCATAAAAAAAGACTGTAAAGTCGTATCAAATTCGAATGCTAAAATTTCGTTGACTCTTAGTATAGTGTGGATTATAGAAAATATAAGTCCACCTATAACTGGAGAAGGAATTGCAAAATCTCTAAAAAATTTAACTTTGGATCTTAAAAATCTACCTAGTAACAAAAAAATAATTGCAAATCCAACCGTTTGAATCATGTCCATTTCAATAGTTTTCAAATTATTACCTCCTTCTATTTTAGTATATCAGAAAAATATATATTTAACAAAATATAGGTTGATTTTAATTAAAAAAACCGCAGGTATTTCCCGCGGTAATATCTAGCTTTTAAACTATTATTTATTTTTTAGATTATAAAAAGTATTTAAACCTTTATACTGTGAAATTTCAATAAGTTGGTCTTCAATTCTAAGAAGTTGGTTATATTTAGCTACTCTATCAGTTCTTGATGGAGCACCAGTTTTAATTTGACCAGCATTTGTAGCTACAGCAAGATCTGCGATAGTTGTATCTTCAGTTTCACCAGATCTATGAGAAATAATAGCAGTATATCCATGAGTTTTAGCAAGTTCTATAGCATCTAAAGTTTCAGTTATTGTACCAATTTGGTTAAGCTTAATTAAAATAGAGTTAGCTATGTTTTTTTCTATCCCTTCTTCTAATCTCTTAGTATTAGTTACGAATAAATCATCTCCTACTAGTTGAATTTTTTCTCCTAATCTTTCAGTTAATTTTTCCCAAGTTTCCCAATCATCTTCTGAAAGACCATCTTCGATTGAAATTATAGGATATTTTTCTACAAGATTTTCATAATATTCAATTAATTCTTCTCCAGTAAACACTTTATCTTCACCGACAAAAGTATATATTTTTTTATCAGCATCATATAACTCAGTTGCTGCTACATCTAGGGCGATTCTTACTTCTTTTCCAGGTTCATAACCAGCTTTTTTAATAGCTTCTACTATAGTTTGTAAAGCTTCTTCGTTAGATGTAAGATTTGGCGCAAATCCACCTTCATCCCCTACTGCAGTAGATAATCCTCTATCTTTTAATACTGCTTTTAGATTATGAAATATTTCAGCACAAGTTCTTAGAGCATCTTTAAAACTTTCTGCTCCTACAGGCATTATCATAAATTCTTGTATATCTACGTTATTATCAGCATGTTCTCCGCCATTTAGGATATTCATCATTGGAACTGGAAGAGTTTTAGAGTTTACTCCACCTAAATATTGATAAAGTGGTAAATCTAATTCGTCAGCTGCTGCACGAGCTACAGCCATTGAAATACCTAAAATCGCGTTAGCTCCATATTTAGATTTATTCTCTGTACCATCTGCTGCAATTAAAGCCATGTCAACACCGATTTGGTCAGTCACTTCATAACCAATTATAGTTTCCGCTAAATCTTCATTTACATTTTCTACAGCTTGAGATACACCTTTTCCTAAAAATCTTGATTTATCGTTATCTCTAAGTTCTACAGCTTCATGTGCTCCAGTAGATGCTCCTGATGGAACTATCGCTCTACCATATCCGCCATCTTCAGTAAAAACTTCCACTTCAACAGTAGGGTTTCCACGAGAGTCTAACACTTCTCTACCATAAACTTCAATAATTTCGCTCATTTAATTCTCCTTTAATTTTTAATAAGTAAACTTTCGCCTTCCATCTCTGAAGGTTTTGAAAGTCCCATCATCTCTAACATAGTAGGTGAAACATCACATAATCTTCCACCACTTTTTAAAGAATATCCTTTATCATAATTATATAAAACTAGCATAACAGGGTTTGTCGAATGGGCAGTGATAATATTTCCCTCTTCATCATGCATATAGTCACAATTTCCATGATCAGCAGTAATTAAACAGTCTCCACCAACTTCTTTAATTTTATCTAGAATTCTCTTTAAGTTTGAGTCTACAGTTTCCACAGCTTTTATTGCCGCTTCCATCACTCCAGTATGACCAACCATATCTCCATTAGCAAAATTTAGTAATATAAAATCATATTTTTCGCTATCGATAGCTTCAAGGACTTTATCAGTAATCTCATTAGCACTCATCTCAGGTTTTAAATCAAAAGTAGCAACTTTAGGAGATGGAATTAGAATTCTATCTTCTCCTTCAAATTTTTCTTCGATTCCACCATTAAAAAAGTACGTAACATGAGCAAATTTTTCTGTTTCTGCTATTCTAAGTTGGTTTAAACCCTTTTTAGATAGATATTCACCCATTGTCATTTCTGGCGCTTTATTAGTATAAGCTACTTTTACATTTTGTAAATCAGAATCATATACTGTCATAGTTACAAAATCTACATCTACAACTTTTTCACGTTCAAATCCATCAAACTCTTTTTCAGAAATTGCACGAGTTAGCTGTCTAGCTCTATCAGGTCTAAAATTATAAAATATTACAGAATCTCCATCTTC
>JASBZD010000007.1 GCA_029983595.1 Peptoniphilaceae bacterium
CTTATAGGTTCGTGGATGTATTGCGGTACTGTTCCTATGATTATCTATTATGGGGTGCAGCTTATAAATCCTAAGTTTTTATATGTTACTGCTTTTATAATTACTGCTGTTTTATCTACAGTTACTGGTACGTCTTGGGGTTCTGCTGGGACAGTAGGTGTGGCAATTATGGGTATTTCACAAGGTCTAAATCTGTCGCTACCTATTACAGCTGGAGCTGTTATATCTGGTGCGTATTTTGGGGATAAACTTTCTCCATTTTCTGATACTACTATTTTAGCTCCACTAGCTGCAGGTTCAGAGCTTTATGAGCATATTAAACATATGTTATACACTACAGTGCCGGCTTCTTTAATAGCCATATCGGTTTATCTAGTTATGGGTCTTAATACTGAAGTGACATCAGCTACGACAGAATCTGTAACTAAATTACAAGGTGAGCTTTCTGGAATTTATAATTTTAATTTTATTCTAATTATTCCTGTAATTATTATGATAGCTGGGTCGCTACTTAAATGGCCTACACTTCCTACAATGATAATAAACTCGCTTATCTCAGTCGTGATTGGTATATTTGTTCAAGGATTTGGGCTAAAAGATGGATTTGTTTCATTAGTAAATGGGTTTAATTTAGAAATGCTTAATAATGGAGTAGAGTATTCTGAAGATATAATGAAGCTAATCAACCGCGGTGGAGCAGTTCCTATGACTTCTACTACTGTTTTAGTTTTCTGCTCTATGGGATTTGCTGGAATTATGGCAAAAGCTGGAATGCTTGATGTAATTTTAGATGAAATCTTAAAGCGTGTAAAAACTGCTTCTGGAGTAGTTGTTTCTACAGTTGCTTCATGTTTTGTAGTTGCGTTTGTTACTGGTAATTCATATCTATCTATCCTTTTACCAGGTGAGTTATTTAGAAAAATCTATGTAACTAGAAATTTACACCCTAAAAACTTATCGCGTACGTTAGAAGACTCTGGTACTGTTATAGTACCTCTTATTCCATGGTCCGCTGCAGGGGCGTATATGGCCTCTACTCTAGGTGTACCTACTTTAGAATATCTACCATGGACTATAATGAATTATTTAGGTATAGTTTTTGCGATAATCTGGGCTATTACTGGTTTTGGAATTGCTAGAATTAATGACGATGAAGCTAAGGTTTATTTAGATAAGGAAGGTTTTTAAATGTTACTTTTAAAAAATGCTGATATATATGCGCCATCTCATCTTGGCATAAAACATATTTTAATCGGTGAAGAAAAAATTTTAAAAATATATGACGAGATTCCAGAAGGATTTTCTGATATAGAGTCTATTGATCTAGATGGAAAAAAGATCGTACCTGGATTTATTGACCAGCATCTTCACATAACTGGAGGGGGTGGAGAAGGCGGATATAAGACTAAAGTGCCAGAACTGCCACTTTCTAAACTGATAGAAGCTGGGATTACTACAGTAGTGGGGCTTTTAGGTACTGATTCAGTGACTAGAAGTGTAGAAAATCTAGCCTCTAAAGCTCTAGCGCTTACTGAAGAGGGGATTACAACTTATTATTTAACTGGTTCATATGAGTTCCCAACTCCAACAATTGCGGGATCTATAAAACGCGATATTGTATTTTTAGAAAATTGTATCGGAGTAAAAATTGCTGCGAATGACCATAGAGATTCAGCACTTAGCTATGAAGAATTAGCTAGAATCGGGACTGAAGCTAGAGTAGCTGGAATGATTTCTGGTAAGTCAGGTCATGTAACAGTTCATATGGGATCTGGAAAATTTAATCTAGATCAGATTTATGGAGCGTTAGAAGTTTCTAATTTACCTATTACTACTTTTAGACCAACTCATGTAAATAGGGCAGAAGAAGTATTTAAAACTTCTATAAAATTTGCAAAAGATGGTGGATATATCGATCTTACATCTAGATTACCAGGTTGTATAGATGATGTAGAAAGCTATAAAATTCTAAAAAATGAAAATATTTTAGATAGAGTGACTTTTAGCTCTGATGGGTTTGGTTCATGGTCTAACTATGATAAAGAGGGAAATCTTATCGAAATAGGATATTCTCCACTGGATACATCTATAAAGAGTTTTAAAGAAATAGTAGAATCTGGCGAACCAATAGAAGAAGTACTAAAAGTTTATACTTCTAACGTAGCAGAAGTTTTAAAGCTAGATAAAGAAGTAGGAAAGATAAGTGAGGGATATTTTGCTAATATCTTAGTTTTAGATGAAAATTTAGAATTAGATAGCGTAATATCTCGTGGACGCGTTATGATGAGTGATAAAAATATAATAGTAAGGGGAACTTACGAATAATAAAAAAGTGAGAGGATACTAGATCTTCTCACTTAATTTTTTTATTTTATTTTAAAACTACTTCACCATCTTCAAACTTTTCAATTATCGCCTGACTATATAATTTATATCCATCAGCTCTTAGATTTTTTCCGCCATTTTGAAATCCTTTTTCAATAGCGATATTTATACCTACTATCTCAGCCCCAGCCTGCTCAATAATATCTAAAAGTCCATATACAGCGTTTCCTTCAGCTAAAAAATCATCAACAATAAGGATTTTATCGTTAGAATCTATAACTTTTCTAGAAACATATATATTATTTACAGTTTTTTTAGTAAAAGATTTTACTTCTACTTCATAAGAATCTGGGTCTGTATTTCTAGATTTTCTAGTTTTTGCAAATACTAGTGGCACATCAAATTTTTGGGCAAATATTGTGCCTATTGCTATCCCTGAAGCTTCAATTGATAAAATCTTAGTGATCTCATCTTCTTTAAAATATTCAAATGAATCTTCAGCCATTGCCTCTAAAAGTTTTATATCTACTTGATGATTTAAAAATGTATTTACTTTTAAAATATTGCCCTCAAGAACTTTGCCTTCAGTTAAAATTCGGTTTTCTAATTCAATCATTTTATAAGCCTCTCTAAATTAGTACTATCATTATAACCTAAAATGCACTTATCTTAAACAATAAAATTAATTTATAAAATTAGTATGATATAATAAGTTAATAAACGACTTAAAAAGAGGTGTTATTTTGAAAATATATAACAGCATGTCTAGAACTAAAGAAGAGTTTGTGCCAATAAAAAAGGGCGAGGTAAAAATATATAACTGTGGCCCAACAGTTTATAACTATATCCATGTGGGAAATGCACGCCCACTAGTAGTTTTTGATACTCTTCGTAGATATTTTGAGTACCTTGGTTATGATGTAACTTATGTATCTAACTTTACAGACATAGATGATAAAATAATTAATCGTGCCAATGAAGAAAATGTAGAAAGTGTCGATATAGCAAATAAATATATAAAAGCCTTTATGGAAGATGCAAAAGGACTAAATTTATATGAATATGAAACTATAAATCCTCGTCCTACTGAATATATGGATGAGATTATAGAGTTTGTTGATGGGCTTGTAAAAAAGGGCGCAGCATACGAACTAGATGGTGATGTATATTTTGATATTAATAAAGCTAAGGATTATGGTAAATTATCTAAAAAGAATTTAGAGGATCTTATAGCTGGCGCTAGAGTAGATATAAATGATAAAAAGAAATCTCCAGCTGATTTTGCACTATGGAAAGCTAAAAAAGAAGGCGAGCCATATTGGGAATCTCCATGGGGAGATGGACGTCCTGGATGGCATATAGAATGCTCTGTAATGGCAGATTCTATTTTAGGTGAGACTATAGATATTCACGCTGGTGGGGTGGACTTACAATTTCCACATCATGAAAATGAGATAGCTCAATCTGAAACTTTACATGATAAAACTTTTGCAAACTACTGGATGCACAATGGTTTTATTACTGTTGATGAAGAAAAAATGAGTAAATCTCTAGGAAACTTCTTTACTGTTCGTGAAATTTCAGAAAAATACGATCTAGAAGTTTTAAGATTTTTCCTTATTTCAGCTCATTATAGGATGCCTGTAAACTTCTCTGATGCTGTGATGGAACAGTCTAGGGCAGGACTTGAGAGAATTTATAACGCAAAATATAAATTAGAGGATCTTTTAAAAGTAGCAGAGGATAAAGAGTCTATTGGATTTGATAATACTACTGTAAAACGCGTTAAAGAGTTTGAAAAAGCTATGGACGATGACTTAAATACGGCTGATGCTGTTTCTGTAATATTTGAGCTAGTAAAAGATATTAATACTAATCTAGATGAAAATAGTCCAAAAGCTGATATAATGTATGCGTATAATACACTAAATAACCTAACTAAAGTGCTAGGTATTTTAAATAAAAAACGCGAAGAGCTAGATGATGATGAGATCTTAAAGTTAATTGATGATAGAGAAGAGGCTCGTAAAAATAAAGATTATAAAAAAGCTGATGAGATTAGAGATAAATTATTAGATATGGGAATAAAATTAGAGGATACTCGCGATGGAGTTAAATATAGAAGAATTTAATATTTTTAGAAGTGTGAATAAAGACCTAACTAGGGAAGATATTCAGATGATGAAGCCTTTAAATCTTGCCTTTATTGGTGATGTGGTCTATGAAATTTTAGTAAGAACCGAGATTTTAAATAAAAATAAAAATTCTCATGAACTTCATAAAATTAAATCAAAAATAGTTAGTGCAAAAGGTCAGGCTGAGTCTTTAAGAAAAATTGAGGATAGCCTTACAGAAGATGAGAAAAAAATAGTAAATCGTGCTAGTGGAGCTAAATATCATACAATTCCTAAAAATGCTAATTTACATGACTATCGATTTGCCAGTGCTTTTGAGGCTTTATATGGATATTTATATCTATTAGGTGAAGATGAGAGAATTTTAGAGCTTTATAATTTAGGGAAAGAGCCTACAGAATAAGGAGATTTATGAAAGAGAATTATATATATGGTAGAAATCCAGTGATAGAAGCGTTAAGCTCAGAATCTGGAGTAGATAAAATCTATATGCTAAAAGATTCAAATGACGGAGCATCTAGAAAAATTTTATCTCTAGCTAAAGAAGCAGGGATTGTAGTAACTAGAGTAGATGCTGGAAAATTAGAGTCTATGGCAGGAACTAAAAATAACCAAGGAGTAGTAGCTTTAGCGACTGATTTTAACTATTCTACTGTTGATGAAATATTAGATTATGCTAGAGAAAAAGAAGAAGACCCATTTGTCTTAATTTTAGATCAAATAGAAGATACTCATAACCTTGGGGCGATTATTAGAACCGCAGAGGCTTGTGGAGTGCATGGAATAATTATCCCAAAACGCCGTGCAGCTCAGGTAAATTCTACAGTGCACAAAACTTCAGCAGGAGCAATAGAATATATGAAAGTAGCAAAAGTTACTAACATTTCTAGAACTCTAGAAGAATTAAAAGAAAAAGGGCTATGGATATATGGCGCTGATATGGATGGAGAAGAGAACTATTATGATTCTAACCTTACTGGACCTATAGGGCTAGTTATTGGTGGGGAAGATAAGGGAATAAGTCCATCTATTGGTGATAAATGCGATGTACTTGTAAAAATCCCAATGGTTGGAAAAATTTCATCTCTAAATGCCTCCGCATCTGCAGCTATTTTAACCTATGAGATCTTTAGACAGAGAAATAAAAAAGCATAAAAAACTTCTGATAATAGATGGCTATAATTTAATTAATGCATGGGATAATCTTAAACCAATAGGCTCTATTAGCCTTGAGGAGTCTAGAAAAAAACTAATCGATATTTTATTAGAGTTTAATAAATATACTGATGAAGGTATTATTCTCGTTTTTGATTCATATAATGTAAAATCAGATGCTGATATAAAAATATCTGAGGGAGTAATAATAGTTTATACTAGAGAAAATGAGCTAGCTGACCATTTTATAGAGTGGATAGTGTATAAATATACTAAGCGCAAAGAAATAAGGGTAGTCACGTCAGATTTTGCTGAACAAAATTTTATTTTAGGTTCTGGAGCTAATAGAGTATCTGCAAGAGAGTTTAGGTATGAGATAGAGAGTTTTTATAGAGATATAGAGAAATTATCTAATAAAAATAAGGCTAAAAATCTAGCTAGATTTTCAGGACTTGATGAAAATACTAAAGAAACTCTTGAAAATTTCAAAAAATTGTTATAATTTATAAAAAGCATATGGAAATATTAATTTTAAAGTGTTATAATTTATGTCGTTAATTAAATTATATTAAAATTTAGATATAATAAGGAGAGAAAATTGAAAGAAGAATTCCTACAGATTTTAAACAGATTCAAATTAGATTTTTATAGAAATATGAACTCAGATGGTGAAGAAAATGGTCTTACAGTATCTGAATCATTTTGTCTAGAAGTTATAAATGGCTTAAAAGAGCCTACAGTAAGAGATGTGGCTTTATTTATGAAGATTTCTCAGCCAAACGCTGCTTATAAAATCTCTAACCTTGAAAGAAAAGGATTCATAACTAAAGAGCAGTCTAAAGAAGATAAGAGAGTATATTATCTAAGAATTACTGATCAATATGATGACTTTAAAAAATCTAGAAATAAAAACATTTCTAAAGTTTTAGATATTCTAGAAGAAAAAATAGATGATAGTGAAAAAGCTAAAATTGAAAAATTCTTAGTAGAGTTTTATGACTCGCTTCCTACGCCTGAAGAACTAATCTAGGTTAATTTTGACCCCCCTTGAAGGGGTCTTTTTTTATAAAATATTATATTAAAATTTAAGTTATTTTATATTTAATATATTTTCATGGCTTATTATTGTATAATTATTCTATAAAGGAGGCGTGGATTGACTATAAAAGTACTACACCTCATAAGCGGCGGAGATAAAGGCGGCGCTAGAACGCATATATATACGCTTATGGAAGGTTTGAAAAATAAAGTAGATGCTAAAATCGTATGTTTTATTGATGATACATTTTACGAAGAAGCCAAATCTCGCGGAATAGATATAGAAGTATTTCCACAAAATGGCAGAGCTGATATGTCAGTGGTGGATAGACTTGCAAAACTTATAAATTCTGAGAATTATGATATTGTCCATTCTCATGGCGCAAGGGCCAACTCTATTTCTAGCTTTTTAAAAAGGCGCGTAAATGTACCTTTTATTACTACTATGCACAGCGATTATCTTCTCGATTTTAAGGGAAGTTTTTATAAAAATTTAATATATACACCAATAAACAAGTTTTCTTTAAAAAAGTTTGATTATTATATTGCTATAACTGAAAATTTTAAGAAGACTTTAGTTGAAAGAGGGTTTCCCGAAGATAGAATTTATGTTTTATATAATGGGATTGATATGAGCCCTGAAGATGATATTATTCCAAAAGATGAGTTTTTGATGCGAAATGGAGTAGTAGCAGATGGAAAGTTTTTGGTAGGTCATGTGGCACGTCAAGATCCAGTTAAAAATGTGGAGATGACTATTAAAGCTGCCAACATCGTATTACAAAATCGACAAGATGTGATGTTTTTATTAGCAGGTGAAGGCTCTGAGACTGAAAGGCTTAAAGAATTAGTAAATAGTCTAAATATTTCCGATAATGTCAAATTTTTAGGATTTGTTAAAGAGAATATGAGCTTTTTTAATGCTATCGATCTAAATCTTTTAACTAGTGAGTCTGAATCATTTCCTTATGCAATTTTAGAATCATCAAAAATGCGTGTTCCTACAATTGCTACAGCAGTAGGTGGAATTCCGGAGATGATTAGATATGGTGAGGATGGACTTTTAGTTAGAGATAAGGATTATACTGATTTATCCCAAAAGATTTTATATCTAATGGAAGATAGAGATCTCTTAAAAAAGATGGGGGATAAGGCATATAATCGCGTTTTAGAAAATTTCTCTATGGAGGCCATGGCTAATAGACAAGTAGAGATTTATAAAATGATTTTGGGTGATAAAAATGTCTAATAGTTTTGCAAAATGGTTTACAACTTTCGTAAAACCTCCAGTACACCCATTTAATCTAGCTAATGAACAAAAGCTTACCTATGCCGAGTGGCAGTACCAAAAAGGTGAGCAGACGATAGAATATTATCTAGATTTTTCCACTAAAGATCAGATGTTTAAAGATAAGCTAGTTTTAGATATTGGTTGTGGTGCATCTGGTAAGAGCTTATACTATGCTAGCCTAGGTGCTAAAAAAGTAACTGGTATAGAGGTAGTAGAGTATTATAAAGAAGAGGCAGAGTCACTTGCTAAAAAGCTAAAATTAGAAGATAAATTTGAGTTTGTTCATGGTGATGCGGCTAGTATGCCTTTTACCGATTCTAGTTTTGATACTGTAATAATGAATGATGCAATGGAGCATGTAGATGATCCTGTGGGCGTTTTAGAAGAGATTAATAGAGTTTTAATACCCGGCGGCAGACTTTATGTTAATTTTCCGCCATATTATCATCCATATGGAGCTCATTTATCAGATGTTATGGGCACTCCATGGGTGCAGTTATTTTTTAGTGAAAAGACTTTGGCATCAGTATATCGAGATTTAGTAAAAGATTTACCTGATGGCGACACTAGAATAAATTTTAGAATTGGAAAAGATAAGTCAGGAAATGACTATTTTAAATATATTAATCATATGACTATTAAGAGATTTAATAAAATTAAGTTAATTCAACCTATGCAGATAGTCTATGAAAAACACGTACCACTTAGGTCGTATTTTACACCACTTGCTATGCTGCCACTTACTAAGGAGATGTTTGTTAAGATGGTAGTATGTGTAATGCAAAAAAATTAGCGGAGGATATAAATGAAAGCAATTGATAAAAAAGGAAAACTTTTTGGAGTTATTAATATTATAGATTTACTTGTACTAATTTTAATAGTTGGACTAGTAATATTTGGTGCAAAAAGATTTACATCAGCTGGTCCTGTAGGTAGCTCCAACCAAGGAGAAGGTTATCTAACTTTTGAAATTTCAGATATTAGACAGATCGCTGTCGACACTATGAAAGTTGGAGATCCGGTATATGAGTATGACAAAGGTACTTATATTGGTGAGATTGTCGATATAAGAGCAGAAGAATATAAACAGCCTATAGAATATCGCGGTAGATATGTTTTAGCGACTATGCCAGAAAAATATAGAGTATATCTTAAGGTAAAATCTAATATACACCAAGATGATAGGGCATATAGCGTTAATGGCCAAGATTTAGTATTTGGTGTACAATATAGGCTTAAAAATAAGGAGTTTTCAGCATTTGGTGTCCTTTTAGATATCGATGCACAGAGTGAATAATCACGGGAGTTAAAATGTATAATAGCGTTTTTGTGGGCTTATTAGTGAGATTCTATTATGCTCTTAGTAGATATTATGAAAATAGCTTTTTAAAAAAGGTTGTATCAACTATCGGCATATTTTTTAGAAAAAACTATTATAGCTCAAGATTTCTAAAATTTAATAAAAACATAAAAGCTTTATTTGTTAACTCTAGATTTTATAGGCTATTTTTAAGAATAGAAAATGGACTTGATAGACTTTTTGCACATTTAAATAAGATTTTTCATAAGTTAAAAGATGGCTCTAATTTTGATAATTCAGTAGCATTTTATTTAGATAGTTTTGAGAGAACTTTTAGGCTAATATATTATATTTTTATAATTATAGGCACTATTATGTGTATTTTTGGTTTATTAAATATTTTTTCGCTAAATCTTAAAATAGGCATTTTAATTATAGCTATTGGGGCAATCGGTATTTTAATAAATGGGCATGAGATAGATATCTTAAAAGGATCTAGATTTTTAGGATTCTTTTTAGATTTATTTAAGTTAGATGGCGGTGAATATAGATGGTGGTAGATAAAAAAAATAAATTATTAGCACCAATTTTAATAAGTGTATTTTTAGTTACTATATATCTTTTATTAGGTACTAAGTTTTTACTTGCAGCCCTTATAGGAGTAGCTGGTCTATTATTATCTATGAAAGATTTAAGGATTGCTATTTTTTCACTTACATTTATTATGCCATTTATGCCAAACTCGCTGGCTCTCGGCTCTTATGCGGGAATAGTAATAATCTATTTTTTAAGAAGGATCTTTATAGAAAACTCTGATACTGATCGAAATATATTTTTAGCTTTAATATTTTTATATTTTTGTGTAATAGTTATTGGGACTGTCACGTCTGTAGAAATTAAGGGAAGTCTTAGAGATTTTGGTCTACATTTAGTAGGAATTATGTATCTATTTTCTGTCCTAAACTCAATTAATTCTAAAGAGGATCTTCATAGATATATAGTTACACTTATGATGAGCGTTACACTTGTGGCGTTAATTGGGCTATTACAATTGGTTATAGGGGTAGATGTAGAGCGTGAGTGGGTAGATAAATCTGCCAACCCAGATTTACAGACTAGAGTATATTCTGTATTTGGTAACCCCAATACTTTAGCTGAATATCTAGTATTTTTTACTCCAATAGGCGTGGCACTATTCTGGGAAACTAAGGATATTAAAAAGAAGTTTATCTATGGTCTATCAGTAGGAGCGATGCTTTTAGCTATAGTGCTTACCATGTCTAGAGGTGGCTGGATTGGTATTATGGTAGCTGCAATAGTATTTTGTATTCTAGTAGAGAAGAGGCTTTTACTTCTTGCGATACCTATTGGCATAGTGATGCTTTTTGTGCTGCCACAGTCAGTAATAAATAGACTTTTATCTATTGGTAATTTTAATGATACATCAAATGCGCATAGATTTAATATATGGCAAGTAACCTGGAATTTAATTCGAGATAATAAAATAGCTGGTGTAGGGTTTGGATATATCCCATTTAAAGAGGTCTACGAAACTTATAGTACTACACTTAATGCATACCACTCTCATAATATCTATTTACAGACTATAGCTGAACTAGGGCTTTTTGGTTTTATTATATTTATGTCTATGATGGCTACATTTATTGGCTATACTAAGTCAGTTTTAATAAACCAAAAATTTATGCATACACAAGATAGATATTTTAAATTATTAGGCGCTGGAATTATAGCTGGTATGATGGGCGTATTTATGCATGGGTTTGTAGAAAATATATTATATTTACCAAAAGTAATATTTAGTTTCTGGACAATTATTACTATTTCAGTGACTGCAATGAAAATTATTAGACTTAATGCACCTAGATATATAAAATCTGATGACCAACTATATAGAATAGAGAAAAAAGGAGCAAAACTATGAAAAAACTCCTTTTATTAGGATATTTTGGGTTTGATAATTCTGGTGATGATGCGATTTTAAAAGCTATGGTGGATAATCTCCATAAGTTAGATAATAATCTAGAGCTTACAGCGCTATCTAAAGATCCAGAGAAGACTAGACGAGATTATAATATAAAATCTGAAGATAGATTTTCTTATTCAGCTGTAAAAAGAGAGATAAAAAATACAGATATGCTCGTATTTGGTGGGGGATCGCTTTTACAGGATATTACCTCATCTCGCTCGCTTTATTATTATCTATGGGTTATAAAAATGGCTATTAATGAAAAAAAGCCAGTATTTATATTTGCTAATGGGATCGGCCCAATAAGAAAATCCTTTAATCGAAAACTTACTAAAAGGGTTTTAAATAAAGTAAATTTAATTACACTTAGAGATCAGACTTCATACAATTTTATAAAATCTATTGGTGTAAACCTATCAAAAGCCAAAGTTACTGCTGACCCAGTATTTTTAATAGAGCCATCTGAAAATGGGGCGGAAAATATTTTAAAATCTCAGAATCTAGATCTTGGCAAAAATATAGTAGCTATATCTTTACGTCATTGGAAGGAATCGGAAAATCTAGCAGAAGAAGTAGCTAAGTTTTGCGATAGATTCATAGATGAGGATTTAGATTTCTTAATTGTGCCAATGCACTATCCATATGATGTGGAGTACTGTGAGAAGGTTCGTGAAATCTCTAAAAATCCTAGAGTAAGCGTTTTAGATACCCAATATGAAGTAGCTGATATTATCTCTTTATTAAAAAGATGTAAGTTAGTAATAGCAATGAGACTTCACGCACTTATTTATGCCGCTAAGGCCAACGTGCCGATAATAAGCCTAATATATGACCCAAAAGTATCAGGTCTATCTAAAGATCTAGGTATTTTAGAAAATATTAAAGTAGAAGATGTAACTTCAGATAAATTATATAAAGAATATAAAAATCTTACCGAAAATTATGATGAAAGGCTTGAGTCTATAATTCGCGCTAATAAAATAGAAGAGCAAAAATCGATGGAGACTATAGAGCTTTTAGAGGAGTTAATTTATAAAAATGACTAAAGAGTATATTAATATCTTTGGAATTAATATAGAAAACTTAACTAATGACGAGGCAATGGATATTTTAACTGATGAGCTAAAAACTGATGGACTTTTTACGATTGCTACTCCAAATACCGAGATAGTTATGCAGTCTAAAAAAAACTTAGAATATCAAGTATTAGTAAACTCGTTTGATATGGTTGTGCCGGATGGAATAGGGCTTATTTATGCATCAAAAATTAAAAAATTGCCGCTTAAAGAACGAGTAACGGGGTTTGATTTATCTGTAGGACTATTAGAAAAATCAGCAGATATTCCATTTAATTTATATATTTTAGCTGGGAAACCTGGAGTTTCAGAAAGAGCTGCTAAAAATATAGAAAATGATTATAGCAGTGTAACTGTTGTAGGAAATAGAAATGGGTATTTTACTCATGATGAGGAAGATTCTATAATTGATAATATAAATTCTTCTAATCCAGATGTCATTTTTGTAGGACTAGGATTTCCTAAACAAGAAGAGTTTATTAGACGAAACAAAGACAGAATTAATGCTAAAATTATTATAGGTAATGGTGGGGCGACAGATATATTTGCAGGAGATATAAATCGTGCTCCAGATATTTTTATAAGATTAAATCTAGAATGGTTTTATAGGCTTTTAAGTGATCCTAAGAGGATTAAAAGACAGATGGCCATTCCGCAGTTTTTATTTAATATTGTTGTAAATAAGGATTCAGTAAAGAAAGGGGAAAAAAGTTGAAAAGAGAAGAGTTATTAGTTAATAGTATTAGATTTTTATCAGCTTATGCGATCGAAAAAGCAAATTCTGGACATCCGGGACTGCCTCTAGGAGCTGCGCCAATGGCGTATACTTTATGGGGACGCCATCTAAATATCAATCCTAAAGATCCTAATTGGATAAATCGCGACAGATTTATTTTATCAGCAGGACATGGAAGTATGCTAAACTACGCGCTTTTACATCTATATGGATTTGACCTAACTATTGATGATATTAAAAATTTTAGACAAATTGATTCTAAAACTCCAGGGCATCCAGAATATAGATGGACTGAAGGTATTGAGGCTACTACTGGTCCATTAGGTCAGGGGATTTCTACAGCAGTAGGTATTGCTTTAGCTGAAGAATATCTGAGAGAAAAATATAATAAAAAAGATCTAAATCTAATCGATCACTATACATATGCTATCTGTGGCGATGGCGATCTTATGGAAGGTGTAGGATATGAGGCATTATCATTAGCAGGGACTTTAGGTCTTTCAAAACTTATAATTCTATATGATTCTAATAATATAACTATAGATGGTGGCACAGATATCAGCTTTAATGAAGATATTAAAAAACGCTTTAAAGGTTTTGACTTCCAATATCTAGAAGTAGAAGATGGAAATGATATTGATGCTATCGATAAGACTATAAAAGAAGCTAAAAAAGATACGAAAAGACCTACACTAATAGAAATCAAAACTATAATCGGTTATGGTGCTAAATCTTTAGAAGGTACATCAAAAGTGCATGGCGCTCCACTAGGTGATCAAGGGTTATCTGAGCTTAAAGATTTCTTTAAATGGGATTATGAACCATTTGAAGTGCCAGAAAAAGCTTATGAATTAGCTAATGAAGAGCTAGATAAAAAGAAAAAAGTTTATGATAAATGGTTAGAGATTGAAAATAAATATAAAGAAGAGTATCCAGAAGAATATAAAAGCTTTATGGATGGAATAAATGGTGTCGTTCCAGAAGATTTATATAATGAGGACTTCTTTAAATTTGAAAAAGATTTAGCTACTCGTGAAGCTTCATCTATCTGCCTAAATACAATTGCAGAAAAATTAGACTATTTTATTGGTGGTTCAGCCGATTTAGCTTCATCTAATAAGACTGAAATAAAATCCTCTTATTCTTTCTCAAAAGATGACAGAACTGGAAAGAATATCCGATATGGTATAAGAGAGTTTGCGATGAGTGCTATAGGAAATGGTATTTTACTTCATGGAGGACTTAAGACTTTTGTTTCTACTTTCTTAGTATTTTCTGATTATCTAAAAGCTGGAATGAGATTAAGCTCTATTATGGAACTTCCGCTTATTTATGTATTTACTCATGATAGTATAGGGGTGGGAGAAGATGGACCTACTCACCAACCTATAGAACAGCTTACTATGATGAGAGCACAACCTAACCTAAATATTATTCGCCCATGTGATGCTGTCGAAACAGCTTATGCTTGGAAAATAGCAATGGAATCTGATCGCACACCTACTGCTTTTGCGCTATCTCGCCAAACTTTACCAATTCTTGAAGGTTCGGGCGAAGGATTATTAAGAGGTGGATATATAATTTCTGAAGCTAAAAATAGAGAAAAAATAGATTTAATTTTACTATCTAGCGGATCTGAGGTTCAATTTGCTATATCAGCTAAAGAAAAATTAGAAGCTGATGGAATCTCTACTAGAGTGGTATCAATGCCATGTATGGAGATTTTTGATAGCCAAGATGATGAGTATAAAGAATCTGTATTGCCAAAAGATATAAGAAATAGAATCTCTTTAGAGGCCGCATCAGATATCCCTTGGGGTAAATATGTAGGACTAGATGGGGTATCTATAGGTCTAGATAGATTTGGTATGAGTGGACCAGCTGATAGCGTATTTGAAAATCTAAATATTGGCGAAGCAGCTATTATAAAAGCAGCTAAAGACATTCTAGATTTAGAATAATTATTAAATTTACTTTATAAAAATGTAGTTTTGTAAATGTAATATTAAAGAAATATTAACCCCTTGTAAAATTTTATTAAATAGTGTAAAATGACTTTATTATTGATAAAACTTTAGGAGGGATTATCGTAATGAAAAAATTAAGAATATTAATGGCTTTAGCTCTATCTTTAGGAGTTTTCACAGCTTGTGGAAATAAAGATGCAGCTCCAGCTGAACAACCAACTAACGAACCTGCAGCTACAGAAACTACTGAAACTGCAGAACCAGCAGAAACAGAAACTACTGAACCTGAAGCTGGTGGAGAAATTGTTGATGGTACTTATGAAGCATCAGCAGTAGCTCCAGCAGGAGAAGTTAGAGTTGAAGTTGTATTAGAAGGTGGAAAAATTACAGCAGTTAATGTATTAGACCACAAAGAAGATGCAGCTAATGAAGCAGTTAAAGAAGCATTAACTAGCGTTCCAGCTCAAATCGTAGAAAAAAATTCTACAGGTGGAATTACACCAGTAGAAGGAGCAGAAGATTTATCTAATGCTATCGTAGAAGCTGTAGACACTGCACTTCAAGCTTCAGTTGTTAAATAAAACTTAATAATCAAAAAATGAGTTCGCTTAGGCGGGCTCTTTTTGTTATAATAAAAAAATGAATTATTATGCAGTAAAAAAAGGTAGAAATCCAGGAATTTACTTAACTTGGGCTGAATGCCAAAACGAGACAAAGGGCTTTTCTGGAGCAGAATTTAAAAAATTTAATAATTTAGAAGATGCAAAGGCATTTATAAATGGAAACTCTATAAAATCAGCAGAATTAAAAGAAGAAAAAAGTGCTGATATAGACAAATTTATAGATTCTGACACGCTTATAGCTTATGTTGACGGGAGTTTTAATAAAAAAAATAGTAGCTATAGTTATGGTGCTGTCTTTTTAAAAGATGGAAAAGTCATTCATAAATCAAATAAGAGATATAAAAAAGATGAGTTTTCAGAGCATAGAAATGTAATTGGTGAGATAAGAGGCTCTGAATATGCTATGGATTATGCTATAAAAAATAACTATAAAAAGCTTATTCTACATTATGACTATGAGGGGATAGAAAAATGGGCTACGGGATCATGGAGGCGCAATAAAAAAGCCACGATTTTATATCATGAGTTCTATAAAGAGGCATCAAAAAATCTTGAAGTTATTTTTGTAAAAGTTTTAGCTCATTCAGGGGTAGAATATAATGAAATGGCAGATAAACTTGCCAAGTCTGCTATATTAGAAGACTAAAATAGGGCGATATTTATCCGCCTTTTTTATATTTCTACCTTAACTATCTCTATATTATTTTTTTCAAATAATTCTACTGCATATTCATCTACTCTATAAGCATTTAGATAATATACTTTAGAAATTCCAGCTTGGATAAGCGCTTTTGTGCAATTTAGGCATGGAAAATGAGTAACATATGCCTTAGATCCTCTGGTACCAATTCCTTCTTTTGCACAATATAATAAAGCATTCATCTCAGCATGAATAGTCGCTATACAATGCCCATCACGCATAGTGTGGCCTATATCGTCACAATGAGGGTTTCCTGCTACTGATCCATTATATCCAGTAGAAACTATTCTATTATCCTCATTTACTAAAACACAACCCACAAAAGCTCTATCACAAGTCGATCTTGATGCTACCATTGTAGCTATTTCCATAAAATAGACATCCCAGCTTTTTCTAGCCATTTATTACCTCCAATTTTTAAAGTCTTTGTAAAATTATAATGAAAATTACTCTTATAAGTATATTTTACATAATAATGGGTAAAAGTGTAACGAAATTATTTTTTTAAAATTATATTTAAGGAGGAAATTATGTGGAAAGAGTTTAAAGAATTTATTAATCAGGGTAACGTGATGGACATGGCTATCGGTATAATTATCGGTGGTGCATTTGGTAAAATCGTATCTAGCTTAGTAGAAGATATCCTAATGCCAGTAATCGGGTTAATAACTGGTGGGAACGGTATGGAAAGCCTATTCTACGCACTTGATGGAAACACATATACATCTATCGAAGCAGCTCAAGCAGCGGGAGTAGGAACTATTAATTATGGTATGTTTATAACTGCGATAATTGACTTTTTAATTATTTCTTTTGTAATCTTTTTAATGATTAAACAAATAAATAAACTTAAAAAACCAGCTGTAGAAGAAGTTACTACTAAAAATTGTCCATACTGTTTAACAGAAATCCCTCTAGAAGCTACAAGATGTCCACATTGTACATCATCTCTAGAAGATGGACATACCCACGCGTAAAAATAAATTTCCAGGCAATAAAGCCTGGTTTTTTTATGTAAAAATCTACAGAATGGGTATAAAATATTTATTAAGGAAATTTTAATTATATTAGGAGATTTTTATGAATAAAGAATGGAATTTAAAAGAGTTTTTTGAAACAGACGAAGACTTTGAAAAAGAGTTAAAGGCTTTATCTAGTAAACTAGATACATTAGAGGAGTTATCAAAAAATCTAGGTGATAATTTTTTAGAATTTTTTACTAAAGTATTTGAAATTATGCCAAGATTTGAGATAGAAGCATATAGTACTTTTAATCTACATAAGGATATGAGAGAGCCTAAATCTCAAGATATGGCCTCTAGAGTAGATTCACTAAGTGATAGATTTTCACTTATTATTTCAGGATTAGAGCCATATATTTTAAGCTTATCTGATGAAGATGCTAAAAAGTTTATTTCTGAAAATGATCTAGATATTTACCAAAACTTTTTTGATAGAATTTTAAGAAATAGAGAACACGTTTTATCTGAGAATGAAGAAAAAATAATTAACGCATTTAAACCGGTAGCAGGTGGATATAAAGAATCATACACAATGCTTAAAAACGCCGATTTAGAGTTTCCAAAACTAGAATCTAAAGATGTAAAACTTACAGAAGCTAATTATGTAGATTTATTAAAAGATGAAGATAGAGAAGTGCGTAAAGAAACTTTTACGAAATATTACGAAACTATGCGTAAGACACAAAATACTACAGCTAGTTTACTAAAAAATAATGTAAAAGCTCTTACTATTGAGGCAAAACTACGTGGGTTTAATTCCGCACGTGAAATGGAGTTATTTACAGATAATGTAGATACTAAAGTTTATGATAATTTAATCGATGCGGTACATGAAAGTTTTGATACTATTCATGATTATTATAAGATTAAAAAAGAAAAACTAGGTCTTGAAAAGATGCATATGTATGATGTATATCTACCTATGTCATCAGAATCTTCTAAAAAAATAGAATTTGAAGAAGCTAGAGATATAGTATTAGAAGCATTTAAGCCATTAGGTGACGAGTATATCGAAGTCTTAAAAGAAGGATTTGAAAATAATTGGATAGATGTTTATCCATCTGAAGGCAAGATAAATGGGGCTTATTCATGGGGAGTATATGATCGTCATCCATTCGTATTACTAAATCATACTGACAATCTAGATTCATTATTTACTTTAGCTCATGAACTAGGTCATGCTATGCATAGCTATTACTCTAATAAAAATAATGATTTTGTAAATTCTGATTATACGATTTTTGCTGCAGAAGTAGCATCGACAACGAACGAATTATTACTTTTAAATTATTTATTAGATAATACTAAATCTGATGAAGAAAGATTTTATCTATTAGATCATTATGCAGATAGCTTTAAACAGACTGTATTTAGACAGACTATGTTTGCAGAGTTTGAAAAAATAACGCATGAAAAAACTGAAAAAGGTGAAGCGCTGACTCTAGAAAACTTTAATGAAATATATTATGACTTAAATAAAAAATATTTTGGAGAACATGTAATATCTGATAAAGAAATAGAATTTGAATGGGCGAGAATTCCTCATTTTTATAGAAATTTCTATGTATATAAATATTCGACAGGTTTTTTATCAGCAGTAGTATTATCAGAAAAAATCTTAAGAGGTACTGACGAGGATAAAGAAAATTATCTAAACTTCCTAAAAGATGGTAACAACCACTTCCCAATTGATCAGCTAAGATCAGCAGGAGTAAAAATAGACGAAAAAGAAACTCTAAAATCTAGCTTAGACGTATTTAGAAAAGTAGTAGATGAACTAAAAGAGAGTATATAAAACTTTAAATTGCTACATTTTATAAAAAACATATAGAAAATCGGTTAAAAAGGTTTATAGAGAAGGGGTAAAAATGAAAGAAAAATTAAAAGAGCTTATATTTAATGACGAAGAAAGAATTATTTCACAACGTAGAGAACTTCATAAACACCCAGAACTAGCAATGGAAGAACACTGGACCAACGATTTTATTAAATCAGAGCTAGAAAGTATGGGCCTAAAAGTAAAACAACTTGAGCCCACAGGATTAGTAGCAGAAATAAATCCAGACTCCGATGGAAAAACGGTTTTATTGCGTGCTGACTTTGATGCGCTTCCAATTGAAGAAACTAACGAGTTTGAGTGGAAGAGTAAAAATGAGGGAAAATCACACGCTTGTGGACATGATACTCATACTGCGATGCTTTTAGGAGCTGCAAGAGCATTAAATGAAATAAAAGACGAGTTACCAGGCACAGTAAGGCTTTTATTCCAACCAGGAGAAGAAACTGGAGATGGTGGTAAGTCAGTAGTAAGACAAGGCGTTACTGAAGGCGTAGATAGTGGATTTGCTATCCATATATTCACTAACTTTTTAAGTGGAACTGCTGCTACTGGATATGGCGATGTAATGGCTGGAAACTTCTTCTTTGAAGCTAAATTTAAAGGAAGATCAGCCCATGGTTCTACACCATATGACGGCCATGACGCGATAATGATGCTAAATACTTTTATTAATGGCGCAAATGCAGTAATTAGTAGAAAAGTAGATGCCTTAAATTCTCCAATAGTTCTAAATTTTGGAATAATTGAAGGGGGAGCAGTAGCTAACGCAGTAGCATCTGATGCAAAAATAAAAGGAAGTTTTAGATTCTTTTCTAATGAATGGGCTGAAAAAGTATTAGAAGAATTAAAAACAATAGCAGATCTAGCGGCTAAAATGTATGGTGGAACAGCAGAATTTTCATCTAACCAAGGAGCTGGACCAGTATTAAATGAAGAAAAATCTACTGATCTATCTGTAAAAGTAGCTAAAGACATATTTGGTGAAGATAAAGTAAGTACAGATATGAAAGTAGCAGGTTCAGAGGACTTTGGATTCTTACTAGCTGGATTTGAAGGCCACGAAGGAATGCCAGGAACATATATGTGTTTAGGCGCTAGAGATCCAGAAAATGAAAAAACTCATGCGCTAAACCACTATCAGGACTTTAACCCTGATGAAAATGCGTTTAAATATGGATCTTTATTATTAGCTAGATATGCTTATGAATTCTTAACAGAAGATAAGTAAATTAAACTAAGACTTAGGCAGTCAGAAAAAAATGACTGTCTATTTTTTATTCTATTTGTGCGACAAATGGTGTAAAAAAAATGGCCATTTAAATGACCATTAATTATTCTTCTTCCAATAAATCTGGATGCAGATATTGTCCATTACCTTTAGAATTACCATATTCTATCGCATTAGTCGGACAAGTATTTAGACATCTCATACATAATAGACACTGTTTTTTTACCCATTCAGGGACCCCAAAATGTAGCTCAATAGCGCCTATTGGACAGTATCTTTCGCACGCCCCACACATAATGCACATATCATTAACTTTAAATTTATGAGTTTTTCTAGAATTTAAAAAGCTCTCATACATAGTTTTTGCGGCAGTTTTACCTATAACTGTGCCGATATTATTGCCATGCTCTTTAGCATTAATAATTTTTTTTATATCCTCAATTTTTTCGTCAGCTTTTTTATTTATCTCATCATTTAACTTCTTATCAGAGATATTAAACATCGGCGCAAAGTTTTCAGGCATATTAATAAAATATGACGCATCTAACTTCATACCTTTTTCTTTTAAAATATCATTTACCATATTTCCAGTAATACCCGGCATCCCGTCACATGTAGTTATAAAAAATATATATGGTTTTTCTCCAAACCTAAAATCAGCTTTTTCTAAAAAGATTTTCATAATAGTAGGAAGACCTGCCGCATATGTAGGTGCTAAAATCCCCAGCCTATCATCATCGATCTCGATCCTTCCAGTTTTTTTAACATCTATATCCTCTATATTTATAACTTTTTCATCTGGATATTTTAATTTATCTACGACATGTTTAGTATTGCCAGTTCCAGAAAAATAAAATAACATATTTGCTCCTTAATAGTAGTTGATATTAAGTAAAATTTACTATTACTAATTTTAAATATAAAAAATTAAATTCCTATAAATATTTTGGTAATAGCAAACTCATTAAAGTAATTATAAACTATATAATCTAAAATTAAAATAATTATAATAATACAGCCCATAAAACCCTTATTAGACTAAAATCGAATAATAATAAAATTTCAAAAGATTAATGTAAAAAATGAAACATATCTGTACAAATGTGTAAGAATTGTGATATACTAACTTACTGATTGTGAATTTAAAACTAAGAAATTAAAAAGACAGACAGTAGCCAGGTTTAGATGTAAAAAAAGGAGAACTCATGGCCCAAACTAAAATTTTAAAAGCTATATTGGCCCTTATACTAACCATAGCATTAATATCATCGCCCTCATTAGCTAAAGAAAATGTGCCAAAACTACATAGTTCCCAGTTTGAAACTAATGATAAAAAATTATATAAAAAGCTAGAAGGAAAATATCAAGATTTATATGAGGAAGATATAAAAAACTTTAAAAATCCAGCAGATTACTTTCAGGAAAATAAAGAAGATATAACTAGAATCGACCCTAGTAAATTAAAAATAAAGAAAACTGCTCCAGTCTATACTAAATCAGCAGCTTGGAGAACTATGGATGAGCTATTATCTAAAGACTCATTAAAAAAATCATTTAAAATATTTGAAAATATTGTAGGTCCGTTAAATAAAATCTCAATATCTAGAGCACTACTCGACATGACTAAATTAAACCTAGACCTAGCGTTATTAAATTCAGATAATGAAAAGAACGCGATGGAAAAAGAGATAAAAACAGCCCTATTATTATCTCCATTGATATTAGATAAATATAATGAAGAAAATCTGACAGAAAACCAAGAAGAATTAAATGATATATTATTAAAAGCTAACATAGAATATAGATCCAGCATAAAAAGTAATAAAATAACAAATGATAAATTATTTAATAAAGCAATAATCTTAACCAAAAAAGATATACCATATAATAGCGAAAAGATAATATTTAAAGAAATAAATAAAGAAAAGACATATATAGTTCCACTGACCATAGACGATAAAAATAATAAAAATTCACAGAAAAAGCAAAAATCATTAAATACACCAGAAAAACTGGAAATAGAAATACCAAAATCTAACCCAGAGCCGAATTTTAAAGAATTATCATATAATAACCATTAATAGTCTTCTTATAAAGGCTATTTTTTGTATAAATCAATGGAAATAAGCACAAATCCTAATATTAAAATAGCGTAAAATATGTTAAAATGATATAAAGATACGATAAGTATCATGAAAATTAATAGGAGGTCTTAAAAGACATGAATAAGAAATTTTTAAGCACAGCACTAGCACTAGCTATGTTACTTGGATCTTACCAAGCAGTATACGCTACAGAGGCAAAAGAAATGCCAACTACTGAAAAGAAAATAGAAGCAGTAGAAGAAAAAGCAGAAGAAAAAGCTAAAGAAGTAAAAGAAGAAGCTAAAAAAGAAGAAACTAAAGCAGAAGAAAAAGCAGAAGAAGTTAAAGAAGAAGCTAAAAAAGAAGAAAAAGCTGAAGAAGCAAAAGAAATTACAGCTGAAGACTTAAAAGTTAAATACCTAATAGACAATAAAATCGTTATAGGAAGAACTGAAGGAGACGCTTCAAAAGTTGATATGGCTCTAGATGCGACTATTCAGAGAGCAGAAATCACAAAATTATTAGTTCATATCATAGGAAAAACAGAAGACGCAGCTAAAGTACAAGCTGAAAAAGGAATGTTTGCAGACGTACCAGAAACATACTGGGCAAATGGAGTAATAAATGTAGCATCAAAAGAAAAATCTCCAGTAAATGAAGTAGCATTTATTAAAGGATATGAAGATGGAACATTCAAAGGCTATAAACCAGTAAGATATGACGAATTAGCAAAAATGTTAGTAGTAATCACAAAAACTGACTTAACTAACGAACTAGCAGATAAACAAGAAGCAAGCTGGCCAGGAGAATGGATTAAATGGGCAGAAGAAATGGGTCTATTTGACGGAGTAGCAGAAAAAGACTTCACAAAAGATGCTACACGTAAAGACGCGTTCGTAATGATCTATAACGCACTAGATAAAATGGGCAAAATCGAACTAAAAGAAGAACCTAAAAAAGAAGAAGTAAAAACTGAAGAAAAAGCAAAAGATGAAGTTAAAAAAGAAGAAACAAAAGTAGAAGAAAAAACTGAAGAAGTAAAATAAGTTTTTAAATCTCGCCCCGCACAAAAGCGGGGTTTTTTAGTGGGATAAAATTAAGAATATATGGCGATTATTATTAAATTCTAAATTATTTTAATAAACCTTATAAAAACCAATATATTTTCACCAAACCCACACTATATATTTATACTTTCGTAACTAATCTGTAATATATATGTAAACTCTAATCTCAATAATTGGTTATAATAATACCATAAGGGTAAAACCTGATTCATACTTAAAACAATTTAGGAGGATAATATGAAAAGAAAATTTGCAGTAGCACTATTAGCATTTGCACTAGCATTTAGTTCAGCGACAGCAGTAAACGCGGCAGCTATGACAAATGCTCAAAAAATCCAAAGCCTAGTAGACTCTAAAGTAATAGTAGGTAGAGATGCTGATGGAAAAGGCTCAATAGACCTAGCGCTAGATAGCCAAATCACAAGAGCAGAAGTAGCTACAATCTTAGTACGTCTAGTAGGACGTGAAGACCTAGCTAATGCTCTAAAAGAAGGAAACCAACCATTCCCAGACGTAAATAAAAATAACTGGGCGTTTGGTGAAATCGCAGCAGCAGCAGCAAAAGGCGAAAATATTAAACCACTTATGATAGGTGATGAAAATGGTAAATTTAACCCAGAAGCAAACATCACATACCAAGAAGTAGCATCAATGTTATTAAGAGCTGTTAAATCAGACCTAGACGAGACTAACATGGCATATCCAAGAGACTATGTAGGAATGGCAGCAAGAGTTGGACTACTAAATGGGACTGAATCAGCAGACTACACAAAACCAGCAACTCGTAAATACGTATTTGAAATGCTATATAACGCAAAAGCTATAAGAGCAGGCGAAAAACTAGGAAAAGACGACGCATTCGGAAAAGACGTAAGCCTTTATGACACAGCAGTAAAACTAATAAATGAATATGCAAAAAATAGAACTGACTCAAACTACGCTATAGCAGTAAACGCAATTAACGCAGCACCAGCAGAAAAAAGAGCAGAACTTAGACAAAAATTAAATGACGCTCAATCTGGATATAGAACTGGTACTGGCTCATACCAAGACGCAATAAACGCAATTGAAAACTATAGAAAACTTGGTACAAATGACGCATATGCTAAAGCAGTAGAAGCAATAAATAAAGCTCCTGCACTTGATAGACCTACACTAAGATCTAAACTAGTAGAAGCAGAAAATTATAGAAATAGAAACTATAAGAATACAACATATAACGAAGCGATCGACGCAATAGCGACATATAGACGTACTGGCTATAACTCAGATAGAGAAAAAGCAAAAGATATAATAAAAAAAGCACCTAGCCAATATATAAACGAGCTAAACAATAGACTATATGACGCAGATAGAGCATTAGGAAAAACATATAGTGACTATAGATATTACCAAACATCAGCTGAAATAAACACAGCATTATCATATATTGAGTCATATAGAACAGATAGAACTAATAGAAACTATGACCTAGCATATAATATGATAGATAGAGTAACTAACTCAACAGATAGAAG
>JASBZD010000008.1 GCA_029983595.1 Peptoniphilaceae bacterium
TTTAAATTTATCTAGATATATAGGATATTTATCCTCTTCAGAATTTTTAAATCGTCTATAATTAATTGTACCAAACTCATTAAAAAATATTAGATTATACTTACTAAACATAGCGCTAGTTTTATACTCTATCCCATTATAGTCTGATAAAACAGACACTTTATAAAATGGTATTTTAAAATCTTGTTTTGATTTATTTTTAGTTAAATCTTTATAAGTAATAGGAAATTCTTCGACTTTATAGAATACTTCTTTTTTTAAATCTGGAAATAGATCAACTTTAAATCTACTATAATCATTAGTTTTATTTATGTAATTATCACTATCTGAAATAATTAAATTTAAGTACGATTCAGAAATATATTTTGACTGTTCTATGTCCTTGCTATTTTTTAGTATTAAATTATTAGAATCAAGAATAAAAACTAAAAAAGAAATTGATAAAGTAATAATAAATATAAAAATTAATACTAAAATAGATGCATATCCATTATATTTTCTCATAATTTATTAGCCTTTATGTGGTATGTTCTTTTTACACTATTTTTGTTGTTATCTTCAATATAAAAATATATTAAATTATTGTTACTATTATATTCTGATTTAAACTCTTTAATATCATCGTTTATAATATTTTTTCCTTTTAATACTTGATTTGAATAAAAATCAGGAAAGGAAGATTGTGTTGAAGCAAATCTTATTATACTCTTTTGTTTTGGATCATAACCATATAAATAATAAGTATCTTTATCTTGATTTTTTCTTATAAAAACAATATTATTTGTATACTCACTAAATTTCATATTTTCTGGAATAATAAAATATTCTGCTCTATCAATATCAGATATTATGTAATTTAATGTATTATTAAGTTCTGATATATCGTTAGAATTATTCTTAATATTATTCATTAATGAGTTTGAAGACATTAAAATTTTTCCCATTGCTAATATTAGAATATTAATAAGAGCTATAGATATAACTAGTTCAATAAGTCCAAAACCTTTAATCTTCAATATAATATGATTCGAGAGAGACTTCTTTTTTGTCATTTTTATCTTTTACCACAACTTTAATATATTTTAATTTTTCAGGTATATTTTTTACTTGATTTGATTCATATACATTTATCAAATACTTATCATTTTTAAAAGTTCTTTCACCAGAACTATAACTTTCTATTATAGATGACGCTAGATTGTTCATTTCAATAATTTCTTTATTATTTTCATTATTTTTAGATAAACTAAATAAATTTGGCAAAATCATAACTACCAAAATAGATAAAATCGCCATTGAAATAATTATTTCAATTAATAGATATCCTTTAAACTTATGGTTTTTCATAGTTTTCTACTACCTTAATATATCCAGATACTGGTCTAACTACTAATTTATATTTATTATATCTACCTTTTAGATACATTGTGCCTGCTCCACTATCATTATAATTATCTAATTCGTTAATCTTATTTGAACTATTTTTTATTCCAGGTATACCATTTTGAGTAAAAATAAAATTGAAATTATTAGAATCTTTATTATTTAATTTAGTTACAACTTCTATATAATCTAGATGAGTTTTTTCTATAACCTTAATATTAGTTGCATTTAACTTATTATTTTCAGAGCTTTCTGTATATATAATATATTCATTTTTATTAAAAGCTATTCCGGTGCGTTTTCTAGAAGTAATAGCATAATTTCTTGCATAATTCACAGATTTTTCAATTCTTTTGATTTCATTATACTCACGTTTTTTATAAATTTCATTAGTATTTATAATTATAATACCTGATAAAATTGTTATAATAAAAATAGTGAGGATTAATTCAATCGAAGTAATCCCCATTAATTTATTAGTATGCAACGATATTTTTGGCTTTTGCATTAGAACCGCCACCACCTGAAACGCTAATTGATGTTATTCTAACTGGATAAGATAGATCATTTGGAATTTCAAATCTTACTGTTTCATATCCACTTCCTGATTTGGCAGAAGATATAAAAGCCTCATTTCCATTACTATCTTTTAAATATATAGTAGCATTAGTTCCGCCATATATACTTGCACTGATATTCTTTTCCCCATTTCCAATATATAATGGCGCACCTCCAAGTGAAAGATTGCCTAAAAATACAAATTCAAATTCAGATGCGTAATTTGGATCAGAGAAATTTTTAATATTTGACTTACCTTTTAAAAACTCATAGTTATTAGATACATATTTAGTATTTGCTAGATGCCTTCCACCTCTTTTATTAACACTATTAATAGCATCAATCCTTGAAAAGTCTGGTTTTTGTGTATTTTCAGCTGAAGCTACATTTTCTGTGTTTTGTATATTTTCTTCGTTAGGATTATTTTTATTATCTAATTCTAAACTCTCTTCTTTTTTAACATCTTCATTATTTATAGTAGTTTCTTCATTGGTGTTAGAACTATTATTAGAATTTGTATTCTCCTGAATAATTGGCTTAGAATTAGTATTTATATAAGAATTAGTATCAATTCTCGGTCTATATTCTGGAAAATTATAAATAGGTTGATTATTAGTAGCTGCAGATTGATTATTTTCAGAAACTTGTAAAGTTACTGGCTCTAGTGAGAATTCTCTTAAATATAAATTAAAAATGGTATTTTCATTCTCTGATTTCATTTCAAGTTTGTTAACAAATAAATCTTTAACACTAGTTATTGCATATAAAAATGAATCTATGTTATTTTTATCTCCTTTTACACCAATTAGACTATCTATATAATAATAATCTATATTATCTATTATATTTTTCTGTATTGGCTTTACATCATACTTTACTACATTAAGATTATTTTCTTCTGCTAGCGCTAAAAGATTAACTTTTTTACCAAAACTATTAGTTAATTCTTTCATTCTACTATAATTAGGATTAGACTCATACTGAAATATCTGACCATTTCCTTCTTTATTCTTTAAATCTTTATTATTAATTTTATCAGCGCTTTCAATTGTATTATTATTTATATCATCATACACAAAAGTCGTCTCACTACGGTATTCTTCTTTAGCTTCAGAGTTTATATAAGGGTTTCTAAAAAATTTTGTATAAATTAACAATATCAAAAGTAAAACTAAAATATATATTAAATTTTTTTCGCTATTTCTTAATTTACTAAATTGTTCCATTTAGCTCTCCCACTATTTTAAAATAACTTCCATATTCTGACGGCCTCATATCTTCTAATATAAAATCTATTCTATAAGTATTAGATAGTTTAGAAATTAATTCATTAATAAACTCTGGTTTAGAAGCATCTCCAATGATTACGATTCTATTATAATCATCAAAATAAAACTCATTAACCTTTATCTTATCTGAACCTTTATATTCATCTAAAAGATTAAAAATATCTTGGACAATTTTATCATTTTTCTCAACTTTTTCTAATTCATTAAAAAACATATCAGTCTTATCGAATGCTCCAGTATTACTGTTTATCGAACTTTCATCATTTTCATCATATACAAATACAGTAGATGGTTGTTCTTGTTCAATATTAGTATTAACTTCTTTTAATTTAGAATCACTAAAATTATTTGAGTTATCAGAAATAATATCAGTGTTGTTTTTTAACTTTATGTAGTCCACTACAATAAAGATTAATATTAAAAGTAATGGAATCATATAAACTATAATTTTATTTTCATTTAATATTTTTTTTATATTATTATCTTTTCTTTTATTATCTTCTAAAAAGTTTACCGGTTTCATTATCCCTCTTAAAATATGAATTAAAATCAAAATCTAACTTAGTCTTTTTATTTAATTTATCTTTAGATGCTAGTTCGAATAAATTTATATAATCATCATTTCCAAAATAGTATAAAGATAAGTCTTT
Organism: Peptoniphilaceae bacterium; assembly: GCA_029983595.1. Lineage (GTDB taxonomy): Bacteria > Bacillota > Clostridia > Tissierellales > Peptoniphilaceae > Neofamilia. Next base: position 3,881 of record JASBZD010000008.1, read on the forward strand.
ATCTATGTTTTCTAATATCATTTTATGAAAATTTTCTAATCTATTTTTATTAGTTATATCATCTATATCTAGATTTAACATATATGTTTTTTTTATTCTATAATTTAGTACTTTTTTATATTTAAAAGTTATAATTTCAATATAATCGTCTTGTATATTAAGCGCTTGAAAATCATCTTCATTAATTAAATCTATACTAGAAATAAACTCTGAAACAAAGTTGGTCATAAAAGATGATTTAATATTATTTTCATCAATAATATTTTTTAAAAACTCAACTATAAAATTAGGGATAGCATATAAATAAATTTGACTATTCATATAGTTATGTCTTTTTAAATAGAAGTTTTCTTTATCAGGAAAAATTTCTTCAATATTATATTTAATATAATTTATAACTTCTTTTTCTTTTAAATCTTCTACATTTTCATATCTAAATAAATTCTCATCAGTAAAATATCTTATCAATAAATTATCTGAATTCTCCATAAATGCCAACGTTTTATTAAATAAATACTTTACAAATAAAATATCATCAATACCCTTTTTAGAAATTACACCATCTTCAAAATTTTCTGTATGTATAATTTTTCCATCTTTTTCAAGACTAATAGATTTTAAGTTGTTAATGTTTAGAATGTATGTATCCAATTTAAAACTCCAGATAAAATATAACTTATTAAAATAAATTTAGTAAATGGTATTTTCGATTCTAAAGAATTACCTTTTAAGATAAAAAATATAGAATAAATCGCCCCAAATATAAATTGCAATGTAAAAAAATAAAAATAATATAATGGACTATAAAAATCTAAAGATAGTACTATATTAATTAAAACATCACCTAAACCATAATTATTTTTTGAAATAAAATAAATCGCTAATTGTATCATAGTAGCTAAAAGTAAAGACTTATATGGCAATTCTTTATAAATATAGTTACTAACTATTGTAGATATAAATAATCCAAATAATATAAACGAAGAAAACTCCATATCTTTTTCATCTTGGTAAGTTATAAAAATTAGTAATATAACTTTTATTAAAAATAAAGCTATTCTAGTTTCCAGTTTGATATTATTCATCTTACGGATTAGAAGTAGTGTCTTCTACCGGATTTTTAGTAGTGTCTTTTACAACTTTACCATTTTCTATCTTATATAGACCTGGAGTAATTTTAATTTCACCTTCATTTTCTTTAACATTCCACTTTTCTTCAGAATCATCTACAGTCGGTTTTCGACCAAACTCTTTTTCATAAATTGAGCTAGGTATTTTTGGGAATTCTCCACCTTCTAAATACCCCTTAGTTTTTTCTCTGATATTATCATTTGTAACATTTCCATCCATACTTGCCATAATTGCAGCACTTTTTATTGTTTGAACATTGGAGTTATGAGCTGAAACTTCTGCTGATAATTTTGCCTTGGAAAATTGAGGAATCGCCACAGCTATTAGAATCGCAGCAATTGCTATAACTATAATTAACTCAACTAAAGTAAATCCTTTTAGCTTTTTAAATTTTTTCATATTTTTCTCCTTAGAATATATAAACTTATATTACATCTACTAAATTAAAAGTAGGCAATGCAATAGCAATAACCACCGTTCCAACAACTATTGATACTAATATTATAACTAGTGGTTCAAAAATTGACATTAGTTTTTTCCCATCTTCTTCAACTTGATTAGAAAAATATTCATATGAAGTAGCCATAGAACTTTCTAAGTTTGACGAATATTCACCAATATTTACTAAATTTAAAAACATTGTAGGCGATTGTTTAATTTTTGAGAAGGCTTCATTTAAACTATGACCATTTAAAATATCTTTTTTAGACTCCTCAAATCTTGTTTTAAGATATAAATTTTTCATAGATTTTGAAGATAATTCAACAGCCTTAATAGTCTCAATTCCAGATTTTAACATAATTCTAAAAATCCCAGAAAAACGCTGTATATCATTATTTATTAAAAACTCACCTAAAAAAGGAAGTCTAAGTAGTGTTCTTGATAATACTAGTTTTTTATCATTACTCAATCTATTTTTAAGAAATAAAACTAATAAAATAATAGCTAAAATTATAAAAATACCATATCTTGATATAAATGAAGAAGTGTTAATAACAAATGTAGTTAAAGTCGGCAATTCAGTTATTTCAAAAGCCCTATATAGTTCTAAGTATTTAGGAATTATAAACGACACAACTATAGAAATTATTAAAAAAGTTACGAGTAATAAAATCACTGGATAATAAAGAGAATTTTTTAGATTCTGTTTTAATTTTTCTTCCTTATTATAATACTCAGATAAAATATCTAAAGATTCAGATAAATTAGAAGAATGCTCCCCCGCTTCTATAATATTAGTTACTAGCTTAGGAAATTTTTGAGTCATATCAACTGACTGGCTCAAAGTAAATCCATTATCTAAATTATTATCGATTTCTTCATATATTAATTTATAGTCCTTATCTTTTTCTTGTCTAATTAAAATTTCTAACGCTGTTTTAGTATCCATTCCAGAACTAAGTAAGATACTTAGCTCTTTTAAAAGAATAACTAGTTTTTTATTCTTTATTTTTTTATTATGTAATGAAAAGCTTATGTCTTTAACTTCTTCTATATTAATAATTTTAAAATCATTATTTTTAAGATCATTAATTATTAATGATTTATCAAGTCCGCTATAAACTTTTTCGTGTCTAATACCAGAATTATCTATGAATTTTACTTTATATTTCATTATATATACATAAAAATCTCTTCAAGAGATGTTGTCCCATCTTTTACATATTCTTTTAGCGTTGACTTTAGTGGTGTAAAACCATTATCTAATGCATAAGATAAAATCTCATCATAACCAGCATTAGAAACAATAAGTTCTTTTATTTTTCTATCTATTTTAAGAATCTCAAAAGCCCCCTCTCTTCCCTTGTAACCATTATTACATCTTTCACACCCAACAGCTTTATAATGTTTTAAAGGTTTAATATCCTCAAAAGAATCATCAGATAATTCTTTACAATATGGACATAATTTTCTAACTAATCTTTGAGAAATAATGGTTTTTAAAGACTGAGATACTAAATAAGGTTTACTCCCCATATCTTTTAGTCTGAATATGGTAGAAATTGCATCTTGTGTATGTATAGTAGAGGCCACAAAATGACCGGTAATAGACGCTCTAATAGCAGTCTCAACTGTCTCAATATCTCTAAGTTCTCCAATAATAAGTATATCTGGGTCTTGTCTTAAAATATTTTTTAGAGTACTTGAAAAATCTAATCCCTGTTTATAATTAACTTGTATTTGATTAAAATCATCTATTTTATATTCTACAGGATCTTCGATAGTAGTTACATTAATCTCGTCAGTGTAGATCTCTTTTAATAAAGCATAAAGAGTAGTAGTTTTTCCGCTACCAGTTGGTCCTACTACTAGTACCATTCCACTTGATTTTTTGGATTCGTCGATAAGGTAATTTAAATCATCATCTTTTATTCCAAGACTACTTAATGATAATTCATTTAAGTCAGAATCAAGTATTCTTAAAACAATTTTCTCACCAGTTATTGTGGGTATAATAGACACTCTTAAATCAATTTCTCTATTATTATAATTAAAAGTTATTCTACCATCTTGTGGTCTTCTTCTTTCTGAGATATCTAGCTTTGTTAGTATTTTAATTCTAGTAATTATTATGTTGTAGATAGAATCCTTTTCTAACTCATCTTTAAATACTAATTTTCCATCTATTCTAAATCTTATTCTTATATTATTTGATAATGGCTCAATATGGATATCACTTACACGATTTATAATAGCTTCTTCAATTAAATCATTAAGATAGTTTATAACTTTTATATTTACAGAATCATCAGTATCAATTTCAATAAGCTCAAAATTATTATTATTTTTTTCTTTAATAATATTAGAAATATTTAAAAATTCATCTTTTTCAATTAAATCGATATTGCATTCTTTGCCAGTTAATAACTCTATATTAGCTATCTCATTTTGAAAATAATCATATGAAATACAAAAAATACTATCTTTAGTTTCATTATAAGGTATAAGTTTATTTGAATTAAAAGATAGGTTATTTTTATTATGAAAATCTATAGTTTTAGAAATATAATTATTTAAATCAGACTCCATATAATACCTCATCATTTATATAATGATTATATCATATTTTATTTAGTTATATTTAACTATATTTATATTATTTTTATGTTATATTAATATTAGGAGGAATTAATATGAATGATATGCAAAAAATACCAAGTTTTACTATAAATCACTTAGATCTTTTACCTGGAATTTATGTTTCAAGAAAAGATTATATCGAGAATTCAGTTTTAACCACTTTTGATATTAGAATGACTAAACCTAATCGTGAACCAGTTATTAATACTGCTGAAATTCATGCTATCGAACATCTTGGCGCTACATTTTTAAGAAACTCTGATGAGAAAGACAATATAATTTACTTTGGTCCTATGGGTTGTCGTACTGGGTTTTATCTTATTTTAAAAGGCGATCTAGAATCTAAGGATATAGTTTCTTTAGTTAAATCAATGTTTGAATTTATTAAGGATTTTGAAGGTGAAATACCTGGACGTACTGCAAGAGACTGTGGTAATTATCAGGATATGAATCTAGATATGGCAAAATATGAAGCCGAGAAGTTTCTGGACAATCTTAATAATATAAAAGAAGAAAATCTAATTTATCCTAAATAAAAAATAGTCCTGAAAATTTAATTTCAGGGCTATTTATCTTAACTAATTATAAATATTTTATCATTATGATTTATAATTAATAAATCTTATTAAAAGCTACTTATTTGGTATAAATATTTCTTTATAAGAATATTCTGAAAGTATAATAAAATTAGGGTCAGCAGTTCTAGTCATTTCAAGGAGTTCAAGTTTAGTTATATCTATAATATTTAATTTACTATCCATAAGTTTGGCCATGGCCCTAGTTTCATCAATTAGTTTTTTATGATTATTTTTTTGATCTTTATTATAGGTAATTAAATCTACTAATATTATTCCATGTATATTTCTAAATTTAATCTGAATAAAAAGCTCTCTTAAAATCTCAATATTTAAGTCTTTACCAAATTCATTAAACCCCTTGGAGTTTAAATCAACTATAGTTAATGCTTCAGTTTTATCAAATACAAGTTCCGCGTTATTTTTTAATTTTATTTCTCTACTAAATATTTTTTTTATATCAAATATAACATCAGTTTTTTCTATATCAAAATTTTTATCATATTTAATATAAAACTCATCTTTATATTCACTATATAAATTCTCAGAATTTGTAATAATTTCATCATTCGAATTTTTTATAATATCATCTAAAATATTGTACTTATATAATAATTTAGGTGTTGGTTTAAAGTTCTTTTCTTTTTCTAAATTAAAATATATTTCTTCTAAATCTAGAACTTCTTTCTCTAGTTCTTCATAAGATTCATTTATTGAGCTAGTTCTAAATAATAACCCATATTCTTTATCTTTATAATTATTAAATTTATTTTTAAAATCATCAGATATAATACTCTTAGAAAATTTTAGTCCCTTAAAATCTGTAGATAAAACTATATTTTTAGACTTTAACTCAAATCTGTCAGTTAATTTAGCGCCTTTATTACCTATCTCATCTTTAATAACTTGAACTATAATATCTTGACCTTCGCTATAATTTATTAGATTATTGGATTCTAGATAAGCATTTTTATTAAGACCAATATCTATAAAGGACGCATTTTTATTTTTTAGTTTTTTTATAATTTTTCCTCTATAAATATTCCCACTTATTAAATTGTGTTTTTTTAGTACTCTAAAATCAGATAATGATTTATTTTTTACAGAACCAATTATATAAAAGTCTAGTCGTTCGTCAATAAAGCTATAATTCACTTATCATTTCCTTTTTATTGATATTCACATCATAAATTGAAATATCTAAATTATACTTTTCAAATATACCTTTTATAAAATTTAGAGGATTAATTATTTTTTCTGTGCTATTTTCTAATTTAGCGATTAATTCATATTCGTTATCAGAAGTCATATTAAAACCAGATAAGATTTCTACATGTTTTGATACATCTTCTGATATTATCTCTTCTCTTTTTTTCTTTTTCTTCTTTCTCTTTATTAACAAATCTGAGGTATCTATTTTAATTTCATCTATTTTTAAATCTGTAAAAATTCTAAATTCATATAAATTATGCGTAAAAGCTTTACTTATAGAACTATTTGAAGGAATTTCAAAAGCATCAAAAATTTTAACTTCTTCTGGTAAATAAGAGTTTGCCTGATTTATAAAATTCTCAATTTCTACTTTATCAACAAACTCTACATCAAATACTTCAAAATCGCTAGATACTCCAAGTGGCAATGGATTTCCAAAACTCATAATAGGATGTGGATTAAATCCTTCAGAAAAAGCTACTTTATAGTCAGTTGAAAAAATTGTTCTCTGTAATAAATCTATTGTATTTAGGTGGGATATAAATTTTAGATCCCCTTTCCTTGTATAATAAACTCTTAATCTCATCTAAACTCGACCCACATTTCACAATTGTCTATACCACATCTGTTACAACCATTTCTACAATCTCTAGTTGTAAGTCCTTTTTCAGCTTTTTCTAATTCACTAACAAGATATTCTTTTGATACTAATGGGTCAATAATGTCCCATGGTAAAATTTCGTCTACGCTCCATTGTCTATGATTATAATCTAGAAAAGTAAGTCCAGTCATTTCTAGAGCTTTAACCCATATATCATATTTAAAAAACTCGCTCCAACCATCAAACTTTGCTCCAAGTTTAAAGGCATTATAAATAACCTCACCTATTTTTCTATCACCTCTTGCTATTAGTCCTTCTATAACTGAAGTCTCTGGGTCATGATAGTTATAAATAATTTTCTTGTCATTAATCTGGTTTTTTATATGATAAATTTTTTCTTTTAATTCTTCTATTGAGTTTTGTTTCATCCACTGAAATGGAGTAAATGGTTTTGGCACAAAACATGAAGTACTAAGTGTTACGCTAAAATTTCCTTTTATTTCTTCTTTTGGTCTATCAAAAAATAATCTTTTTGCAATTTCTCCTAGAATTACAATGCCGTCAAGATCCGCCTCTTCTTCGTATGGAAGACCTATCATGAAATATAGTTTTATCTTTGACCATCCTTCTTTAAATAGTGAAGACAAGGTCTCTCTATATTGCTCCTCTGTGATATTTTTATTAATAATATCGCGCATTCTTTGAGAACCAGCCTCTGGTGCAAGAGTTATACCAGTCTTTTTTACTTCTTCAATTTTTTTTAAAACATCAGTAGAAACACTATCTACTCTTAACGAAGGTAACGATATTCTAGTCATATTATCAATATTTTCATCAATTAGGACATCTACTAATTCATTTAAGTTTCTATAATCACACGAACTAAGAGATGATAGTGATATTTCATTATATCCAGTGTTAGAAAGTTGTGAATCAGTCATATTTTTTATAGTTTTAACACTTCTTTCCCTAATAGGTCTATATATATATCCAGCTTCACAGAATCTACATCCCTGAGTACAACCTCTAAATAATTCAACTACAGATCTTTGATGAATAGTTTCTATATATGGAACTATTAAATTCTCAAGCCTAAAAGTTTCATTAAAATTAGAGACATATCTTTTCTTTACTCTATCTGGTAAATGATCATATTTTTTATTATATGATTTTATTCTTCCATTTTCATAATATTCAACTTCATAAAATGATGGAATATAGATACTTTCCATTTTTGAGGCTTCTAATAAAAATCTTTCTCTAGAAAATCCATCTTTTTTAATAAAATTATATAGATTTAAAAGTTCAATATTTATTTCTTCACCTTCACCAATTATAAATATATCTATAAAATCTGATAGAGGTTCAGGATTATAAGCATTTGGACCACCAGCTATTACTATTGGGTCTGAGTCTTTCCTGTTTTTAGAAAAAATCTCTACTCCTCCTAGATCTAGCATATTTAAGATATTTGTATAGCTCATCTCATATTGTAGTGTAAATCCAATTATATCAAACTCATTTAATTCTCTTTTATTTTCTAAACTAAAAAGTTTAATATCTTCTTCACGCATTTTAGATTCCATATCTACCCAAGGATCAAAAAATCTCTCACAAAGTAAATTCTCTTCCTTATTAGTCATAAAATATAAAATCTGCATACCTAGATGGCTCATCCCAACTTCATATACATCAGGAAAACAAAATGCAAATTTCACATCAGTATTATCAAAATCTTTAACTATGCTATTTTTTTCTCCACCTATATATCTAGCTGGTTTTTCTACTTGTCTCAATATTTTTTCATATTTTCTTTTATCCAAACATACTCCTCCTATGGAATAATATCTATATTATTTGGTAATGAAGAATTTTCCTCTACATTATAAAGTCCCATATATTCAGCTACTATATCTCTTATAATCGGGGAACAGTTTGAGCCTGCTCCACCTTGAAATATCAATACCCCTACTGCTATTCTTGGATTGTCATAAGGAGCAAATCCTATTTCATAAGAAAAACTATCGTAATTTTCACCTGTATCTGGGTTAGTACCACTTCTTTCAGCTGTACCAGTTTTTATCCCTACTTTAACTGGAAAATTCTCGAAAACACTCTTGTTTAATCCAGAAAGTGAAGCCTCTTTCATACCTTCTTTAAGAATATCTAAATTTTCATAATTATTAAGATTTATTTTTTCACTAGAAAATTCATTTAAATATAAATCTTTTTTATTATCGGGATCTTTTATTCTATTTACTAGTGTAAGCTTATTTTTATTCCCGCCATTTGCAATAGAGGATGCATAATTAGTCATTTGTAATAATGTAAAGGCGTTTTCTCCCTGACCGATAGTTATATTTAAAGTATCAGCTAAACTCCAATTAGATTCTCTAATATAAGTAAATTTAATTAAATCTGCTAGAGTATTATTAGTTCCATCACCTATATTTTTTGTACCATCAATTTTTAATAATTTAAGATTATCATAAACCTCTTTTAAGCTCATTTCCTTTTCATTATCTAAAAATAAAACGATTTTTTCTATAATATCAGTCCTTTCTTCTTCAGAAAGGTCATCAACACCAATATAAAATTTATCTATATTATTATTTAGATAATTCTTTAGCAAGTTTTTGGTTCTATTTTTTTTCATTACTGGATCAGGTGGAGCAATAGATGCTTCTTTAGGTATATTAATCTCAATACCTGTCTGCTCACCTAATCCGAATTTTTTAGACATTTTATTTATATCTTCAATATCTATTTTTCCATTTAATTTTTCTCCAGTTCTAAGATTTTCACCTACTGCTAGAGTATAGAAAAAATAGTTACAAGAATCTCTAATTGAATCTACTAGATTCATATATCCATGCATAGCGTGAGACTGATTCCATAACCAACATGCAAAAGTAGTATCCCCTACTGTTATATAGCCCATGTCATTTATTTTAGTATCTTTATTTATTACACCTTTTTCTAATGCAGTAAGACCAGTAATCATTTTAAAAGTCGAACCAGGTTGAATAGATGTTTGGCTTGCTATATTTAAAAGCGGTCTAGGAGCTAATGGATCTTTACTATCTGTATTTAGCGTATCCCAGTCAGCTGAAGAAATACCTATTGAGAATAAATTAGGGTCATAAGATGGATAACTAGCCATTGCTAAAATCTCACCAGTTTTTATATCTAAAGCTACAGCAGCAGCAGACGTAGCATTTTTATATGGTCTACCATAAGTTGTAGACTCTACAGCTTTATAGTCACCCCACTGACTATAAACTGTCCCACCTTCTCTTATAGATTTAGTCACATCAGCAAGAGATTTTTCAAGTCGTTTTTGTAAGTTATAATCAATAGTTAAAAATAAATTCTCACCTTGTTTTGGTTTTTTTTCTTCAATAATATTAGTTGTATTGCCATAATTATCAACTTCAACTTTTTTATAACCATCTATACCATAAAGTCTCTTTTGAAAAGTCTCCTCAAGTCCAGTTTTACCAATAATCGTATCTGGATTATATCCCTCTTTTTTTACATACTCGTCAATCTCTGATTCTTGCGAGATTTTTCCCATATAACCTAAAATATGAGAAGCACTATTTCCATAAGGATAATATCTAATTGGCTCTAAAGAAATATTAAAACCAGAAAAAGAAGGCATTTGTTCTTCTATTTTTGCTACAGTTTTATTTTTTAAATTATAGCTAAAGTTGATTGGAAGATAGGATAAATTACTAGATTTAGAAAGTTCATTGTAGATATTTAACATTCCATATACTTCTGGTAGCGATAAATCCTTGTCTATTTTATAATAATCTTTTAATTTTTTTAAAATTACTTCATCTGAATCATTTTCTTCAATTCCATAAAGTGAATTAAAGCTATTAAGTTCATTTTTAGACGAATATTCATATCCATTATTTACAGAAATATTAGGATTAACCCCTTTAGCTATTAAAAACTTTTGAGCATGAGAAGCTACATTTTCATACATCAATAGTTCTTCTAAAAGCTTATTATCCAAAAGACTAAATATCTCATCTAAAATTAATTCTTCAGATTTTTTTTCTCCATTAGATGAAGTATAAATTGGAATATTATCTTTAACTTCATACGTAAATTCATAGTTTATACTATTTTTATTAAATATTTCCTTAATAATCTCTGGAATAATTATATTATTATCATCTACTTCATATTTTAAAAAATCATATAAAGCATACTCTTTAAATAAAATACCAAAATCATCTAAAGCATCCGTATTAAAATTGATATTCTTATTTATATCCATAAGTTTATATTTAGTATTTATATAGTCTCTGTAATACTTAACTTCAAAATCTTTTAAAATAATATCTTCTTGTAAATTTTTCTCTACTAAAATGTCATAAATTATTTTTCTATTTATAGGATTATATAGAAGTTTTTTTATTGTAGATGGATTTTCATAAATAGTATTTATAACTACATCAATTGAAGAAATATTCTCATCTAGATTTTTATCATCATCACTTTTAAATATAACTTTATTATCTTCTAAATAAAAGTTGATATGATTTAAATTAGTATTATATTCTAAATTATTTAATAAATTTTGAGCAGGAAAATATAAAAAGTCATTGTTTTTATAATACCTAGTTATAATTTCTTTTACTAATTGATGTTCCACTATGATATCGTAAACTCTTTCATATGGACTTATTGAGTTTAGAAATTTAGAATCATCTTTATATCTAAAATCATATACATTTATTGGAAAATCTCTATTATATTCTATAGCATCTTTTTCTAATATATTTATAGCATTTAAAATATATTTATTTTTCTCATCTTTTTCTAGACCTGAAAACTCATCTCTAATAATCTGTAGGGTATAAACCGGCTTATTCCCAGCTAATAAAACCCCATTTCTATCTCTTATTTCACCTCTAGGAGCTGTAGTATAAATAGATTTAACTCTCATATTTTCTGATTTTTCTCTATAATAATCCCCTTGAGCTATAGTAAGTGAGGATAATCTAAATAGTAATACTAAAAATAGAATAATCGCTATAATATTAAGAATTCTATATCTACGAACTTTTTCCCATCTTCTTTGTTTCACATTAATTCACCCTTGTTTTTATATAAAAAGTAATATTGCGACATTAAATAATAAATAAAAATCTCAAATAAAGTCTCAATACTAAATAGATTTAAAATAATAGAATTAAGACTAAAAATATTTAGTTTAAAAAAGTATATTATCTCCTTCATAAATAGGTAAATAATTTTACTACTTAATATAAAGATAATAGCATTTTTAATATTTTCAGAAAAAATATAATTTCTAAGTCTTAAAATACTAAAACAAATTAGTAGATATAAAATAATATTTATCCCAAAAATTTTAGAAAAAAGTGTATCATAAACTAAGCCAGCAAATATAGCTAAAAAAATAGATAAATTTTCAGACTCTCTATGAAATATAAAAACCAAGTATACTAAAATTATATCTGGATAAAAATTAAAAAGTATTCCTTGGTTAATAAAAGATATTTGAAATATTATTATAATTAATAAATAAGCTAAACTCTTTAGTCTATTCATTAGTTTCTCCAGTTATTACAAAAACTCTAGTTAATTTATCAAAATTTACTGCAGGAACAATCGTTATGCGTTTTTGAAGATCATCTTCATCACTAGTTACATTAGAGATTTTCCCAAGATATATTCTCGGTTTATAAACCTCTCCAAGCCCAGAAGTGTAAACTCTATCATCAGCTACAACATCGCTATTAAATTCATACATATAACCTTCTAGCACACTACCAGTAGTATGATTTATAATCCCGCCATCTTGGCTTCGTATATTAGTAAATGCAATATTATTATTTTCTTCTGTAATAAGAGAGATTTTAGAAAAATTATCCCCTACTTCTCTTACGATCCCTACTAATCCCTCGACAATTACATTTTCTGAGCTTTGCACTCCTGAAATAACAGAATCTCCAGGTTTAATACCTGCTAAAGAACCTTTATCTATTAAATACAGATCTCTATCATCATTCGATTTTCCTATTATATTAGAACTCTCTACCTTAAATTTAGTATTCCTTAATAACTCATACTCACTTCTTAAATATGGAGTTCTAGATATTATATGATTTAGGTCAAGATTTTCTTCTTTTAAAGCTATATTTTCTTCTCTTAATATTTTATTTTCATCTATAAGCTCTGGTATATTACTTAGAGTATTAAAGTCAGAGCTAATTTTATTTATAGAAGTAGAAAAAACTGATATAACTGGTGTTAATAAATCCCCTATAAAACGCTCAGCTACGTTAATATAATGTATACCAGTATTTGAAAATCCAATAATAAAAACTAAAATAACTATTAGAATTATTGATAAAAATCTATTTTTAAGTTTTTTTAGTTGATTAATCATTACATATAACCTTCTTCTAATAGAGATATATACTTATTATCTCCAATAATAATATGATCAATAACCTCAATACCAATCAATTCTCCACATTCTACTAATCGTTTAGTGATATTTATATCTTGCTTAGAAGGACGTGGATCACCACTTGGATGGTTATGTAATAAAACTATTGAGTGCGCATTTTTTCTTAGTGCGCGCTTAAAAACATCTCTAGGTTCGACAATAGTCTTATCAATAGAGCCACAAGTAATTTCTTCAATTGATTCAAGCTCCTTTTTAGTGTTTAAAATAGCAATTTGAAAATGCTCTTCCTGCATAAATCTCATCTGATCCATTACAATATTAGGAAAAATATCTGGACTTATTATTTGTTCTTTAGATACATTTGTATTTCTATAAACACGTCTACCTAACTCAATGGCAGCAATAATCATAGCAGCCTTTGCTTCACCTACACCCTTAACCTTTTTTAAATCATCGACACTAGCGGTAGCTAGAAATTTTAGACCATAATAATTATCTAGCTCTTCAGATACATTAGTTATAGCTACATCAATTATATCTTGTGCAAGATTTACTACATTTCGTTTATTTTTACCACTATTTCCAGTTCTAATAATTAAAGCTAATAGCTCAGCATTAGTCAGAAATTCAGAACCATATTTTATTAATTTTTCTTGAGGTCTAATATCTTTAGGTAGATCTTTAATTTTAATATATTCATCCATAATCTAATAATTAATCCATTCTTTTCTATTAATATATATTTTATTTTTATCTAGTTTTTTAAGCACATAATTAGAAGTTAGTCCCACAAAAAATCCTGTAATTATCCCAATCGACAAAAGAATTGGCAGATATGAAAATATAGCTTTACTTTTTAATACTAAAAACGCCATTAAAATCTGTCCAATATTATGAAAACTAGAGCCAACTATGGAAACACCTATAAGGCTAAAAAATTTAGTATCAAAGCTTAAAAAAATAGACATAAAAATTGAACTTAATAAAGCTCCTAAGAAACTATATAAAAAGCTTGAAACATTTCCGCTTAAAAGCATTAATAAAATAGATTTTAATAAGCTAATAGCAATACCTTCTTTTAAACCAAAAATAACTAAACCTACTAATACGAAAACGTTAGAAAGTCCTAATTTTAAACCTGGAGCAATAAATGGTATCGGTATAGCATTTTCAAATAGCCCTATAAGACTAGCAAAAGCACTAAAAAATGAAATTAATATAAGTTTTTTTGTTTTATTCATTAGTTTACTGCATCCAATATATTTTCATTAGGTTTATCAGAGACGATTTTTACAATTAGTCGATTAGGTAGACAAACTATATTCTCACCAGGATCATTAATAGTTCCCATTAATATACAATATTTATCTTTACAGTCAGCCTCTTTCATATAAACTCCATCTTCTTTAAATACTACTTCATTTGATCCAAAAGAACTATTATAAATTCTTGTTTCATTTAAGCCTTTTTCTAATTTTATAGTATCTCTAATTTCTCCATTGATTTCAACTATAGCGCTAAGATCTGACCTTGAGCCCTTTTTTTCAAAATAAAAAAATAAAGATATTAATATTGAAGTTAATAAAAGAACAAGGATAATTATTTTATCGCCTATTTTTAAATTTTCTATAGCTAAACTCTCCTATTCTAAGTCTTAATTATACCATAAGCAAATAAAAAATAGAGTATAAAAATCTTATACTCTATTTCAAATAATTAATCTAAGCTCTAACTTCTTCAGCAGATTTTTCTACTTTTGGAGCTTCTTTTTTTACAGGTTCAGGTTTAGTAACTTCATATTCAGCAACAATAGCCTTAGTAGGACATTTGATAACACATGTTCCACAATTCGTACATCCTGAATAATCAATCTTCGCTAAATTATTTTCTAGTTTAATAGTATTTTCTGGACAGTTTTTAACACAAATACCACATCCTATACATGCTGTTTTACAAACAGCTTTAGCTTCTTTACCTTTATCTTTATTTCTACATTCTATTACAGTCTTAGCCTCATAAGGAACAAGTTCTATAATATTTTTCGGACAAACTTCTACACATTTATTACATGCTACACAGTTTTCTTTAATAATATGAGCGATACCATCTTCCATTTTAATAGCACCATATTCACAAACATCAAAGCAATCTCCGCCGCCTAAGCATCCATATGCACAAGATTTATCTCCGCCGTGATATAATATTTTTTCTCTACAAGTCTTATCTTCTAGAAAATCAAATTTATTAGGTGCATTTTCACAAGTTCCTTGACATAATACGTGTGCTACGTTTTTATCCATGGCTCCTGCATTAACACCCATAATTTCAGCAATATGTTCAGCACACTCTGCGCCACCGATAGGACAAGAAGTTACAGGTGCACCATTTTCTACAATAGCTGAAGCAAGACCTGAACATCCTGGAAAACCACATGCTCCACAGTTAGCTCCAGGTAAAGCTCCTTCAACTAATGTTATACGTGGATCTACTTCTACATAAAATTTTTTATTAGCAAGTGCTAGTAAAAGTCCAAAAACTCCTCCTAAAACTGCTAAGAATATAATCGGTATTAAATAGTTATTCATTAAATACCCCCTACATTAATGCTGAGGTAATTCCAGCAAATCCAGTAAATGCTAATGCCATAAGACCAGAAGCAATATATGAAATTGGAACTCCTCTAAGCGACTTAGGTACATCATGAATTTCAAGTTGCTCTCTTAGAGTAGAAAGTAACATTAAAGCTAAGAAAAATCCTAATGCTGCACCTAAACTATTTACGATAGTTTCAATTAAGTTATAACCTTCAGTAATATTTAATACTGCTACACCAAGTACCATACAGTTAGTAGTGATAAGTGGGAGGAAAATACCCATCGCAGTATAAAGTGATGGACTAAGTTTTTTTAATGCCATTTCTACAAATTGCACTAAAGAAGCAATTACTAAAATAAATACTATAGTTTGAAGATATTCAATATGAAATCTTTCTAAAACTTGGTATTGAATAATCCAAGTAACTATACTTGCTACAACTACAACAAAAGTAACCGCAAGTCCCATTCCAATTGAAGTTTCAGTTTTAGTTGTAACACCAAAGAAAGGGCAAAGTCCTAAGAAACGCGCGAATATGTAGTTATTTACTAAAATAGCTCCTATTAATATTCCAAATATTTTTGCCATGATTTCCCCCTAAGCTGCCTTTTTATTAACAATAGATTTAAATATAGCTGTCACAAATCCTAACAGTATAAAAGCACCTGCAGGAGTAGTAAGTATTCCAATTTTAGGAACACTTTCTGGTAAAATTTGAGTTCCAAAAAGGCTTCCAAAACCAAATAGTTCTCTAATAAATCCCATAATTACAGCAGCTAACATATAGCCCAATCCATTAGCAATTCCATCCATTAAAGATGGAAATACCTTATTATTATACGCAAAACCTTCTGCTCTACCTAGGATTAGACAGTTTACTACGATAAGAGGAATAAATATACCTAATGCATTATAAACTGGTAAAGCATATGCCTCTAAAACCATCTGAACAACAGTTACAAAAGTCGCAATTACAACAATAAAAATAGGAATTCTTATTTTATTTGGTATAAATTTTCTAATAGCAGAAACTACTAAGTTACTCATACCAGCAACAAATATAACAGCAAGTCCCATAGAAAAACTATTAATTAAAGAAGTAGTAACAGCAAGAATCGAACATAAACCAATAAGTTGGATTAAAATCGGATTTTGTATGAAAATTCCGTCTTTAAAGATTTTTGATATTTTCAAAATTTATACCTCCTTAATTATTAACATGCTTATGAAAAGCATCAACCATTTTATTTACGCCATCTAAAACACCTTTTGAAGATATTGTAGATCCTGTAATAGCTTCAACTTGATTTTCTCCACCACCAGATGAAAGTTCCATCTTTTCACTATTTGCTATAGATTTCCCGTTATATCTTTCATAATATTCTGGGAAAGTTATTTTATCCCCAAATCCTGGAGTTTCAGCATTAGTTAGGTTTCTAAAACCAATAATATTTCCTTCATTATCAAAAACCATAGTATTTTCCATTTTACCACCGTATCCATTAGATAAAGCAGAAAAAACGTGAGCTACTACAGCCCCATTATCACTTACAGTTTTATAACTTGTGATATCAGGATTATCCTCTTGTATACTTGCAAGAATTGCATCATCAGAAGCTATCTCTGCATTTTCTGAAATAGTATCAGAAGTAGCAAGTATTTCTTTAATAGTTGCGTTACTAGCAGCCTCTCTATTATCCGCGATTACTGGAGCTGTAACACCATTTAGCATAGAAAGTGCAAATGCTGAAATAGCACAGATTATTAGAAGAGTTATACTAAGTCTTGCAAATGATTCACTATCTCTCATTTTTGTCTTTTACCTCCCCAAATACTCTCGGTTGAATATATTTATCTATCATAGGTGTCATACAGTTCATAAATAATATAGAATATGAAACACCTTCAGGCATATTACCAAAAACTCTAATTACAGTAGTTATAACACCACATCCAATAGCAAATATTATTTTTCCTTTATCAGTAGTAGGGCAAGTTACATAGTCAGTAGCCATAAAGAAAGCCCCCATAATTAGACCACCACCTAATAGATAGTAAATTGCTAAATCTAAAGATACACCAAAAAGTGGTAATAAAACTAAAGAAGAAAGAATATAAACTAATGGAATTTTTATGTCTATTTGTTTTTTAATAATTAAGTATATTGCTCCAATTAGAAGTAATAAAGCTGAAGTTTCACCTATTACTCCATTTATGTTACCTATAAACATATCTTTTATAGTAGGTAAATCAGATGCAGTAGCTCCTTCTGCTAAAAGTTGTAAAGGAGTAGCTGAAGCAACGCCATCTACTACACCAGGCGCTATATAATTAGTCATCGCCGCACCCCAAGATGCCATTAAAAATGTTCTTCCTCCAAGAGCTGGGTTTACAAAGTTTGAACCAATTCCACCGAAAGCCTCTTTACATACACCTACAGCAAATATTCCTGCAAAAGCCATCATATATAAAGGCATTTCACTAGGAACGTTCATCGCTATTAAAATCCCAGTAACCACAGAAGATAAATCTGAAATTTTAACTGGAACTTTTCTTACTTTTTGAATTATATATTCAGTTAAAACACATGAAAGTATTGAAACTAAATATATTGGAATAACTTTAATCCCGAAAAAATATATACTACCAATAATAGCAGGAATTAAAGCAATTATTACATCTAACATTACCCTTGAAGTAGTTTCAGTTCCTCTTTCATAAGGGTAAGTATACATTTGAAATTTAGGTAATACTACCTCATTTTTAATTTCTTTATTTTCCAAAATAATCCTCCCCTAGTTTCTAGCCCAAATTTCATTCATTCCAAGCTTAATATTTTGTGCTAATTGTCTCTTAGCAGGACAAACATAGCTACAAGCACCACATTGAATACATTCTTCAGCAAACGCAGCCTTAGCATCATCATATTTGCCATGAAGAATAAGTTTTTCTAATCTTTGTGGATTAAGTCTTGATGGACATACAGAAACGCATTTATCACATTTGATACAAGGAGTAGGCCTACTAGTATCCATATACTCTTTAGTTAAAACTACAATACCAGTAATATTTTTAGTAACTGGAGATTCTAGATCGAAAATTTGAGATCCATTCATAGGGCCCCCTGAAATAATAGCCACTACATCGCCATTAAATCCTCCACATTGATTAATTAAATCAATAATTGGAGTACCTATTCTTGTCAATATGTTTTTAGGTTCTTTTACACCTGGACCAGTAACAGAAATTACTCTTTCAAATAAAGGAATTCCATTATAATAAGCATTATGTAAAGCTCTAAAAGTGTTTACGTTAGAAACAAATGCCCCAACAGCTCCACTTCTTTCACCTACTGGTACTTTTCTATTTAATACTGAGTCGATAACTCTTGTAGAGTCACCTTGTGGAAATTTAGTCTGCATACTAGCAACTTCTACTTTTGAAAAGTCATTAGTAGCGCTATCCACAGCAGAAATAGCATCAGGCTTATTATCTTCTATAGCTATGTATCCTGCATTACATCCTAACGCATTAACAACTAGTGAAACACCACTTACTACTTCAG
>JASBZD010000009.1 GCA_029983595.1 Peptoniphilaceae bacterium
CTTATTTTACCCCAGATACGCAAACTAAATTATGCTAATTTACCCCAGATACGCAATTGTTATAAAATAAAATATTATATAATTAAAATTTTTGCTAAAAATTTAGCATAAAAAATATGACCTTTAAGACTTAAGTAAATTATACTGAAATTCTTAAAAGCCATATTTTTATAAAATCTTTAATATATCAAAAAATCTACATATCGAGCTTCATATCTCCATCTTTTATAAAACCTCGATTTCTCATAAAAGAATAAATTATAAAAGATAAAAAAGCCGGTAGAATGATTTGGATTAAAATCACTTTAAATAGTGTAGCTGAAAATGGCTCGATACCCGCCATAGCCTCAAAAGTTCCGATCTGTCCTACTAGACCTGAAGTACCCATTCCAGAACCTAGAGGAGTATTTTCAAGTTTTAAAACTACTGTAGAAATTGGTCCTAAAATAATAGAAGCTAGACATGGCGGAATCCATATCATTGGGTTTTTAATAATATTTGGCATCTGGAGCATGCTAGTTCCGATTCCCTGAGCAAAAAGCCCCTGAGTTTTGTTGTCCCTATAAGAAATTACTGCAAAACCTATCATCTGGCAGCAACATCCCACAGTAGCAGCCCCACCAGCAATCCCTGAAAGACTAAGCATCATACATAAAGCAGCAGAAGAAATAGGTAAAGTAAGCGCCACGCCCACAAGTAGCGAGACTAAAGCTCCCATAATTAGCGGTCTAGCTAAAGTCGCACGCATAATAATATCGCCTAAAAATACCATAAAAGATTGAATTGGTGGGCCTATAATCTGACCTACTAAAAGCCCCACGAGCACCGTCACGACTGGAGTAACAATTATATCTATTTTAGTTTCTTTAGATACTAGCTTACCGAACTCCGTCCCAAAAATACTCGCCACAAAAACTCCCACTGGTCCACCAAGTTCATACGCCCCATATCCCACTAGAGTACTAGCATATAAAACGAGATCAGGAGCGCCTAAAGCTTTAGCAATTGCTACAGCTATAGCTGGGCCAGTCGCTGCCTTAGCTATAGGCCATACTACATCTGTTAAAAAAGCTATATTAAGCTTTATGCCGATAGTATTTAAAATAGTCCCCACCAAAAGTGAAGCAAATAGACCAAAAGCCATCGCGCCTAGAGCATCAATAAAATATGTCTTTAGTGAAATATTAATATTTTTTCTCTTAAGAAAGTTTTTCATTTTCACCTCTAAAATTATAAAATAAAATTATTGATATTATAAAGTAGAAATTATAAATTGTAAATAGGTTGTGAAATATAAATCAAAACGCAAAATTAATATAAATACGTTATACTATTATAAGAGACTAAAATATTAATTAAAATGAAGGGTAAAAAATGGGTAAAATATATAAAAAATTATCGCTTACTCTAGCGATTTTATTAGCTCTAAATCCTATATCTATCTTGGCACAAGAGCATAATGCCGTAACTCCAGGTCAGAAGGTAGAAGAGCTTACTAATATAGAGGAGCAGGTTGTAGATCCAGAGGAAAAACCAGAGCTATCTAAAGAAGAAAAAGAGCTTCAAAAAGAGATGGAAGAAGATGCTAGGCTCTTTAGAGAAGTAGAAAAAGTGCAAAATCAATCAATTAAATCTCTTACAAACTCTTATCTTATAGGAGATTATGAAACTGGTGAGATATTTGAAGGAAATAATATAGATAAAAGAGTAGCAATAGCATCTACAACCAAAGTACTGACAGTTTTTGTCGTTCTAGATGAGATATCAAAAGGAAATATATCGCTAGATGATAAAATAACTATAGATAGCGAAACAGCCAAGATAAAAGGCTCGACATATGATCTAAAAGAAGGCGAAATCGTAACTGTAAAAGAGTTAATAGACGCGGCTATGATAGTATCAGCAAATGACGCAGTATATGCACTATCTAAACATGTATCTGGCACAGAAAAAGCATTTACAGAAAAGATGGGCGAAAAACTTAGAAGTCTTGGAATTACTAACTATCAGATAATAAACTCTTCAGGGCTACCAGATTATACATTAAATGCCCAGAATGAGCTTACAACTAGAGATCTTTTTACTCTATCAAGAGCATTTATAAAAGCATATCCAGAAATTTTAAAAACCACTAGCACCCCTAGAATAAGAAATCTAGAACGTGAGTTTTATACTAGAAACACAGACCCAATGCTTGGCGTTATACCAGAAGTTGATGGTCTGAAAACTGGATATACTGGACTAGCTGGAAGATGTCTTATCTCTACTGGTATAAAATATGAAACAGAAGAAAATCTAAAACCATTTAGACTAATTGGCATCACAATGGGATCACCATCTAATGGGGCAAGATATGTCGCAGCTAAAAAGCTAATGGAAAATGGATTTCAAAATTATAACACGATTAAAATAGCAGATAATGTAAGTCCAGTCCAAGTAATAGATCAGGACAGATTTTACCCTAAAGAAGTATATGTATTTAATAAAGATGAATATTATAAAGTAGTAAAAAATAAAGAAGCGATCTGGTCAGAGATGGAAATAAATGAAGTAGAGTCAGGGATGAAAAAAGGAGATGTAATAGGCCATATAAAATATTATGAAGGCGAAAATCTTATATATGAAAATGATCTAATAATAAAAGAAGATATAAGAGAAAAATCGCCATTTGGCCTACTAGTAACAATATTTAATAGGATGTATGACGATGTCAACATGCTATTTAATGCATAAGTAAAGGAGAATAGATGTTTATAATAGGTTCACACCTTTCGACAGCGAAAGGATTTTACAACATGGGAAAGACAGCTCTAGAAATGGGAGGAAATACCTTCCAATTCTTTACGCGTAATCCACGTGGAGGAGCGGCAAAAGCTATCGACCCAGAAGATGCAAGAAAACTAAATGAGTTAAGAATTGAGCACAACTTTGGGCCACTTTTAGCCCATGCACCATATACTCTAAACCCAGCTAGCGCCAAAGATAATGTACGCGAATTTGCTAAAATGGCGATGGAAGACGATCTAAAGAGAATGGAATTTTTCCCAGGATCACTATATAACTTCCACCCTGGATCACACGTAGGGCTAGGAGTAGACGAGGGGATAAAAGAAATTATAAAACTTCTAAATGAGATAATGACAGAAGACCAATCCACAATCGTCTTATTAGAAGCAATGAGCGGAAAAGGCACAGAAATTGGCAGAAACTTTGAAGAATTAAAACAGATCCTAGACGGCGTAAAGCTACAAGAAAAAATAGGAGTATGTATAGATACATGCCATCTATGGGAAGCAGGATATGATATAAAAGATGACCTAGATGGGGTATTAGAAGAATTTGATAAAGTAGTAGGAATAGAGAAAATAAAAGCAGTCCACCTAAATGACTCAAAAAACCCAATAGGAGCACATAAAGACCGCCATGAAAAAATTGGCGAGGGACATCTAGGCGAAGAAACATTTAGAAAAATAATAAATCATCCATCACTAAAAGACCTAGGGTTTTATCTAGAAACTCCAAATGAAATAGAGGGATATGCTAAAAAAATAGCACTTCTAAAAACGCTAAGAGACTAGAAAAGGAAAACTAATGAATAAAAAAGTACTCGCAATACTTCATATTATATGTGGAGTTCTAGGGATTATATTATATATATACTCAGTAGAAACAAGCGCGCCAAGCGAGTTTAGGATATCAGCATTTTTCTTAATGATATTAGGATTTACATTAGGAATAACAGGGCTAATATCTTATAAAAAAGAAAATAAAAATAATTTTAAACGTGGAGATAAGTGATAAACTCATCTTCGCGTTTTTTTATAAAAAATTGTAAAAAAAACTTTAAAAAAGTGTTTAGAATGTAAAATACTGGTAATATATGAAGTACAAAGATAAACGGTTTCCCAATAAAAGATTTAAGAAACGATCTAATAAATTGACCGAGAAATCTAATTATCTACTCAAAATTAATAACTTTATTAGTTTATAAAAAGGTAGAAAAGAGAAATCTTTATACTTTGTACCCGGACCTTGACAATTTCACCTGACTAATTAAAATCTAAATTTAGCTATTTAATTAAAAAGTAGTGATAAAGTAAGATTAAAAGATTTTAGACTCTTTGATTAAATAACTTTAAAAATCTACACAGTTATAAAAATAGCGAAACTACTGGAGTAAACCAGATTTAAAGTATCATATCAGAAGCATAATAAAATGCAGATTCTTAGAGAAAGTGAAAATATTTAATAATATAGTAGTTTTATAATAGCGAAAATTAAAAGTTTATGACTAGAAACTATTAGAAAATTTTCCAAATTATAATCTATTTATATAATTAAAATTTTTAGTAAAGTAATTTGGAAGATGAGATAAATATTTAAGATACTTTAAAATAATAAACAATTTAATATTTAATATAGATTTTATTTAAAACACCTATTATACTTTTTCTAAAAAATTATATTATATAGAATAAGATTGGCTTATTAAAAGGGATATATGATAGAAATAGATTAAAAAGTATTTTAAGACTATAAGAGACAGGAGATGTCCTGATGATTATCCTTAAAACAATATTTTTAATCAAAATGTAATAATAGAAGTTTTAATAGACAGAAAATATAAAATTAAAAGGTAAGACGAAAGTTTATAAGTTTTGCATAAGAAAAGTAAATTAAATGAAAATTTTCGTACAATAAAGATTTACTAAATGCAAAATATTAAATGGAAGGGATGAAAATTAGTGATAGAACCAAAAAGCGAATGTCAGGTGAAATCTAAAGGTCTTTAAAAAACGAGTGTTAAATTATTCAGAATTTATTACTCGTTTTTTTGTTGTCTAAAATCTTAGAAATAAATAAAAATAGGCCTCTCCAAGGTTAGAATGATCTTACTAAAAAGGTCGACCATAAAAAGGAGATGAGAAGCCTAAAATCTATAATAACATAAAAAAATAAAAAAGTTCTAAAAATATACATAAAAAAGACATACTCTCATAAGTTAAAAATGCACTAAAAATTTAAAAAACAATAAAGGAGTGAAAGTATGTCATAAATATAATATCAAATAGAATAAAAGTTTCAAGTATAAAATTAAACTAAATAAACATTTTTTGTAAAAAAGATTTTTTTAGATTTTTATAAGAATCTAGAAGACTCTCCTCATTAGAAATTTTTAAATCAAGATTTTTAAAAAAGTTACCAATTTTTTCTTGTTCTGGTAGGGATGGGATTTTTATTTTCATGTTTTGAACATATGATATATAATGTACTATACTTTATTGAAATTATTCTCATCTTAATGCACTTTTCGCATAATAAAATATTTATAGTCTAAACTCCACTTTGACGATCGGGACGACCGCCTTGACTTGCGTCAAGTCGTGCAGTCCCCTACCAATATAATTTAATTAATACACATCAAGTGGGATTTTATTTTGTAGGGGCCTGCACCGCGTAGCGGGTCGGCCCGTTTGGAAAATATTGTTTTGATTAGCTATATATTAATTATATTTACCAATTAATACCATAATAATATAAGTAATAATTTATTCTTTTAATTGATTGAATTATTCTCATCTTAATGCACTTTTCGCATAATAAAATATTAGTATTTATATTAAGTAAATTATAATAATTATAACCACTGTAATATATACTATATTTTTCAAACTTGGCAAAACCTTTAGCGAATCAAAGATTCGGGCGGTTTTGCATGCTTCATTAAACAAAATCAAAGATTTTGAATTTCAGCTAACGACCCGTCGCACATACGTGCTCCGGTGCAGTTCCCTACAAGTTAGCGTTGTTAATAATTCCAATTTTAAGAATTAAATCTTAAGACCATAGATTAGTGCAAATAATTGTTTCGAAGGACATGGTTATCTTGGCCTAGCGGCCTGAGCGGTCCAAGAAGCAATTATTTGCACGGGGTTTAGTAATGAATGATAAACCAATTAAAAACCCACCTCACGAGAAGCTTTTTCCATAACATTGAAATTATTCTTATCTTAAAACACGTTTCGCATTATAAAATATTAGTATTCATATTAAATAAACTATGATAATTATAACCACTATAATCTATACTATACTTTTCAAACGGGCTGACCCGTCACATTCGTTCCGGTACGAGCCCCTGCAAATAAAAACAATCATATATTGATTAAACCCTTAAAAATTCATAAAATTAAAAAAGCGACATTTCTGCTGCTCTTTGTTATATTTCCATTTCTTCTATTAGTTCTATATTCTCGATGTCTATAAGTTTTATTATCCCATCTTCATATATTGCTACGCTTCTTATTCCATCTTTTGGTAGTGTTGGGCTTCCTGGGTTTAGTACTGCTACTTCGTCTACATTTTTTAGAACTTTTATATGAGTATGACCTGAGGATACGATATCGGCCCCAAGTTTTAATCCTTCTGCTATTCTTTCTTCTTCTGATTCCTCATATCCATGGGTTGCGTATATTTTTATATCGCCCCATTCTATTAGTCTATTACTTACTAGTACTTCTTTATCTAGTACCATCTCGTCTACGTCCGCGTCACAGTTTCCCTTTATATATGTTATATCTTCTCTTGATTTTAAAATTTCTCCTAAAGATTTTGCGTCATATCCATCTGTAATTGGGTTACGTGGTCCTGGAGCTAGTACATCGCCTAGATGTAGTATTTTATCGCAATCTTTTAGTATTTCTAGCGATTTTTCTGTCCAATATAAATTACCGTGTGTGTCGGATAAAAATCCTATTTTCATAATTATTTACAGTTTTCCTTTAAATATTCTATTATATCCATTGATTCATATAATGGTTTTCCATCTATTGATAGCATTGGTACTTGGTCCTCTCCACCAATTTCCATTAGTTCAGCTTGGTTTTTACTATCTCCTACTTCTTTTATTTCAATTCCTTTTATATCGTTATCTCTGATATAATCTAAAACTTTGTTACAATATGGGCAACGATCTAGCACATATAATGTTAATTTTTCCATATCTTCCTCCATTTATTTTTATTATATTATTTGGTAAAATTATACCCAAGTAGATATAAAATTATAGATATTTTTAAGGAGTAAAGTTTTGGAGCCTAAGGATTTAAAAGTTATACTTGATGCGATTTTAGTTTCTCTAGAGAAGGGCAAAAATGCTGCTGCTAGCTCATATGCTGAGGCTGGCGGTATCGGTGGCATTACTGATGGGATTTCAGAAAATATTAGTAAATTTACAAGTGGTCTAAAATCTAATAGCGAGTCTAAAAAATTAGATGATGAGATAGATGATGAATATTTAAAAATCGGGATTGTGGCTTATGAGCTATATAAGATGGGAGTAGATCTACCAATTTCTAATTTTAAAGAAAATTTTTCAAAGATTGAGAGTCTTGAGTCGTTAAAAAATGAAAGCTTTACTAAAAACCCTAGTACCAAGATAGATAGCGCTAGAGAAGATGTTGTTAATGATGAGATTTTTGATAGAAGTGATAGCGATGAGGCTAGAGAGCCTGTAAAAATTGAGACTACTGGTTGTCCTCATTGTGGCGCATCTAACACTATTTATGCCAAAAATTGTGTACAATGTGGTGCGGAGCTTTAACGATTTTCTAGCTTTTGTTTAAGTTTAACATAAAGCTTGGCATTATGGATTTTTCCTACCATATATTCGTCCATAAATTCTATAATAAATGTATCGTATTGATCTACTAGCTTAGCTATCATCGGCTCTTTAGCTAGTATTTTATCATTTATATTTATATACTCAAACTCCACGAGATCGTGAATATCTGTAGTCATTATAAAGCAACGTAAAAAGTTATAATATTCGTACTCTGATGCGTCTTTTTCTTTATTTTCTCCTATTCGACAGCTTAATGTGCCAGGTACGTCTTTATCTCTGCCATAAAATTTTACTTTTTCCATAGTTTCACCTCTAGAATTATTTACCCAATAATTTTATGAAAAATTCATCATATATCTATTGACTTTTAATATAGAAGTGATATTATAAAGAAGTAGTATGAATGATTAATCATATTAAAATTGACAATGGTTTTTATTATAGATAAAATTACTATAAACCAATTTATATAAGGAGTATTTTGATGAAAAAATCTTTTAAATTAAAAAATATAGACTGCGCTAATTGTGCAGGTATTATCGAGGAAAAAATTTCTAAATTAGATGGCGTAAATGATGCTAAAATCAATCTAGCTTTTGGGAAATTTAAAATTGATATGGATGATGAAAAAGCTGAAGAAATTCTAGATGAGGCTATGAGAATTTTTGATGAGGTAGAGCCAGGTTCAAGTTTTGTAAGATAGAAGATTGTAAAATTTTGGCACCGCGTAAGTAGGTGCTAAAAATTTTATTTATATATGACTAATATAACATATATGGTGATTTAATGGAAAAAGATATAGAAAATATTAACAATGAAATAGAAAATAAACCTAAGCGAAGAATAAAAAAAGAAGCTCGAAATATTATAATTGCGACTATTTTATTAATTATTGGGTTTTTAAATGATTATCAGACTAGATATGTCTCTTATATAGCGCTTGTTTGTTATGCAATAAGTTATGCTCTAGTAGGTCTTCCGGTCATAGTTATGGCTATTAAAAATATAAGACGTGGGAATGTATTAGATGAGCATTTTCTTATGAGTATTGCGACTATTGGGGCTATTATACTTGGTGAATATACTGAGGCAGTTTTTGTTATGCTTTTTTACCAAGTAGGGGAGTTTTTTCAAAATTTTGCAGTAGATAATAGTCGTAAGAGTATTAAAGCTCTTATAGAGTACGCACCGGAAGTTTCTAATGTTATCAGAGATGGTGAAGAGATCGTAGTAGAGACTGATGAGGTAGAGGTTGGCGAGATTATTCGCGTTAAGGTAGGGGAGAAGATTCCTCTTGATGGGATTATAAGAAAGGGCGAAACTTCATTAAATATGGCGTTTCTGACTGGTGAATCTATGCCGGTGGACGTAAAAGTGGGCGATGAGGTCTATTCTGGTTCTATTAATAATTCTGGAGTGATTGAAATTGAGGTAACTAAGGACTCTTGGGATTCTACTGTTTCTCAGATTTTAGAGCTTATTGAGGAGTCAACAGAGAAAAAAGCTACTCTTGAAAGTTTTATCAGTAGATTTGCTAGAGTTTATACACCTATTGTGGTGGTACTAGCTTTAATTTTAGCTTTTATTCCACCTTTAATAACTGGCACTTCATTTTATATTTGGATCCAAAGAGCGCTTATTTTCTTAGTAGTTTCTTGTCCTTGTGCTTTAGTAGTTTCTGTTCCGATGAGTTTTTTCTCAGGGATTGGACGAGCGTCTAAAAATGGGATTTTAGTAAAAGGCGGAAATTATCTAGAGGTACTTTCAAAGACTAAAACGGTCGTATTTGATAAAACGGGTACACTTACTTATGGAGTTTTTAAAATAAACAACGAGATCTCATTTTCTGATAATGAGTGGCGAGAAATAGGCTCATCTTTAGAGTCTTACTCTACTCACCCTATTGCTAAATCTATAACTAGTATTTATGGCGATAAATATAAAGATGAGATTACGAATATTGAAGAAATTAGAGGAAAAGGACTAAAAGGCGAGTATAATGGCAAGATAGTCGCAGCTGGTAATTTAAAACTTATGAGAGATTTAGGTTCTGATATAAAAGAGATAGATGAAATTGGCTCTCATGTATATATTATGGTTGATGGTAAAGTTTCTGGAGTATTTATTATTTCAGATACTATAAAAGATGATACAAAAGAGGGACTAGCTAGACTTAAAAAACTTGGTGTGGATGATATAGTTCTACTTACTGGTGATAAAAAGGATACTGCAGAAAAAATTGCATCAGATCTAGGAATAGATAGGGTATATAGTGAACTTTTACCAGAGGATAAGGTTTCTTATTTTGAGGATATTTTAGAAAATAGCAAAGATAGAAAAGTCGCTTTTGTGGGCGATGGAATTAATGATGCGCCAGTTTTAAGGCGTTCAGACATAGGAATCGCGATGGGGGCTTTAGGCTCCGATGCGGCGATTGAGGCTTCTGATATCGTCTTAATGAATGATGAGATAACCAAAATATCTGAAGCATATGAGATTTCAAAACTTACTGTAAGAGTAGCAAGACAGAATGTAATTTTTGCGTTAGGTGTAAAGATTGCGGTTTTAATACTGGCTACTTTCGGACTAGCTCCAATGTGGCTTGCGATATTTGCTGACGTGGGTGTGACGATTTTAGCGGTAATAAACTCGCTTAGAATTTTATAAAAAATAAGAAGGCATTCGATTTATGATTATTTTATATAAATCATTTCGAAGCCTTCTTTTTTATATAATTTATTTTATATTAAACATAATTTGTGCGATTTCTGCTCTAGTTAGGTTTTGTTTTGGCATAAATTTATTTTCATCGTTACCCTTAACTACGCCTAGTCTAGTCATTTCATATACTGAGTTTTTTGCCCATTGAGATATTTCACTATCATCTTTATAGATATTTTTATTTAGACTATCTTTTAAATTTAGATTTACTAGCTTATTATATCTATCTATAAATGTTGCCATTTGTTCACGAGTAAGTGGAGAGTCTGGATTAAATCCTCCATCTCCATTACCTAATGTGATTTTATTTTTTGATGCCCATTCTATATATGGTGCATAGTATTTTGATGGGTTTATATCATTAAATGAGATTTTCATATATTTTTTTGTATCAATATTAGCCATTCGACCTAATATCGTTACAAACTCAGCACGCGTTATATTTTCTGTAGGTTTAAAATCATATATATCTGCTATATCTTTGAAATATCCCTTATCAGTAGAATATCTAATCGCATCTTTTGCCCAATAGCTATCTAGATAATTAGTTTTACTATCATTTACACTAGGTATAGTTTCACTTCCGATAATTCTTGGAATATATCTAGCATCTGGATAAGTTCTATTATTAAAATCTCTAGGATAATCTTCTGGATTAGGTTTAATAGGAGGGGTTATATTATTATCTTCTTCTATATTTTCCCAAAGTGCAGTTATAGTAATTATATTATCATCTACTATAATCTTTTCATTTGGCATTTTTATACCATCTTTTCCAGATATTTTATATCCTTTGAATCTTTTTTTCTCTGGTGGAGTAAATGGATTTTCTAAAAGTGTATATTCGCTTCCTTTTTCTACTTTTATATCCTTAATTTCTGATATACCAATTGAGCCCATATTTTTTTCATATCTGATTATTGACTGATTTTTTTCTTTTTCTATAATATCTTCAGAAAACTCGCTAGTTATAGTTATATCTTCATTTACAATAATGCTGACACTAGGTTTTTTAATTTCATCTCCTACTTTATAACCTATAAATCTGTGATAAGGAGGTTCTATTTGATTAAATTCTGGAAGAGTAAAGTCTTCGCCTTTTTTTACTTTTACCTCTTTTCCATCTATCGTTACTATTACGTAAGGGTTTTCTACTCTTGTATCATCTCCAGTTTCAAGATTTATCTTAAATATTTCTACTTTAGTATTTCTCGCATAGTCAGTTGCAGATATTTTTACTTCTACTTCATTTTCATTATCTATCTTGTAGTCATTTAGAGATTTAGAAGGATCATATTCTTTATTATTTACTAATATAGATTTTTCCATTATTCTTCCTGGCTTACCATTATCTCTTTTATCGGTAATAGAAATATTAACATTTTTATTATTAGAAAGATTTAAAGCTATATCAGTAGGTTCGTTTACTACAGAGATTTCTGGTTTTACATTATCAATATATATTTTATATTGGTTTCTAAATCCTTCAGCCATTCCGTTATTATAGTCTTTGGCAGCCCAGTCCATTATATCGCCATCTTTAGCCTCTATAATAGCCTCAAAATCGCGTGAATTGTCGCTTTTTAAATCCCCAAATACTAGATATTGGTCTATCATTGATTCATTTATTCTAAGATGCCAGTTAAATCCACCTTTATCAAATATAGTACCTCTTATTGGTACAGGAGAATTTTTCACATATAGCTCTCCATAAGGACTGTTATCGCTATTATATGGATTGAAATTCTCATCCATCTTTAGACTTACTCTATCTTTGTCAATAAATATAATCTTTCCTACTTCTTTAGATAGATTAGAGTCATCTGGATTTAATTTTCCATCTACTAATTTATAAATTTCATATCTTAAAATATTAAAGCCTTGTAATACTTTTATATCAGCATTTATATCCATTGAAGAATCAGTATTATTTATATATTCTAGTCTTGATAAAGCTTCAAGATCTGTTTTACCTGGGTTTCTTGAGATTATTCTAAGTCCATAACCTGGTTCTATATTTATTCTATCTGAAATTTCATAATAGATATTTCCATTTTCATCTTTTTTCTCTATTAGCTTAGAGTTTAGATCACTTTCTCCAAGCTCAGTTACGTTAGAAAATGAAGATTCAACCGGGTCTTTTTTCTTTTCTACTGCCTCATTTTTAAGTTTTGGCATTCTTACAAAGACGCTCTTACTTACGCCATTTGTATCTCTTACATAAAACTCTAAGTCGCCTTTATAATCTATACCATTTCGATTATCTATATCGTCAATATTTCCCCATAAGTTAAATTTCATTGACTTATCAGATTCGTCATATGTTGATATAAGTTTTTTTACCTCAGATCTTTTTCCAGTTTTTGACATTGTAGATGATACAAAATAGATTTTTGCATCTTTTGATACGTTTTTAACATATCCTTCAATATCAAATCCTTTATTTTCTGTAAGCACTACTTTTCCTACATAGCCCATGTTTTTTAAATCTTCTACACTATTATCTTTAAATTCCATTTTAGAACCATCTTTATAATGAGTAGGTATGCCATATTCATCTACAGTAGATTCATCACCATAATCTAGATCAATAGACTCATATCCTGTAAAAGGGTTTGTAGTTTTTATTTCTTTAGGTTTTATTATTCTCTTAGTATCTTCATCTTTTAAATCAATTATTGTAGATTTTTCTTTATCTATTTCTATAATTGGAGTGCCATCTAGAGATGGAGTATCTATTTCATTAGGATTTTCTTCGTTAGTATCATTATTTTTTATATCTTTTAGGAGATTTTTATCTATTTCTCCTATTTTCTCACTATTTTCAACCCATTCATAGTTATCATCGTCCCATTCACGACTTGTTATCCTTGAATAACCTAATTTTCCATCTTTTATAGTGTCATCAAATTTAATTTTATAGCTATCTGTAAAATTTAATGCTCCATCAAGTGCGGCTATTTCTATAGTTTTTCCTGCGAGGTTATTGTTAGCACCCAGTATTTTATATACTGTATTTCCTTCGCTATCTAATTCAAAGCCGCCATATTTATTTTTATCTCCCTGATTAATTACTTTTAGATTTTCTAAAATTTCACCATCTTCATCGACAACGGCAGCACCTGTAAACCATACTTTATTAGATATTTCTTCAAATTTTTCTGGGCTTTTATCTTGATCATATCTAAATAAAGTCTCATTTTGATATTCCTTCTTTTGTCTATAATATGAATCCTTAACTTTTAAAATAATCTCATCTGGATTAGATGCGTCAAATGATACTATTCTTGGTCTAGTTGTATCGATTTTTACAGGTATATATGACTCTTGATATGGATAATCAGGTGTAAGCCTATATTTAAATTTAAAATAATAGTCTCCTTCAGAGATTGGCTCTAATTTTCCTTCTATATATGATTCGTCATATTTATCTACTGCGCGTGGATTATAGATTTCCCCATCCCATCTTAGATCGCTATATACTTTTAATGCTGAGCCCTTAACTCCTTTAGAGTCTCCAGATTTTGAGTTTAAAATACCTCTTATAAAGTGATCTACTTGTAAAACTTTTAAGTCCTTAGATTTTGTTGAGTCTACTATTGAAATTTTTGCATCAGATGCTGATCTTAAAATAAGTGGACTTGGAGTAAGTGTAGTTTCTACTGCATATTTACTTATTATATCGCTATCTCCACTAGTAGAGTCATTCATAAAGTCTAGATTATTATTAAGTGAAAAATAGTCTGGATCTTGGTTATAATTTTTATTACCATCTTCTGTATTTTGGATAATTCCCGCTGGTTTAAAATAATCAATTCCATCTCCGCCATGACCTCTATTTAGAGTTCCAGGAATTTTAGGATTTCCATCTTCGTCATGGCCCATAATAGTTTTTGCACGTGAACCGTCTTCCCAAGACCATTTATCTAAGATTGGCTCGCTATTCCAGTTGCCAGCAAATCCCATAAATGCCATATTTAAAGAAGGCTGAGGATTTTCTATTTTTCCTTCTATTTCTTCTAATGAATCAAATTTTATAAATCCTTCAACAAACTGGTTTTTATTTAATGCATCTCCAACTTCTAAAGTAGCTCCAAGACTGAAAGATCCCTTAGCAGGAATAGTAATTTCTTCTTGTGAGAAGTTAAGCTTTGCATTTTCTATTTTTTTAGGATGGACTTCTGCTACTATTTTTTTGCCATCTACAGAGTTTTCGTCTTTATACTCTTCGTCTAACTTTGTTGTTTTTGTATTTTCATCTGTGGTAATTGCTGATGAAGATACTTTTAAAGTTATATCTCTGTCGCTAGTATTATCGATATTTATAGTAAAATCTTTACTAGCTCCCTTTATTTCTTTTAGTGAAACTGTTCCATATTGGTTTATTAAGCCTTTTGAATCTCTTAAATCATGAGAAATTATAAGGTTATTCTTTATGGCTTTTTCTAGATTTATCTGACCAGCTCCTTGTTGACGAGGTGATGCGTATAAATATCCACCATTTTTATCATCTGTTGTAGGATCAATCATTGGCGTAGCAGTATTTTGAAGCATTATTTTTATTAAAGAGGTAAGATCTGTACCTCTATTTTTTATTACAGACTCTTTTAGCATTTCCTTAGCTTTTGGTCTAATTATTACAGTAGAAGCTGAAATTATAGGTGTAGCCATAGAAGTACCACTTAAGTATTGATAAGTATCTACACCATTTATTTTATTTAAAGTCGAATAAATATTTTTACCTGGAGCTGAAATATCAGGCTTTAGCATTAAATCGATTCTTGGTCCCCATGATGTAGAGCCAGCAGGTACATTTACATCATCCCAAGGAATTTTTTTATCTAATAATTTAAACTCAACTAGTTTTTCATCACCTACATTAGGCTTAGATGAGTTATATTTATCCATATCTATTCTATAATCTGAGCCTTCTTTGGATTTTACATCAGTATTATTATTTCCAGTTATCATATTCCATATTTCTAGACCGTCCATTCCAGAAACTGAAATTACAGATACATTTGTAGCTTCATCTTGTTCATAGCCCATTGCTGGCACATTTTCCCAGTCATCTCTATTATAATAGGATACTGTATTTACAACGATTACGCCTTTAGCTCCTTTATCTGCTACTTTCTTAAAAGCGTATTTAAGATCTTTTGTATAAATCCTATCCATAATTACTATTTTATCTCTAAGATCTTTACCTGCTATGTCCTCATCTTGACATTTTCCAAGATAAATAAGGCTATAATTGTCTTTATTAAATTTATTTTTATCAAAAAATGCACCGATTCTAGAATATCTAAATTCTTTATCTCCAATTTTAACTGCATTAAAATTGATTTTAGTATTTCTTGAACTACCTACGGCTATAGCGTCTTCATGAGCTGCAGTTCTAGTTACATTTCCGGTATCTATCATATTTAGAGCGTTATTAGCATATCTATCCCATGAAGAGCTAGATGAACTAGTAGCGAAATTTCCTGTAGCTACACAGACAGGTATACCAGCATTTCTTAAAGCTCTAATTGCTTCCCAATATTTTTCTCCATTTAGACCAGTTCCAGTAAATCCAGATGATATTGATATTACATCTACATCATGTTTTATACTATCTTCAAATGCGTGAAACATAGTCTCATCTCCAGCAAAATTATTACTAGAGTCAGAGTACATTTTATATGAGAAAAGTTGGGCGTTTGGTGCTATACCTCTTATACCATTTCCAGCTTCTACGTCTGATTTGGTATCATTAGCTGCTAAGATACCCGCAATATGCATTCCATGTGGATCATAATAATCGCTTCCATCATCATATTTTTCGATAGTGATTTTTCCGCCATTAAAATAATTAAAAGAATGAGGTACTTTTTCAGAAATATAAAATTCTTTATCAGTAGGTGATAAATCTTCATATTTTATCTTAGCGGTCTCTTTTGCGTCATCATCTAATCTCATAGCCTTATGGGAAGCGTCCATACCTGTATCGATATTTGCGATAACCATTCCACGACCGTCATAGCTTTTAGCAATTTCTGGGTTGGTAGCCTTAATACTTTTTAAATAATCAGTAGCCTTATCAGTACCTATTAATACTCTTGCATTTTCCATTAAAGGTTCGAGTTTTCCAGATTTTTCTACACTTTTTACTCCCTTAATAGATTTAATTTTATCTATATTATCTAAAGTCGTCTCTACAGCAAAAGCATTAAATAATATATCATACTCATAAATTATTTTAGTATCTTTTATAGAATTTATTGCAGTTTTAATAATAGATTTATCTTTTGAAGAATCATAGTCTACTATATAAACTGATTTTTCTATATTTGACTTTACGCTTGGTTCATGTTCTAGAAACTCTTCTAGAATTTTACTTACTTTTTTATCATATTTTTTAGGATTACTATCTGACTTAGCATAACTTAAATTAAAACTACTAAATAATATAGTAAAAGCTAAAAATAGTGATAAAACTTTTTTAGAATTTGTTTTCAATTTGACCTCCATAAATAGTTAATTAAGAACGGTTTGCATTACCAATATAAGAATATCACAATGCGAACAGTTTGCAATATAAATTTTACTATAATATAAATATTTTGATATAATAAATAAAAGGAGGATAAAAATGCAATATAAAAAGTTTAATAATACATATATCTTAAGATTTGATAGAAATGACACTATTTTAGATAACCTTAAAAATTTTTGTGGTAAGGAAGATATTAAACTAGCTGAAATTTCAGGTCTTGGGTTTTTATCTGAAGTAAAGATTGGTTATTTTAATAAGGATACAAAACATTATGAAGAAAAAGTTCTAGATGAGGGATATGAGATCCTTGGGCTTAATGGAAATATAACTAGAAATAATGGTAATCCTCATATTCATCTTCATGTGATTTTATCAAAGGATGATCTTTCTGTTATTGGCGGTCATTTTATAGATGGAAAAATTGGGGTTACTGGTGAGGTCTTTATTAAAACTCTAGATGGAGAAGTAGATAGACGTAAAAATGAAGAAGTCGGAATTTTTGAAATGGATTTAAGATAGGAGATAAATATGATTATTACTACTACTAATTCAGTTGAGGGAAAAGTGGTTACAGAATATATTGGGATTGTATTTGGTGAAGTTATTTCTGGTGTAGATTTTATTAAGGATTTTGGCGCTGGACTTAGAGATATTTTTGGCGGCCGTAGCGAAGGTTATGAAGAAGAGCTAAAATCTGCCAGAACTGAGGCTATTGAAGAGTTAATAAGACGTGCTACAGAAATGGGAGCTGATGCAGTAATAGGTTGTGACCTTGATTATGAGGTTTTAGGTCAGTCTGGCTCTATGCTTATGGTTACTATTTCTGGTACTGCTGTAAAACTTGGATAGACATATTAATCTTAAGGAGTCGATATATTCGGCTCTTTTTATTATGCTATAATGAGCTTTAGGTGGTAGAAATGGATAATAAACTTAGCATTATACATATGGATATGGACGCTTTTTATGCTTCAGTAGAGGAGATGGATAATCCGTCATTAAAGGGCAAACCGCTTATTGTGGGAAACTCTGATAGGGGGATCGTCACTACCTGTAACTATGAGGCTAGAAAATATGGCGTCCATTCTGCTATGCCCGTCTTTATGGCGAAAAAACTATGTCCCCATGCCAATTTTGTCCCTAATCGCAGGGAAAGATATCTAGAGATTTCGGGTAAAGTTTTTGAGATTGTCTATACTCTTACTGAAATGGTAGAAAAAGTCTCTATTGATGAGGCTTATATTGATATATCAGATATTCCGTTTTCTTCCCTCGAGGCGGTGGATTATATCAGGACTAATGTAAAAGAAAAAATTGGTCTAACTATGAGCTTTGGGATTTCTTATAATAAGTTTTTAGCAAAAATCGCATCAGACTGGGATAAGCCAGAGGGACTTAAAATCATCACAGAGGATATGATGCCCGAGATCTTATTTCCATTTCCATTAGAAAAAGTCCACGGGATTGGCAAAAAATCAGCAGAAAAATTTTATAAAATAGGAGTTTATACTGTTAAGGATTTATATAATCTAGATGAAGAATTTCTGGTTAAGATGCTTGGTAAAGGCGGAAGAGAGGTCTATAACAGGATCAGAGGAGTTGATTATAGAGAGGTAACTAGTAAAAGAGAAAGAAAATCTATAGGCTCAGAGAGGACATTTGTGCCGACTCGTGATAATAAAATTTTATATAAATATCTAGAAGAGTTCTCTAGTGAATTATCTGAAAATCTAATAGACAAAAATTTAAAAGCAAAAACTATAAGTGTAAAAATAAAATATGATGATTTTACTAATCACCAAAAATCTAGAACGCTTTCTAGCTATATAGATAAATCGTCTGATATATATGAGATATCTAGAGAGTTATTTAGTGAATTTAATAGAGATAAAAAAATCAGACTCATAGGGATTACCCTATCGAATCTGACTTCTTCTAAAATATATCAACTAGAGCTTTTTGACTAGTTATTTTTTGTCATAAGACTTCCTGCTATAAAAGCTATTAGAGCTGGGATAAGTGGGAATAAACTAGCAAATGGAGGATTTATTACCCCAAAAGCTATTAGTAAAGAGGTAATTATACCTACTACAGCTGAAGCGATAGCTCCTTTAGAGTTTGCTTTATTCCATATTATTCCACCAGAAAAAGGTATTAGACATCCTGATACTAGAATTGTATAAGCCATAGATAATAGACTTATAATATTAGATAATTTTAAAGCGATGAATATAGATAAAACACCTACCACTACATATAAGACTAGATTTAACTTTTTCATAGTCGATTCATCAGCTTTAGGATTTAGAATCCCTTTATAAATATCTCCTAAGACAGTAGCAGAAATACCAGAAATCATGGCTGCACAAGTAGACATGATAGCACTTAATATAGAAGCCATAAATAATCCTGCTATAAATA
This sequence comes from Peptoniphilaceae bacterium, assembly GCA_029983595.1. GTDB lineage: Bacteria > Bacillota > Clostridia > Tissierellales > Peptoniphilaceae > Neofamilia. The sequence continues at coordinate 19,305 of JASBZD010000009.1, forward strand.
CTGGATATTTTTCTAATACTAAAGTCATTAATACAGTATTTTCAGGAAGATCTGGATAAACTAAAGATCCATACATCCCTAATAAAACTGGAATAATTGCTAGAGGAATAAGAGCGATACCTGCTAATAAAAATCCTTTTTGAGCAGTATTCTCATTTTTACTAGATGCTATCCTTTGGATATTAGCCTGGTCAATAAGCTGGGATAATATCGTAGGAATTGTGAGCATTACGAGTTTTTCAGGACCAAATGGAACTAGCTCAAACTTTGTCTGTGGAAGAGTACTTATCATATTAAATCCATCATTTTGGGATAAAAAATATAGCCCAAAAATTAAAGAAATAATAATAATTGTTACTTGAATTACACTAGTAGCTAAAGCTCCCCACAGTCCAGAAAGTCCACAGTATAATAAAACAATTACTACAGTTGCGATAACTCCAATAGTGTCATTTATTCCAATAGCTTGAAATATAGATTTTCCGGCGATAATTTGGCCAGAAAAAATAGCTATATAGCTTAATGGAGTAGCGATAGAATAAATTAAAGCAGTAGATTTATCCTCATATCTTTCTTTAAAATATCCAGTAAGAGTTACATATCCTTTATTATATAAATATCTAGCAGTAAGAATAGCGATTAGAATATAAGATAGAGAACAACCTATCCCATACCACATTCCAGCTAGACCCCATCTTACACCTTCTTCAGCCCCACCTAATACGAATCCAGAACCGATATGGGCCCCGATCGCAGCAGATGCAACCATTATTACAGTAGCCTGTTTAGAGGCAGTTAAAGACTCATCAAAAGAAGTATTATATCTTCTTCCATAAATCCCAATTCCTATCATGATTAGCATATAGACTACGGTAATACCTATGATAATACTTGAGTTTTCTATTAAAAACACATCCTTTTTCTATATTTTGTCACAATTAAATTATATATACTTATATTTAACATTACAATAAAAAAATTTTAATAAATTTAACTATAAGAATAGACGTATTTTTAACTTTTAATAATATCCTTGAATAGAATAAGCCTAATCGATATAATCAATAATGTATAAATCATTTAAGGAGAGAAAATTGGGCTATTTACTAATATTTTTTGCTAGAGTATGTGATGTTACACTAGCGACAATAAGGACAATAATGGTAGTTCAGGGACGCAAAGGTTATGCAGCTCTAATAGGTTTTTTTGAAATAATTATTTATATTACCGCATTAGGTACAGTAATGAAAAATCTAAATAATGTAGGAAATATCTTAGCATATGCACTAGGTTATTCTGCTGGAAACTATGTGGGAATAACTATAGAAGATAGAATAGCATTAGGAAATAGTACAGTACAGATTATAGTAAATAAAAATACATCTAGAGAATTAGCATCAGTTCTTAGAGAGTCTGGATATGGAGTAACAGTACTAGACGGCCACGGAAGAGATGACGATATGGATGTATTAATGACAATTATAGATAGAAAAAAAATAAAGGAAATAAGAAAAATAATAGAAGAAGTAGCACCAAAAGCGTTTGTTACAGTAAATTCAACTACGATACAATCAGGTGGATACTTTTTAAAGAAAAAATAATATGAGAATAGACGGAAGAAATAACGACGAACTTAGACCAATTAAATTTACAAGAAATTTTATAGAATACCCAGAGGGAAGCGTATTAGTAGAAATGGGGAAAACTAAAATTATAGTAACAGCGACTATAGAAAATAAAGTACCTCCATTTTTAAGATATAAAAAAACTGGATGGCTTACGGCAGAATACGCAATGCTACCAGCCTCCACCTTAAAAAGAAAAAATAGAGACATCCAAAGTCTCCACCAAGACGGGCGAAGCATAGAAATCCAGAGGCTTATCGGAAGAGCATTAAGAACCTGTATAGATTTAGATAAAATAGGTGAAAAAACTATAAAAATTGACGCCGACGTAATTCAGGCAGACGGTGGCACAAGATGCGCGGCGATAACTGGCGGATATATCGCCCTATGTGATGCGATGAAAACACTAATAGACCGTGGGGAGATAAAAGAATACCCAATACACTCTATAGTAAGCGCAGTCAGCGTGGGAGTAGTAGAAGGCGAAGTATTATTAGATTTAAATTTTATAGAAGACTCAAAAGCAGACGTCGATATGAATATAATAATGAATGACAAAGGCGAGTTTATCGAGATACAAGGGATAGGCGAAGGTGCATCATTTTCTAGAGAACATCTAGATAAAATGATAGAATCAGGAGTAGCAGGAATAGACGAAATAATCTATGACCAAAAACTAGTTTTAGATAGTATAACTAAAGAAATAGGTGTAAATTTATGAAAAAAATAGTAGTATCATCAAATAATGAAGGAAAAATTAAAGAAATAAAAGAAATCCTTCATCAGCTAAAATTTGAAATATTAAAAAAATCAGACATGGATTTAGAAGGGGTTGAAGTTGAAGAAACTGGAGATACCCTAGAGCAAAATGCAATGCTAAAAGCTAGAGCATTAAAAAATTTATTAAGTGACGAGTATTTAGTACTAGCAGATGATACAGGACTATATGTAGATTATCTAGATGGGAAACCAGGACTATATACCGCTAGATTTGCAGGAGAACACGCCACAGACGAAGATAATAGAAAAAAATTATTAAAAGAGCTAGAAGGCGTAGAATATGAAAAAAGAACAGCATATTTTAAAACCGCAATTGCATTAGTAGAAGATGGAAAACGCGAAATAATAACAGAGGGAATCTGTAAAGGACATATCGCAGAAGAAGAACGAGGCGAGCATGGATTTGGGTATGACTTTTTATTTATCCCAGAAGGATATGACAAAACCTTCTCAGAACTAGAACATGACGTAAAAAACTCAATAAGCCACAGACGAAGAGCATTAGAGAATCTAAAAAATGAGCTAATAAAATTAAAATAGAAAAATTATTTATCTAATTTAAATAAACTTTACAAATTCTTAATTTAGGAATATAATTAAGAAACTGTAAATGCGCCATTGGCTCAGTTGGTAGAGCAACTGACTCTTAATCAGTGGGTCCAGGGTTCGAGTCCCTGATGGCGCACCA